>DATDQG010000028.1:0-48822 GCA_035292365.1 Dehalococcoidia bacterium
GAGCCCAACGTCATCGTGGGCCGTCCTCATCCTGCCCTTCGGCCCGTGGGGCCGGAGGGCTATGGCTTGCGTCGAGACGACCTGAGCACCGATGTGCGGCAGGTCCGGAATGTCCTCAAGAGCTGGGCGGAGTTGAAGACCACCAAGCACCCTCAGGCTGGGAATGGACTGACGCATCTCTTCATCACGCCCAAGTACCGCCACGGCGCGCACACCACGCCTGTAGACTCGGAGACAACCGCGGCCTGGTTCGGACCATTTAGCGACGTGTACCGCCACGACAAACGGCAGCCCTGGGTCAACGAGAGCTACGTGGACATCAACCCGCTTGACGCCAAGGCCCTGGGCATCGAGGAGGGCGACTACGTCTGGATCGACGCCGACCCTGAGGACCGGCCCTACCGCGGCTGGAAAGAGACCGATCCAGACTACAAAGTGATGCGCATGATGACGCGCGCTCGCTATTACAACGGCATCCCCCGGGGCGTGCTCCGCATGTGGTACAACATGTATATGGCCAGCCACGGCAGCGTGGAGGCACATGAGCAGCGCGCCGACGGCCTCGCCAAGAATCCCCGCTCCGGCTACCAGTCCATGTTCCGCTACGGCGGCCATCAGTCGGCCACCCGCGCCTGGCTGCGCCCCACCCTCCTCACCGATTCGATTGTCCGGAAGAACAACATGGGCCAGGTGATCGGCCAGGGGTTCGAGTCGGACGTGTACTGCGCCAACGGCGCTCCCAAAGAGTCCTTCGTCAAGATCACCAAGGCCGAAGACGGCGGCATGGGCGGCAAGGGGCTGTGGCGGCCGGTGACTCAGGGCCTGCGGCCCACCAAAGAGAGCGACGCGATGAAGCAGTACCTCAGCGGCGGCTTCGTGGAAGTACGGCAGAGGGCGTAGAAGTACGGCACACGGATCAGGAGGTAACCATGCCAAAGGTCTTCAACTGGCAGATAAACCGGGAGATAGAGTACCCCTATGAGGCGGCTCCTCCCAAGAAGCAGTTTGCCGCCGTGTTCGACATCAACAAGTGCATCGCCTGCCAGACCTGCTCCATGATCTGCAAGAACGCTTGGACCTCGGGGCGTGGCCAGGAGTACATGTGGTGGAACAACGTCGAGACCAAGCCTTATGGAGGCTATCCCCAAGGCTGGGACATGCGCATCCTCTCGCTCCTTGGCCCGCAGAGCTGGGACGGCAATACCTACACCGGCAAAACCCTGATCGAGGCGGCCTTGGAGCGGTCGGAAGGCCGCACGGTGCTGGGCTGGCTGCCCGAGGACGAAGACTGGGCCAACGTCAACCTGGGTGAGGACGAGAGCTACGGCCTCATCGAAGGTGGCACGTACTTCACCATGCCTCATCCCGTCTGGTCGTTCTACCTCCAGCGCATCTGCAACCATTGCACCTTGCCCGCCTGCCTGGCCGCCTGCCCGCGCAAGGCGATCTACAAGCGGCCCGAGGATGGCATTGTCCTGGTGGACCAGGAGCGCTGCCGGGGCTACCGCGAATGCGTACAAGCTTGCCCCTTCAAGAAGGTACTCTACAACGTGGCCACGAGAGTGGCGGAAAAGTGCATCGCTTGCTTCCCCCGTATTGAGCAGGGGCTGCAGCCCTACTGCACCGTCGGCTGCATCGGCCGCATCCGCATCAATGGCTGGATCCATACGCCCCAAGAGGTGGACCCGGAGAACCCCGTGGACTACCTCGTGCACGTGCGGAAAGTAGCGCTGCCGCTCTACCCGCAGTTCGGCCTCCAGAACAACATCTACTACGTGCCGCCCATCCATGTGCCTCCAGCCTACCTCCGTCAGATGTTCGGCCCCCAAGTAGATAAGGCGATGGAGGCCTACCGGCAGGCGAAAGACGACCCTGAGATGCTCGGGGTGTTCCTCCTGATGGGCGCCACCGACAAGTGGGTGGAGAAGTTCCGCGTGAGGGGTGACGAGGTGATGGGGTACGATGCCAAGGGAGACGAGATCATCCGGGTGCCACTGAAGGAGCCCATTTTCATCCGGCCTAACTTCGACGTAGTGCGGCAGGTGTTCCGCCACAACACGACGTGAGGAGGGTTGCGATGGCACTGAGGCGTTTCTTTCCATACCTGCTCTTTGTCATAGCGCTGGCGGTGGCGGCTGCCCTCGCCAACCAGGGAGTCGCTCTCGCCCAGCAAGGCCCGACACTCACGTCGAAGAAGGTGGCGCAGGTCCCGCTTGACCCGAAGGCGTCGGTCTGGGGACAAGCGAGGGCCACGGATGTCCCTCTGACGCCGCAAAACATCGCGGTGCCGCGACTCAATGAGGTCTCGATCTCCACGGTGCGCGTGCGCTCGCTGCACGACGACGAGAAGGTGGGGTTCCTTCTGGAGTGGCAAGACGCGACGCGTGACGCGCGCGCCAGCCACCCCGACGAGTTCCGCGATGCCGCTGCCCTCCTCTTCAGCCTGAGCCCGGACCTGCCGAACATCTGCATGGGCGCGCCCGGGCAGCTCGCGAATCTTTGGCACTGGAAGGCGGACTGGCAGGAGGACATCGACAAGGGGTTCCAGGACGTCGTGCAGGCGTACCCGAACTTCTATAAGGACGTCTACGCGGGCGTCTCGGGGACGCCGCCATATCAAGCGCCTCAAGATTTCAGCAGCGCTCTGGCCCAGAGCTACTTCATTGGCTCGTCGGCGGGGAACCCGCTCTCGCAGTTCGAGAAGGCGTCGCCCGTCGAGGAGCTGGTCTCGGCCGGATTTGGGACCGCCACGCACAAGGCGGCGCAGAACGTGGCCGGCAAGGGTGTCTGGGAGAACGGGCGCTGGCGAGTCGTCTTGGTACGCTCGCTCCAGACCAGCGACGCCGAGGCGGCGCCCCTGGCCGGGCGCACCGAGGTCCCGCTGGCCGTGGCGGTGTGGAACGGAGCCAACAGGGAGGTCGGCGCGCGCAAGCAGCTCTCCAGCTTCTTGACACTGAGCTTCGTGGAGCGAGCAGGCCTCGAGGGCGCACAGCTCGCCGTGGTCATCGCCGTTGCGCTGATGGTCGTGGTGGCCGTTGGGGCAATCTGGCTCCGCCGTCGGCCAGCATCCGCGGCGTGAGGGGAGTCCATCATGACCGATACCCGTTCGCTGGAGTCGCTGATAGCTCATGCGTTAGCCTATCGCTGGGCCGGCCGCCTCTTCGCCCACCCAGACGCCAACCTGCTCGACACTCTAAGTAGTAAGCGGGCCTGGCAAGAAGTGACGGAAGCCGTGGCAAATCTGGACGATGCGGAGTCCGTGGCCAATGCTCTCACCACCCTCCGGCTTGCCTGGTTAGACTGCATCAGCGATGGCCAGTCGCTGGCCACCGAGTACACACGCCTCTTCGCTCGCGAGGTGCCATGCCCGCCATATGAAAGCAGCTACGGCGTCCAACAGACTTTCTCCAGAGTGCAAGCGCTGTCGGAGCTGGCGGGCTTGTACGCCGTCTTCGGCTTCAAGATCGCCGAGGCGCACCGAGACCTGCATGACCACATCGGGGTGGAGCTCGAGTTCCTGAGCCTGCTGTACAGCAAGGAGGCGGTAGCCCTGGAACGCGGCTGGACGGCGCGGGCTCGTCTGTGTCACAAGGCGCGAATGGCCTTCTGCGAGGAGCACCTCGGTTGGATATCCAATCTCACCCAGAAACTGCAACAGCACGCATCGCTCGCATTCTACCCTGCCTCCGCGGCCTGGGCCCAAGCCCTTCTAGACCTGGAGGCTGCCCATGAGTATCGCGGCCCTGCTGTCGCCTCCCGCTGACAACGCCCGTCTGACCGCCTGGCGACCGGCGCTCCTTGCCCTTCTGGCAGGAGCGGCGCTGGCGGAGCTTCTGCTACTGCGCTTCGCCCTGCGCGTGGGGCCGATGCTGCGCGGCAACGAGGAGTACGCGGAGCTGTTCCGACGCGTTCAGGGCTTGGGCGTCGTCGCCCTAAACCTCGCCATGCTGTTGGGGACCGCGCTGCTGGCGCTCATGGCCATCCGCTGGCTCGGCCAGCCGCGGAGCGCAGCCTGGGTGGCCGCGCTCGCCGCGCTGGGCTTCGCCGGGACGATGGCAGCCGCGGTCGCTGGTGGCGCGATGGTCGGCACAGCATGGACTGCCGGGGTGTCCATCATGGCGCTGACGACCGCCTGGATAGCCATGACGGCACAGGGGCGATTCCGGCTGCTGCCGACGTTGGTGCTGGTCACTTACGTGGTCGTTGACGTTTCCTACTTGAGCCAGACCATGGGGGTCCCCGAGTCGTCGCCTGGGTTCGGTTGGATGTTCTTTCTTGGAGAGACACTGGCGGTGCTGGTCGCGGTCTGCGCCGCGCCGGCCGAGTGGCCGGGATGGCAGCCGCGCGCCGCCGCACTGGCCCTGGTGGCCGTGGCGCTGTTCTCGGGTCTCGTGGCCTTCCAGAGACCCATCGCGTCGGCGATGGCGATGTGGAACTTCTCCTTCAGCCTCTTCTTGCCGCTGCCACTGTATGCCGCCGCCCTTGGTTCCTACGCCTATGCCGTGCTGGGTCTCTGGTCACGTGGCGGCCTGGCGCGGCAGAAGGCGCTCGGCCTTCTGCTGATCGCGCTTGGGGGCCTCAAGCTCGACTACACCTATTACCAGCTCCTCGCGGTCGTGGGATTCCTCGCCCTCCTGCAGGCATACGAGGCAGCGCCCGCCGCAGACAGCCTCGTCAGTCCAGGCAACGCCACCAAGGCCGCTGCGACAAGGGCTTCGTCACCCGAGCGGGTCGTTCTCTAGCGCTTCGCCGGCCGTCTACCGGTCGGCAGACCCGTCTCCCGGATGGGCAGGTTCTCGTCTGACGCCGTCTCCCTCGCTTGACCCGCGTGCCGCTCTTCGCCGGTCCACTCGGGCGGCGCATTCATGAAATAGCGCTCCTCGGCGCAGTGTTTGCAGACGCCTTTGCTGAGCGGTCCAGATGGCGGCTCGATGAGCCAGTGGTGCTGACACTGCGGTTGAACCGGCTGGTCTGCTGTCGGTTGAGCTGCGGTTGCTTGGCCCGTCATGAGAAGCCTCCTCGCCGATGCACCCTGGCGCGCCCGGGCTTCACCGGAGAAACTCGCTCGGCTCATGCTATGAGTCGCGCATGGCGGAGGCGTGTTCGCGGGCGCGGCAGATGTGAAGATGTCGTGAACTGCTGCAACCAGGCTGTGGCTGCGAAGCCTTCACACGGTTTTCACGGTAGGCCCGGCATTCATGACGCGGGCAGCACAGTGGACGCGTACCGTGCACTTGTCGGAGGGCGCTCGGGCGCTCATGCGGAGCATGGCCTTCGGGGGGTGAGCATGCCGCAAAACGACGACGACGGCGAAAACAAGCGTGCTAGTGAGTAGGAGGGTGTCATGCAACTCAGGGACATCGTTCATGCCAAGGTGATCACGGTCGAAGGGAGCGATGCGGTGACGCTGGCGGCGAGACGGATGAAGGAAGCCAACGTGGGGTGCGTTGTGGTAGCCGGGTCCGCGGTGATGGGGATTCTCACCGACCGTGACCTCACGGTGCGTTGTCTCGCGGAGGGACACGATAGCCGCACCTGCACGGTCTCGCAACACATGACGAGCCCGGCGATCGTGGTGTCACCGACGCTGGACGTGCTCGATGCGGCCCATCTGATGACGGAACGGAAGGTGAAGCGGCTTCCCATGGTGGAGGCAGGTCACCTGGTTGGCCTCGTCTCCTTTTCCGACATCGCGCAGGCCATGGACCGGCCGCTGCACGACCTGATGATCGGGATGGGGGCCGCTCGTCGGGCAGCGTAGATTCCCGACCGCAGGCCGCTGGGAGGTTCGGCCGGGATGGGTTGGACGCTCCCCGGTGACGAGAAGAATACGCTGCGAGAAGCCGAGCCTCCCAGCGCGAAAGTCGCCCAGGGAGCGAGTGCCCTCCGTCAACCTTTGATTGACCGCCGCTCTTGACTGCTCATCCCTCCGGGCGTGCCATCGACATGTGGCGCCTCCATAACGACTCGGTAAGGACCACATGCCGATTCGACTCGGAGATTCGTGAAGACGGATGGTGACCGAACGCACCCGGGGCTGACTACCCACGGGCTGAAGGCCACAGGTACGGGCGTTTGCTTCCCGCCTGCCCTGAGCACGCCTTGGTCGCGTCCCGCGGGGATGTAGCGAACCCGTATGGTCGGATCAGGCCCTGCCGGAGGTGGAATTAGAATGCTCATGGTGTCGGGACCCACAACGCGTAGCCGCACGGACACATCCTGAATCGTCTCCGCAAGCAGCGCCTCGGCGTGATTGGCGACCTCGTCCGCGGCGCCGTGGCCGTCTCCCCACACCGAATGCAGCCGAGCTTCGATGCTCCTGAGTTCCTCAATGGTGAGGTTTTGCGCCGGTGCGGCGCACATCCGAACCGGGAAGCGCCCTCGCTGCGGAAGATACCAATGGCGGTCAGAGTCGCGGAGCTCGAACTTATCCGAGTTAGGTGGCTTCGACAGAGCTGTAAGCATAGGCCGAACCTCGCCACGGTTCCACTCGAAGCCGGTGATTACGAGGTCGAAGGATCTAGCACTCCATTCATGACGGTACTTTTCGAGGATGAGCGGACGAGCCTCGTTCAGTCGGTCCCTGAGGTCTCGAACTCGGCGACCTAGGTACTGAACTTCGTAGCTAGTGGTCATGAGGAATGGGACGGAGCCCTTACCGCGGCGCCCTTCGGGAAAGGTCAGGCCCGTGAGAGTCTGTGCGATCCACTGATCGGTGGGAATGGTTCCGATGTACGCCATCCCTGTATACCCGATTGCGACAACCCCGTTCCTGTCGCCGAAAAGGACATTCTTGTTGGCATCGGGGTCGTGCTCGGCGGCATTCCTGGTCACTTTGCGGTCGGTCACCATCAACGCGTAGCGAGAGGATGTGCGGGTCACGATCAGGGTCATGGTAGCCTCAGCAGGACCTCGAACGGATGACGGGGCTCACTCAAAAGGGACGCTCGCCTAACCCTGGCGTTCACTCGCCGCGCCCGAAGCGAAGCGGGGGCGGCTCGGCTGCATGCAGTGTTGGGCGGCGGCCCCTGTTGCACGAACTGCTATACAAGCCTTCCACCGCCATCTATATGCAGAACCTCACCAGTCATAAAGCCGTTGGTCATCAACAGCACCACCGCTTGCGCGACTTCCTCAGCCAAGCCTACTCGTTTCACGGGTAGTCTATCCGTCGCCCAGGCCGCCATTTCGTCGCGGCCTTCTCCCATCAACGGCGTGTCAATCGTGCCGCCTGCGACAGCGTTGACGCGGATAGGTGCTAACTCAAGTGCTAACCCTCTCACCAGGACCTCGATTGCCCCGAACATGGCTTCTGTGACCACGGCACCAACCCTCGGTCTGGAAGCAAGTGACCCCGTTAAGAAAGTGATTGAGCCATGTGTCATCTTTGGGACCGCGGCTCGGACGACGTATAGTGGACCCCAGAAACGCTGCTCAACATCGGAACGCAGGGTCTTCAAATCGGCTTCCAAGACCTTGCCCAAGAACAGCTGACCTGCTGAAATGAAAACATGGTCGACTCGATCCATTTCTCGGAATATCTCTTGCACACCTGCTTCGCTGGTAATATCTGCGGTGACTGCTCGAACATCGCCAAGCTGCTGCACTGCATGTCGAAGTGTTTCGCTGGAGCGGCCTGCAATAGTTACGTTCGCACTTTGTTCCTTCACCAGTTTGGCAGTAGCGAGGCCTATTCCAGAACTCCCACCTACGATGACCACATTAGTTCCATGAAGATTCATAACACACACCTCGTTGTGGACCAACTATACCACTACATGCAATATAAGACCATCGTAAAGGGCGTTGCGCCGCAATGCCAACCACTCTCATGGACCGGCCATTGAGATATTCACTCAAGACCTCCCCATTTTTCAACCCAGTCCGCCAAGTGCGGCGCACACATAGGACCTCTCAAGAAGACCCAGCCCCGCCGGCGAATACGGTCAGGACGCCAAGGAGGATGAACAGCGCCGCGGCAACCCATCGCATCACCTTCATGTTTACACGATGGGCCAAGGCCTCGCCCATCCAAACCGCAGGGACGTTCGCGACCATCATGCCCAGCGTGGTCCCCACGACGACCGCAACGAGGGGATCGTACCGGGTCGCAAGCGCCACGGTGGCAAGTTGACTCTTATCGCCCATCTCAACCAGAAAGAAGGCGATGAGCGTGGTCACGAACACACCGGCGCCTCGGAAGGCCTGGTTGTCCTCCAGTTTGTCGGGCTTCAGCGCCCAGAGGCCGAAGCCGAAGAACGAGGCAGCGACGATCCACTTCATAGTCTCCGGCGACAGTAGACTTGCGACCCAAGCGCCGACGGAGCCGGCGAGAAAGTGATTGAGGAGAGTAGCAAACAGGATGCCCAGGACAATGGACACCTTGTTCTTGAATTTGGCCGCGAGCACAAATGACAGAAGCTGGGTTTTGTCACCCATTTCCACGAGCGCTACGACCGAGATGGAGATGAGCAGAGCTTCCACGTGTGAACTCCTTTGGGTTTTTCGTTGGTTTGGGCCCACCTTTCCTGCGTCATCTTGCGCAGTGCGACGTGCAGCATCCCATCATGGGTACGGCCCTCCACACACGGTGTGCGTCTGAGGTCAGGGCCAATAAAAAAGACCTCGACCTCACCTCGCCCGCTTACGCGGGCGGATGCAGGCCGAAGGTCGGCTGAGCTAGCGGGTGCGAGCCGTCGGGACCAGGGTCATCCCCAGCATGTTGATCCCGACCACGGCCCGTTTGGGCCGACAGTTACTCTCCCTCGGGACACCAAGAGGGATACTAGCGCGACCAATGGGCGGCTGTCAACGTTCGTGCTGGGCTGATGCTCTATCCGCGATGCGTGTCTAGCCGCCCTGCATCATCTTCTGCAGAACGACCTGGAGCAGGCCGCCGTGGTGGTAGTAGTCGACCTCGACCTGGTTATCGATGCGGACGATGGCATCGAACTCGACGGCGCTGCCGTCGCCGCGGACGGCGCGCACCTTGGCCTGCTGACCAGGCTCGATGCGCCCGGCGATACCGGTGATGTTGAAGGTCTCGCTTCCCGTTAGCCCCAAGCTCGCCGCCGACTGTCCCGGTTTGAACTGGAGGGGCAGCACCCCCATGCCCAGGAGGTTGCTGCGGTGAATGCGCTCGTAGCTCTCGGCGATGGCCGCCCGCACCCCGAGAAGCTTCGGCCCTTTGGCTGCCCAGTCCCGCGAGCTGCCGGCCCCGTACTCCTTGCCCGCGATGATGATGGTCGGGACGCCCTCGGACTGGTAGCGCATCGCCGCTTCGAAAATGCTCGTCAGCTCATTGTCGGGGAGATGACGGGTCCAGTCGCCCTCCTTCTCAGGGGTCAGGCGGTTCTGCAGCCGGACGTTGCCGAAGGTGCCGCGCATCAGCACCTCGTGGTTCCCACGGCGCGCGCCGAAGGTGTTGAAGTCGCGCGGCGGCACGTCCTTGCTGATGAGGTACTGGCCGGCCGGCCTGTTGGCTGGGATGGCGCCGGCTGGTGAGATGTGGTCGGTGGTGATGGAGTCGCCTACCATCACAAGGACGCGAGCGCCTGCAATATCGGCCAGCTCTTCCGTGGCCGCGCCATCGTCCTTGAAGAAGGGCACCTCTTGGATGTAGGTGGACTGCGGGTCCCACTGGTAGAGGTCCCCGTCCGGAACCGGCAAGTCGCGCCACTCCTGCGGGCCGGTGAAGACCTCGCTGTAGCGTTCCTTGAACATGGCCGGGCTCAGGGCGCGCACGATGGTGTCGCTGATCTCTTTCTGGGATGGCCATATGTCGCTCAGGAACACGGGACGCCCTTGCTCGTCGTTGCCCAGGGGCTCGCGCGTCAGGGCGGTTTCCATGCTGCCCGTCAGCGCGTACGCGACGACCAACATGGGCGACGCCAGGTAGTTGGCTTTGACCTCTGGATGGACGCGTCCTTCGAAGTTGCGGTTGCCGCTCAGCACGGCAGCCACGACCAAGTCGTGTTCGTTGATGGCCTGGGAGACGGCATCGGGCAGAGGACCGCTGTTGCCGATGCACGTGGTGCAGCCGTAACCGACGGTGTGGAAGCCCAAGCGCTCCAAGTAAGGCGTAAGGCCCGCGGCGTCGAGGTAGGCGGTCACGACCTTGGAGCCGGGCGCCATGCTGGTTTTCACCCACGGTTTGCTGATGAGCCCGCGCTCGACCGCCTTCTTCGCCAACAGGCCGGCGCCTACCATGACCGAGGGGTTGGAAGTGTTGGTACAGCTGGTAATGGCCGCGATGACGATGCTGCCGTGACCGAGAGGCGCCCGGGTGCCACTGAGGTCGATCTCGACCGGTGTTGGGAAGGAGGTTGCGCTTGGAGCATCTTGAGGGGCCGGCCTTCCGCCCTCGTTCTCGAGGCGGCCCAAGGACGCGGCGTTCGGTTGCTGCGACAGCGGGATCTGGCCTTGGAAGCTGGCGAGGAAGTTGGCTGCCACCGCGCTGAGCGCTACGCGGTCCTGGGGGCGACGAGGCCCCGCTACGCTCGGCTCCACGGCGGAGAGGTCCAACTGCAGTGTGTCGGTGTACGTCGGGTCCGGCGTGTCGTCGGTGCGGAACAGCCCCTGGGCCTTGGCGTACTGCTCCACCATCGTAATGTGAGCGGGGTCCCGGCCGGTGTCCCGCAGGTATTCGAGGGTGATGGCGTCGATGGGGAAGAAGCCGCAGGTCGCGCCGTATTCGGGAGCCATGTTGGCGATCGTAGCGCGGTCGGGCAGCGGAAGATGGCTCAGCCCGGTCCCGTAGAACTCGACAAACTTCTCGACGACGCCCCTCCGGCGAAGCATCTCCGTCACGGTGAGAACGAGGTCGGTCGCCGTAACGCCTTCGCGCAGCGAGCCGGTGAGCTGGAAGCCGACGACCTCGGGGAGCTGCATGTAGTAGGGCTGGCCGAGGAGCACGGCCTCGGCCTCGATGCCGCCGACGCCCCAGCCCAGCACGCTGAGGCCGTTGATCATGGTCGTGTGCGAGTCAGTGCCGACGACCGTGTCGGGGAAGGCGACGGTGCCATTCGGGCCCTCTCGCGTTGCGACAACGGTGGCCAGGTATTCCAAGTTGACCTGGTGGACGATACCCGTGCCCGGGGGCACGACCCGAAAGTTCTGGAAGGCCTTCTGGGCCCAACGAAGGAACATGTAGCGCTCCTGGTTGCGCTCGAACTCTCGCTGGACGTTGAACTGAAAGGCCATTGGCGTGCCGAAGTAGTCCACCTGCACGGAATGGTCGATCACGAGGTCGACGGGCACGACAGGATTGACTTTCCTGGGGTCCTCGCCGCTGCGGGCCATCGCCGAGCGCATCGCGGCAAGGTCCACGACGGCCGGCACGCCCGTGAGGTCCTGCATCAGCACGCGCGCGGGCATGAAGGGAAACTCCCGCCGCGATGGCGAGCGTGGGTCCCAGCGGGCAGCGGCCAGGACGTCCTCCTCGGTCACCAGTCTGCCATCGACGTTGCGCAGAGCGTTCTCCAAGAGGACGCGGATGGAGAAAGGGAGGGCGGCGAGACGGACGAGCCCTGCCTCCTCCAGCGTCCCCAGCCGGTAGTAGGTCAGTGGGCCCGCTGCAGTCCGGAGGGAGGCTCGCGCCGACGTAGAAAAGCTTCGATTAGCCATGACGAGCTCTTTCTGTTGTTGGACTAGGACGCTCGGGCCCGTGAAAGACCTGAGTGGTCCCAGGAGAGTGTATCACGCTGCGAAGCGGGTGTGCCTGTCCGCTAGCGGGGACTCTCGCTCTGGTGGCGGAGGGCCCAGGCCACTACCTGGGCCCGGTTGCGCAGATGGAGCTTCTGCATGATGTTCTTGAGATGGTATTTCACGGTGTCCTCGCTGATGAACAAGGTCTCACCAATGGCCCGGTTGGTAAGGCCTTCGGCCACCTGCTCGAGCACTTCCATTTCGCGGCCGGTGAGGCGCTCGTCGGTCCGCGCGTCCAGCGCGGCGCCGGCGCCCTGGCGGGCGAACTCCCCAAGGAGGCGTTGTGCGAGGCCACGCGACATCGCGGGCTCGCCGCGGGAGAGGCCGGCCAGCAGACGGCCGAACTCGTCGCCGGGCGTGGTCTTCAGGATGTAGCCCTGGGCGCCTGCCTTCACGGCCTCGAAGAGGCTCTCGTTCGCGTCGGACACGGTCAGGATCACCACAGCGGTATCCGGGAGCTCGGCCTTGATAAGCCGCGTGGCATCGAGCCCGTCCATCTCCGGCATGTGGACGTCCATGAGCACGAGGTCGGGGTGAAGCTGGCGGGCGAGGGCGACGGCCTCAGTGCCGGTGGAGGCCTGTCCCACCACCTCGATGTCCCAAGCGGCCAGAAGGCTCAGGAGCCCGTCGCGAAAGAGAGCGTGGTCGTCGGCAAGGAGGACTCGCATAGGCCCGCGGACCACCTATCGGGCGCTCGAAAAAGGGACTTGCACGCGGACGGTTGTGCCTTGGCCCGGGGCAGACTGGATCAGGAAGGACCCTCCCAAGGACTCCACGCGTTCCCGCATGGTCTGAAGGCCGAAGCGCGGGCTCTCGCTTCGGCTGAGGGACGCGGGGTCGAAGCCGCGACCGTCGTCGGTAATAGTGAGGAGAAGGCCATCGTTCCGCCGACTGAAGTGCACCTGGGCCGCGCGCGCGGAGGCGTGCTTGCGCACGTTGCTCAGGGCTTCCTGCACGACGCGGATGAGCTGGACCTCAGAGGCCTGTCCAAGGCTCGCCAGCTCCTCTTCGCGGAGCTCAACGGAGAAGGCGACAGGCATCTCCGCCTGCTGGCTGAATCGCTCCACGTACCGGTGCAGGGCAGCGAGGAAGCCCTCGCCGTCTTGGGTGATGACGCTGAGGCCGAGAATCCCCTCGCGAACGTCGGCGTAGACCTCTCGCGCGGCCTCCTCCAGGCCCTCGAGCTCTCGGGCGGCTTCGGTCCTGCGATCGAGCTGGAGCAGGCGGCGAACGGCTCCCGTCTTGACATTGACGTAGGCAAGCACCTGGGCGAGCCCGTCGTGCATCTCGCGGGCGATGCGTCGGCGCTCCTCCTCCACGGCGAGCTGCTGGACCTGCGCGTGCAGGACGGCGTTTTTCATGGCCACGGCTGCCTGTGCCACGAAGAGGTTGGCCGTCTCTTCATCGGTCTCGGAGAACTCGGGTGCTCCCTGCTTCTCCGTGAGGTACAGGAGCCCGAGGACCTTGCCCTGATAGATGGCTGGGACTCCCAGGAAGCTTCGCATCGGCGGGTGATGGGGGGGGAACCCGGAGAAGCTGGGATGTGCCATGGCGTCCGGCAAGCGAAGGCTGCGTCGCTCTCTGTATACGAGGCCAAAGACTCCGCGTCCCTTGGGAGGATCGCCGATGAGCTTACGCTCGTTCGGGCTGAGGCCGGAGGTCACGAACTCTTGCCAGCGGCCCTCCTCGTCGACGACTGCCACCGCGCCGTAGCGCGCATCCACAAGCTCGCGCGCAAGGTCTACCACGCGCTGCAGGATGTGCTCCAGCGACAGGTCTGATGTCAGGACGAGGCTCGACTCGTGAAGGGCGCGAAGATGCCGGGCCTTCTCCTGCGCGTTGAGCTCCAGTGAGGCAAGGTGCTCGTTCTGCTTCAGCAGTTGTCGCTGCATGTTGCTGAGCACGCCAAAGACGCCTGTAGAGAAGAGGAAGACCGCGAGAGCTATCAAGAGCAGCAGGAGCGCGGAACCGAACCATCCAACGAAGGCGCTCGGAATCACGACCTGGCGCATCAACTCGAGCGCACCGAGGAACAGGAGCGGCGCCAAGACCGCGACCCAGCGGAGGCGACTCAGGTTCAAGCCTTGGTGGGACATCGTGGTACTCATTACTAGTATAGCATCAGGAACCGCATTCCTCCGACGAGGGGCTGCTGTCGGGGCTCGGGCCCCTCCGAGGGCGATGGCGCGGGGCTCTTGCCGTTATCCGCGCGGAGTCTGGCTGGTGGACGGCGGCTTTCGCCGACAGCGTTGCGCCGCGCCAGAGGCGGCCAAGGAGGCGGGCCCTACCTGCCGCGGACCGCGTTGCGGAGACGCTCGATCTGTTCGAGCGGGATGGCAAGCGCGGACATGGCGTTGCGAATCTGTTGCACCTGGTTATCTAACGCCGCGATAAGCTCTTGCGCTGCTGCCGGTGGCAGCGTTGCGCTGACGATCCCATCGTGCAGCTGCCGGTAGGTCTCGGGCGAGAGGGTCATTGCTTCGATGGCGTCGAGCAACTGCACGGCCTGCCTGCCCATGAGCGTGCGTATCTGTTGGAGTAGTCCGTTGTCTGCCATTCTGGTCTCCTTGAGACGAAGCGAACAGCCTCTGCCAACATGAGGAGGCTCTCGCGCAGCCGTGGTGGCCCGTGCCACGGTCGGATGGGGTCGGAGCCGGCGGGGGGCTGCCCCATCGCCCGGCCCGTGTCGAGCTGCGCGGATGGTGCGGCCGGGCCGACGGCCCTGCTGTTATAATAGCCGAAGTCGTCGACTCCAGGACAACCGCTTGCCCCCCTCCATCATGGCTCTCCTGCCTATCGTTGATGTCGCAGCCAGCCTTGGCCTCGATAGCTCCGCACTCGAGCTTTACGGGGCCTACAAGGCAAAGGTCTCGCTGGACCTGCTGGCCAAGGTTGCCGCGCGGCCCCCGGGCAGGTATGTGTGCGTCACCAGCATGTCCCCGACGCCCGCTGGGGAGGGGAAGACCACCGTCGCCATCGGCCTCGCCCAGGCGTTTTCCCGGCTGGGAAGCCGCTCGCTCGTAACGCTGCGACAAGCATCTCTTGGCCCCCTCTTCGGCGTCAAGGGCGGAGCCTCTGGTGGTGGGCGGTCGCAAGTGCTCCCAACCGAGGATGCGAACCTGGGCTTGACCGGGGACATCCACGCCGTCGAGCAGGCCCACAACCTGCTTGCCGCGTTCGTCGAAAACCACTTGTACCGCGGCAACCGACTGCAGTTGGACCCAAGATCCATCACCTGGCGTAGGGCGATGGACATCGAAGACCGGGCCCTGCGGTCGATCGTCACAGGGCTGGGCGGCGGAGAGAACGGTGTCCCGCGTGAAACGGGCTTCGACATCACTGCGGCGTCGGAGGTGATGGCGGTCCTCAGCCTCTCGACCTCGCTGGCTGACCTGCGTGAGCGACTGGGGCGGATCGCAGTTGGGACGGCCGAAGACGGACATCTCGTGACCGCGGAGGAGCTGCATTGCGCTGGGGCCATGGCCGCGCTGCTCAGGGCGGCGCTCCAGCCGAACCTCATGCAGACCAGCGAGGGCACGCCGGCTTTGGTGCACGGCGCGGCCTTCGCGAACCTGAGCATCGGCAACTCGTCGGTGATAGCCGATCAGATGGGCGTGCATCTCGCTGACTACCTGATCACGGAGTGCGGCTTCGGCTCCGACCTGGGGTTTGAGAAGTTCTGCGACATCAAGTGTCGAGTATCCGGCCTTCAGCCGGCCTGCGCCGTAGTGGTCGTCACCACGCGAGCCCTCAAGCACCACAGTGGGCGGAGGGCTTCAGGCCCTCAGCAAGACTGGGATGAGCGTGAGCTGCTGCGCCTCGGCGCTGGGAACCTCGCCAAGCATCTCGATAACGTGCGCCGCTCTGGCCTGCCGGCGGTGGTCGCCCTCAACCGTTTTGCCGCCGACTCCGACTACGAGCTATCGCTGGCACGAGAGTTGGCCATGGAAGCGGGCGCCTTTGCCGCCGAAATCGCCGATCCCTGGGGCCGCGGCAGCGAAGGAACGGAGGCGCTGGCCGAGGCGGTTGCGCGCGCCTGCGCGGAGCCCGCGAGCTTCCGTCCTCTCTACGACCTGAGCCTGCCCCTGGCGGAGAAGATCGAAGTGGTTGCTCGAGAGGTCTATGGCGCCGGTGGGATCGCCCTAGCGCCGCCGGCCAGGCGGTCCCTCGCTCAACTGGAGGACCTCGGCTACGATCGCCTCCCCGTGTGCGTGGCCAAGACCCACCTCTCCCTCTCCCATGACGCCACGCTTCAAGGACGACCCGAGGGCTTCATCGTCCCGGTGAGCCGCGTGCGCTTGGCCGCGGGCGCGGGCTTCGTCGTTGTGGAATGCGGCGATGTGCGGGGCATGCCCGGCCTGCCCGCCTCGCCCGCGGGCGAGCGCATCGACCTTGATTCGGAAGGGAGAGTGACTGGGCTCCAGTAGCCCTGGTTACTGCGCGCTTAGATAGTCGATCACACGGCGCACAAGCCCTTGGCGCGCACTGTCCTGGCCGCCGGGCGAGCCTCTACCGCCGTGCTCCATCTCCAGCGTGGTGTTGGCCATCGCCCAACCCTTTCCCTCTTCGCCGATGAGAGAATCAGCCGGCACGCGCGCGTTATCGAAGAAGACGAACTGCTTACCGCCCCCGCCGATCAGGTCCATCGGGGCGATCGTGATGCCAGGCAACTGCGCGGGGATCATCATGAGCGAGATGTTCTCGTGACGCGGGGCCTCGGGATTGGTGTTGACCAACGTGAAGAGGTAGTCCGGCGTCCGCCTGCTGCCCACAAACTGCTTGGAGCCGTTGACGACGTATTCGTCGCCGTCGCGGACAGCGCGCGTGCGGAGGGATGCGAGGTCGGACCCCGCTTCAGGCTCCGTGAACACCTGCCAGACGGTCACCTCGCCGGCGTACGTGGGACGGACGAAGCGCCGCTTCTGCTCCTCGGTGCCGTGCACCATGATCGCCGGCATGAGGTTGCCCGGGCCGCCCGGTTGCAGCCCGCGAGCGATCAGCTCCTCGTTGATGACGACGACGTGCTGCGGCGTCAGGCCGGCGCCTCCCAGCTCCTTTGACGCCGTCGGGACGATCCATCCTCTACCGCCGAGCCTGCGTTGCCACTCCTTGTACGCAGCGAGGTGCTCCTCGGTCATCTCCACCTCGTCGGGGAACTCCATCTTGGGAGCGTTCTCACCAAGCCAGGCGCGCACCTCCTTCCGGAACGCCTCCTGCTCACCGGAATAGGTCATGTGGACCTCGAAGTCCATTTGTGGTTCTCCTTCTGTTCGTCGAGCCAGCTTGTTGCCGCCCATTCTGTCGATACGGAGCGGTTCTGTCAACCGGTGGGAGCCCCTTCTCGAGAATAGTGGCCGGCAGGGGGGGGGCGCAAGGCGGGAGTGGCGGGGGTCTTGTCCGTTCGAGGACTTGGTAGCCCCGGAAGGATTCGAACCTTCGACCGTCTGCTTAGAAGCCAGAACAGCCTAAACGGTGTGGCTCAAGCACGGGATTGTGAGCGAAAAGTGTTCAGTTGCAGTGTAGAAATAGAGATGATAACTGTTCAGCTCGATTCGAGCGGCGACGGGAAGCTCAGATGTAGCCACTGATTGGCTGCCGGTTCCCGGGGCAAGGATGCAATGAGCGACCGACTTGGAGAGGGACTCTCAAGGTTCGGTAGGTTAGGGAACAGTATGGGGACATGTTGTCTCCTAACCAGACCCCGATATTGACGAACTGATGAACAGCGGTTATGATCCGTCTTTACGGATGGTCTCGTGCAGGCCAGGGGTGAGGCTGTGCTCAGACTAAGGGAGGGCACCCCCGCTTGGGGGAAGGAGAAGATAGCTCAACTCTTGCCAAAGGAGATGGGGCCTTCCCGCCGGCGGTCGTTCCAGCGCCCACCCGTTACCTACAGCCTTTTTGAGGAGCACCGTGCCTGACCTCGGACCTTTGCTTACAGCAAGCCTCATTCTTTCCGCTATGGCCTTCGCCTCCGCCGTTGCGCTCATCGTCCTCGACAAGCTCGTCCCGCTTCCGCGGATTCGTCCAGAGGTCCTCTGGACCTTGCTGGTTTATGGCTGCGCTGGTCTTGGGATTAATCTGCTGATCGGTCAAGGCTACGAGGCTGCCCCGGCGCTTGGACTGGGTTTGGCCGCGGCGTTCGTAAGCCAGCGACTTCTGCCGGACTTCACCCCGGCAGGCAGGCTTCTCTTGGTCACGCACGGACAGGTGGCCCTGTTCGGCCTCCTCTGGGCAGGCTGGTTTATCGCCATGATCCCCGTCAGCGAGCTCACTCGCGCCTTGATGTTCGCAGGATACGCGATCCTGATTCTGACGGTCCCGGCCGCGCTGGTCGGCAACTTTGAGCAATGGGAGGCGCTCTGCCGCCGAACCTGGTGGCGGCCCCGGAGACCGCTGCCGGCGCGACCCCGCGACGGGTATCCGAAGGTTTCCCTGCATGTGCCAGCCTACGCTGAGCCTCCGGAGATGGTCATTGCCACCTTGGATGCCCTGGCGCGGCTCCGCTACCCCAACTTCGAGGTGCTGGTCATCGACAACAATACCAAGGACCCAGCGTTATGGAGGCCGGTGGAAGAACACTGCCTCCGTTTGGGGAAGCCGTTCCGTTTCTTCCATGTTGACCCTTTGTCGGGGGCCAAGGCCGGGGCACTCAACTTTGCCCTCCGGCGCACAGCGCCCGACGCCGAGCTGGTGGGCGTCTTGGACAGCGACTACCAGACGGAGCCAGATTTTCTGGAGCGGCTGATCGGCTTTTTCGATGACCCACGGGTGGGGTTCGTGCAGACTCCCCACGACTACAGGGAATGGCAGGACAGCCTCTACCAGCGGATGTGCTATTGGGAGTACGCCCATGGTGTTAAGAATACGCTGGCCGTTCTCAACGAGCGGGATGCGGCCTATACCATCGGCACAATGTGCCTGATTCGGCACCGCGCGCTGGAAGAGGCAGGTGGCTGGGCGGAATGGTGTCTCACCGAGGACTCAGAGTTGGCCATTCGGATCCACGCACTCGGCTATTCCGGTGTCTACCTCACCACCACGTTTGGCCGCGGGGTCATCCCGGATACCTTTCTCGACTACAAAAAGCAGCGCTTCCGCTGGACCTATGGGCCTATTTCGCAGGTCAGGCGCCACTTCTGGCTCTTGCTGCCTCGGGCGTTCGGTCATCCCTCCCCCCTGACGACTGCGCAGAAGGTCCACGAGCTAAGCCACGGGCTTGGCCACCTGAACGTGGGCCTGAGCCTGCTCCTCGCCTCGCTGGGCGCGCTGGTCCTGGCGTCAATGCTGCTGCATCAGGAGGTCGTTGCGGTGCCGCCGGCGCTCTTGTGGACCGGTGTCGTCTTCTTGACCACAGGGTTTGCCCTCAGGTGGCTGATTTACCGGGTCGTTCTGGGCTGCTCGCTCCGGGATAATTTGGGCGCCTTCCTAGCGAAGTGTGCCCTTGGCTACACAATCGCCGTGGCCAGTCTTTCGGGGGTGCTGAACCGTCCCGCCATCTGGCGTCGGACCAATAAGTTTCCGGTGCTTCCTCTGGGCCTCGGGGCGCTGAATTCCGCTCGGGAAGAACTCATACTAGGTCTCGTGGGCCTATCTATAGGGCTTGGGAGCCTGGCGGCGGCTCCCGAACTGGGCCTGCACACTTTATTAGCGATAGGGGTTATCTACCAGGGTCTTAGCTACCTCGCGGCTCCTGCCCTGGCTTTGTTGGCCGAGAGGGATGTTCGTCGGAGCGAGCGTGCATCGATACAAACTAGCGTGCTGACCCCGATTCCAGCCGATACGGCGCTGCGCTGATGCAGCCACTGTTTGCTCAGGCTGACGCAGGTGGCTTGCCCGTGCTACCTAGAGACGATGAAGGGGAGGAATCTCCCTCAAGGACGAGATCCGCTACGAGCAGCTGGTTTTTTCGATAAAGGCAAGAGGCTCCAATATACTGAATACTGATGGTGATGGGATGGCAAGGAAAGGTCGCCCAGCAGGTACGAACATGACCTATAAGCTGGACTCAAAGCCCTACTCAGCCATGGTGAGGGAGACAGGCGAACTGGCTGGTGCGAGAGGATGATTCTCAGTAGAGCCGTCCAGTTATCCGCTCTATTTAGCTTTGTGGTAGCCCCGGAAGGATTCGAACCTTCGACCGTCTGCTTAGAAGGCAGCTGCTCTTTCCACTGAGCTACGGGGCCGGCAGGGTAGCGGTTTGATAGCCGGGGCTGTGAAGCTGCCCCTGTCCGCGGTTGGCCGGGGCCATCCCGGGGGTCCGCTACAGCCATTCTAACCCATATTCTCGGCCCCATCACCCGCAAAGTACCCGTCAGGTGGTGCAGGCAATCCCACGCGATTCTCACTTAGTGAGAAAGCCTATTGACAACGTGAGAGATTGGAACGATAATCCTTTGTGAAAAGAGCCCGTAACAAAGGCGAACCCGTTGTAAGGCGGGGGTGCAAAGCCGCGGATCCCTTGATGGGGACTACCGGGCTGCTGAAGGGGAGCAAGGGAGTCCAACCTCTTTCGGCGCGCACCAGGCCGGGAGAGGTTTCGTTTTTGCGACGCAAAGGAGGACACGAGACCAGGTAAAGCCGACATGCCCGTAACAAAGGCGAACCCGTCGTAAGGCGGGGGTGCAAAGCCGCGGATCCCTTGATGGGGACTACCGGGTTGCTGGAGGGTCTAGGTTACGCAGAGGAATATCTGCTGGTCCCACGGCGCGCATCCCCGCACCATCTTGGAGGTGAATGATGAGCGCCGTTTCTTTGTCCAGTCCGACCATGCTCGGTGCGACCGGCTTCGGGGAAGCACTGCTCGACGAGCTCCACCGCGAGCCGGGGCGCGCGAAGGGCCAGGACAAGGCGAGCCTTCTGCTTGTTGAGGATGACCGCTCGGTGAACGACCTGCTCGCGCTGCGCTTCAGGCTTCAAGGGTACCGCGTCTTACAGGCCTTCAACGGCCTGAGTGGCTTGGAGATGTATGCCAACCTCCATCCCGACCTAGTGCTTCTGGACCTGATCCTGCCGGAGCTGGACGGTTGGCAGGTCTTGAAGCAACTCCGCGAGCATTCGTCGACGCCGGTGCTCATGATGACCGGGCGCAACCAGGAACGCGACGAGCTGCGGGGCCTCTCGCTCGGCGCGGACGACTACGTATTGAAGCCCTTCAGCTTCTCGAAGCTCCTCGCGCGCGTCGAAGCCCTCATCCGCCGATCGCGCTACGTCATCGACGAGGACGCGCGGTCCTACGAGGACTCGGTGCTCTCCCTAGACTTGGCCCGACGCCAGGTCTGCGTTAGGGGGGAAGGTATCGAGCTGAGCCCCACGGAGTATCGCCTGCTGGTGACGCTGGTCCAGGGCCATGGTCGGGCGCTGAGCCACGAGGAGCTGCTGCAGGAGGTGTGGGGGCCCAACTACGACTCGACCGACTGCCTGAAGGTGTCAGTCGCTTCACTGCGGCGTAAGATCGAGGCAGACCCTCATGAGCCTTCCCTGATCCACACCTGCTGGGGCATCGGCTACCGCTACGAGGCCTTAGAAGAAAGGAGCCCTTCGGCGGCCTAGGGCTCTGCGTGCGTCGCGGGCGAGACCGTTCCGAGGCCAATGGGGGGCGATCTAGAAGGGCGGCAGGCTGCTCGGTTCCTGGCTAATTGCGTGGCGCTGCCGCGTGCGAGAGAATACAGCGACGGCCACGCGCTCGTGATAGGGTGCGCCCGATCGGAGAGCAGCAGGAACACAGGATGATCACCGCCGACCTGGATGCGATGGGGCAGCGAGCCCGTCTGGCCGCGAGGGAGCTCGGTTTCGCCGGTACCAAGGCGAAGGACCGCGCGCTCGGCCTTATCGCAGCTGCCTTGCTTGAACGCCAGCCGGAACTCTTGGCGGCCAACGAGGCGGACATGCGCGATGGCGAGGCCGCCGGGATGTCGGTCGCGCTCCTTGACCGGCTCCTGCTGACGCCCGAGCGGCTGGCCGGTATCGCGGCCGATGTGCGCTCCGTGGCTGCCCTGCCGGACCCAGTAGGAGAGATGTTCGATGTACGCACACTGCCCAGCGGCCTGACCGTCGGGCGGAAGCGTGTGCCTCTCGGCGTCATCGCTGCCATCTATGAGAGCCGTCCCAACGTGACGATCGATATCGCCGCGCTGTGTCTCAAGTCGGGCAACGCCGTCATCCTGCGAGGGGGCCGTGAGGCGCTGCGGTCTTGCCTCGCGCTGGCGGAGGTGCTTCGGGAGGTCATCGGCGAGGCGGGGTTGCCTCAGGACGCGGTGCAGTACGTATCCGATCCTGACCGGTCTCTGGTGGACCATCTGCTTACCATGCGCGACGCGATCGACCTCCTGGTGCCCCGCGGTGGGGCAGAGCTCATTCGCTTCGTCGCGGAGCGGGCCACGATGCCGGTCGTGACGGGTGGGATCGGAGTATGCCACACGTACGTCGACGCCGCCGCGGATGTGGAGCAGGCCGTCCGTATTGCCTACAACGCAAAGGTGCGGCGTCCCACCATCTGCAACGCGCTCGACACGCTCCTCGTCCACCGGGACATCGCGGCAGAGTACCTGCCGCTGTTGGCGCGCGAGTGGGCCCACGCCGACGTCGCCATGCACTGCGACGCGGAGGCACTCGCGGTACTCGCGCCGCTGCAGGGAGAGATGGCGCTGGCGCTCTCCCCGGCCCAAGAGGACGACTGGGGCAAGGAGTTCCTCGCCCTCGTCGCCGCCGTCAAGGTCATCGGCTCACTGGACGAGGCCCTGGAGCACATCGCCCGTTACGGCTCAGGCCACTCCGAGGCCATCGTCACCGAGGACTACTCGCACGCGATGCGCTTCCTCAACGAGGTTGACGCGGCCGCTGTCTACGTCAACGCCTCCACCCAATTCACCGACGGGGCGCAGTTTGGCCTAGGCGCCGAGGTCGGCATCTCAACGCAGAAGTTCCACGCCCGCGGCCCGATGGGCCTCCGCGAGCTTACCTCCTACAAATGGCTTATCTTCGGCCAGGGACAGGTGAGGCCATAGGCCGCTCCCGGCCCTAGTGGCCGCCCGTTCCGGCGGAATCGCCAGAGACCTT
Source organism: Dehalococcoidia bacterium (assembly GCA_035292365.1). Classification (GTDB taxonomy): domain Bacteria; phylum Chloroflexota; class Dehalococcoidia; order DATDQG01; family DATDQG01; genus DATDQG01. The sequence goes on from DATDQG010000028.1 coordinate 22,765, forward strand.
GCGGAAGATGTCCGGGGCATCGGGGCCCGTGACGACTAGCTGGCCAGCCGCGCCCTTGAGGATGCGTGTGAGGCTGTGGTCCACGAGCAGGTAGGTGCCCGGCACCTCGACCTTGAAGTCGACGATCGCGGCGCCACCGGCCGGCACCAGCGTCGTTTGGACATTGTGCAACGCCTCCGAGGCCCCTTCTGGGTAGACGGCGTCGAAGATCTCGCCGATGACGTGGAAGCTCGAGACGAGGTTGGGCCCGCCCACGCCGAAGAAGATGCGGACCTTCTCACCCACCTGGGCCTTGAGCGCATTGTCGCCGGTCAGGGCGCCGGCAGCGCCGTTGAAGACGACGTACTCGGGGTCCTCACGCAGCATCTTCTCGATGGAGAACGACTGGAAGCCGCCTTCGCCGTTCTTGCCTGTCGTGTAGAAGTCGCCCTGCATCACATAGAACTCGCGGTCGACGGGAGGGAGGCCCTCCGGCGGCTCGACCAGGATGAGGCCGTACATGCCCTGCGCTACGTGCATCGGGATGATAGGCGTGGCGCAGTGGTAGACGTACAGGCCAGGGTTGAGTGCCTTCCACTCGAAGGCCGCCTCCTGTCCTGGTGGCACCTGCATAATCGCGGCGCCGCCGCCGGGTCCCGTGACGGCGTGCAGGTCGATGGAGTGGGTCATCTTGTTTGTGGATGCGTTCTTGAGCTTGAGCGCCACAGTATCTCCGGCACGCACGCGGAGCATCGGGCCTGGCACCGTGCCGTTGAAGGTCCAGAACTCGTACTCAACACCGTCGGCCAGGCGTGCCCGTCGCTCCTGTGTCTCCAAGTCGATCTGCACTCGGGTCGCCGCGCGCCTCGGCAGTGGCGGCGGCACGGTAGGCAGTGGGAGCGACGCCAGATTCGCCGAAGCCGGCAGCGCGCCCGTGCCTGAAGCTGCCGCACCTGCGCTCGTCGCGCTCTTGGAAGACGTGCAGGCAGCGAGCAATCCCGGCAGGCCGAGGCCAGCCGCGGTCGCCCAGCCAAAGAGGCGACGCCGACTCACGGTCGCCGCTCGAGTGGGTGAAGTCGATGCCATTGGATGATCCCCCTCTCGTTGATTTGGTGCATACGCATCACAGCGCCTGATGCACGCTAACCACAAGATAGCATCTCTGGGGGGAGCGGCAACCTCGAAACGAGTAGGGAAGCGCTCATCAGAACGGGTGGGGCTGCCCTACCCGAAGGGGTAGCGGCGTCCAAGCCGGCGACCGCGTGGACTAGACGCTTGCCCTGGAAGGCAGGGCGATTCGATTCGAAGGAGCGAGCTTAGCCTGCTTCCGGGTGCACGAGCAGGATGGGCCTGTCGCAGGCGCGGACGACCTTGTTGGTGATGCTGCCGAGGAGCCACCGTCCCACGCCGGAACGCCCGTGTGTCGTCATGGCGACGATGCTCCCGGCGAGGCTCCCCGCGAGGCGAACGATCTCGCCGGCGGGCGGCCCATGGCGGAGCTCCCAGCGCGCCCGGAGCCCTTTCACGAGGAGAGCCGACGTCCAGCGGTCGAGATAGTCCTGGGCCTCTCGTTCCACGGCATTGGTGGCTTCAGCGACCGTCGGCGCCGGGACACTAGCCGGCCCCGTTGTCGATGGTGAGGCGGATTCGAATAACCTGGGTCTTTCCACAGCCCTGGTGAGGACGATGTCCATGCTAAGTTTCGAAGCTAAGGCTTCCGCGTGAGGCAGCGCGGCCTCTGCAAGCCGTGATCCGTCGAGGGGGACGATGATGGAACGGAGCTCCGGCTGGCGGACGGGACGCTCCTGCGCGCCGGGCCGGAGCAGGAGGACCGGCGTTGCGCTGGCGCTGATGACGCGATCGGCGACACCGCCCAGGACCCAGACGCCTGGCCCAGAACGGCCGTAGGTGGCCATGACGATGAGCCCGGGGCGGTGGGCCTCGGCGTAGGCGATGATGCTCTCGGCAGCCCTCCCTTCGATGACCTCCGTGGAGGCGACCAGGCGGCTGTCTTCGAAAGTAGCCGCGACGCGGTCAAGATAGTCAGCCTCCGCGCTCTCGGTTTTTGCCGGCGTCGCACGTGTGGGAGAAGATGGGCCGACATCTTCGAGGGGAGGCTCCGCCACCGTCACGAGGATCACCCGACAGTCGAGGCCTCGCGCGAGGAACCGCACGTAAGGCAGCACCTGCGCGGCGGCCTGGGAACCATCGAGCGGCACCAGGAGGCTGTCATACATGGAGGGTCTCCTTGCGGTGCGTGTCTTTGGGGGTTGGCGCGAGAGATGTCCGGCGCTGTGCGATGCCCGCACGTTCCCTTTTCTCGTACCCACCGGTCGGATGCAGGGCGAGTCGCCGACTGAGGTGTGACCGCCTACTGGATATCTGTCCTCATCTGCTCGTACTGCTCGCGTGTCAGCTCACCGCGGGCGTATCGTTCCTTCAGGATGGTCAGCGGGTCGCGCCGAGGCGCCTCACCGCCCCTGGCGGCTAGGGTGCGGACCGCCCAGACCGCGAGAAAGACGATGCCTCCCCAAAAGATCAGGCTCCAGAGCAGGCCGATACCCATCCACCAACCTGGGAAACCGTTGCCCATCATCCACCACACGGCGGTACCTCCTTGCAATGGACCGGCGCGGGCCGGTCTCGCCTACAGCGACAGCGGCCGCCCCTGTCGGTCCAACAGCAACTCCTGCAGTATCCTCACCAGCTCCCACGGGTCGAACGGTTTGCCTAGGAACGGCTCGTCGAGGAGGCCGTGTATGCTGGCAGCCTCTTCTCGGTTGAGCGCAGAGATGGCCACGCACACGGGCCGGCTATACTCCGGTTCGCTGCGGTTCTGCAGCCACTGGAGCACTGCGCGCCCTCGTCCATCCGGCAGGCCAAGGTCTAGCACGACCGCGTCGGTCGGGTCCGAGGAGAGAGCCACGAGCGCCTCAGCGCCGCTTGCCACTTCTCTGACGGCGAAGCCGCCCTCGGCGAGGGCAATCCTCAGCACGCGCGCCACGCTCCGGTCATCCTCCACGACCAAAACCGACGGCGGGACCTGGAACATCTAGGTTTGGACGGTGCGCAGCCATCCTTCCCGGGTGACGAAGGCCCAGGGGTCCAACCTGCGCGAGATATTGGGCCGGCCTCGGCCGCCGAAGGCCATGAGCGACTCCTACGAGATGCGTTCTTGCAGGCATAGTGCCCCATGCATGTGCACGCAACGTGCCAATGGCTGGCGCTGGTGTGAAAACATCGTGAACGACGTCAGCCCGCGACGCCGCGCTACCGCTATGGCGCGGGAGTGCGGTAGCCGACCTGTCGCTCGGTGAGGATATAACGCGGGTGCCGGGCATCGTCGCCCAGCTTGTGGCGCAGATTGCGGATGAAGGAGCGGAGGAGGCTGGCCTCGCCCACATACTCTGGCCCCCAAACGCGCTCGAGGATCTGGTCGTGCGTCAGCACACGGCCGGCGTGAGTGGCGAGCTCATAGAGGATCTTGTATTCGGTCGCGGTGAGCACGACCGGCCGGCCGCGGGTCGTGACCTGCCGGCGGGCAAAGTCTATGGTCAAGTCATGGAGGACGAAGGGCGCCCGAGCCTCAAGCGTGTCGGGCAGCACACGGCGGCGCAGCGAGGCCTCGATGCGGGCAAGCAGCTCGGAGCTGGAGAACGGCTTCGTGATGTAGTCGTCGGCACCCATCGCCAGGGCACGGACGAGGTTCTCGCTGCTGTCGCTGGCGGTGAGGAAGATGACGGGCACGCCGGAGAACTCCCTTATCCGCTGAAGCAGATCAAAGCCGCTTATGCCCGGCAGACGCAGATCTGTCAGCACGAGGTCCGGCTCTTCCTGTTCGATCAAGGCGATTACTTGTGCGGGATCGCCCGTCGTGATCGCGCTGTAGCCCGCTTCCGCGAGGATGTGTTCGACCGCCCGCAGGATGCGCGCCTCGTCGTCGACGACAAGCACTCGCGTCTTCTCTCCGAGGCGGCCGACGCGCCCGAGATGCTCGAAACGGTGCGCCGGGTTGGGTCGCGTTGCGGCGGCGACCTCGGGGGCGATGGGCAGCGTGAAGGTGAAGGTCGCACCTTGGTCCGGTCCCGGGCTATGCGCCCAGATGCGGCCCCCGTGCGCCTCGACGATCCCCTTGCAGATGGCGAGTCCTAGGCCGCTGCCTTCAAGCGAACGGCCACTTTGCGCATGGACCTGAGAGAACTTCCGAAACAAGTAGGGCAGCTTATCGCGGGGGATACCTCGCCCCTGGTCGTGGACGCTGATGGAGACATTCATTGGATCTGCGGCGGCCTCGATGCTGATCGTCGCAGTTGGGGGCGAGAACTTGGCCGCGTTGTTCAGCAGGTTCATGAGCACCTGGGCAATCCTGCGGGACTGCGCGTTCACGAGTGGCAGCTCCTCAGGGACGCTGATACGCAGCTCGTGGGCGTCACCGCTGCGGAGGAAGGCCTGGCGCACCTCCTCGACGATGGGGGCCAGGCCGACGGGCTCGGGCGTCACCGAGAGCGCTCCCGCTTCGATGCGCGCCATGTCGAGCAGGTTGTCCACCATATCGCGAAGGCGGTCAGCCTGCTCGTCGATGATTTCGAAGAGCTCGCGGCTCTCGGCGACGTCGAAGGGCCGGCGGCTCCCCAGCACAGTCGCCGCCGCCCCCTTGATGGCGGCCAACGGCGTCTTCAGCTCATGACTGACGAGGCCCAGGAACTCGGCCCGCAGCCTCTCGACCTCCTGCAGCGGCGTGATGTCCTGGACGATGGAGATGGCCCCGGTGATCTCGCCGGTGCTCCCGTAGATCGGCGTGGCGCTGACCAGTGCAAGGACTCTATCGCCGTCCGGCTGCTCAAACTCGATCTCCTCCGCCAGGACGTGCTCCCCCTCGGCGAGCGCCCGTTGCAGCGGTAGGTCCTCGGGGAGGTATAAGGTGCCGTCGGGGCGTCGACGTATGACTTGGTGCGCGTATTCGTCGAGGAACGCTCCTGGCTGGAGGCCGAAGCCGATAATGCGCTGAGCCTCGCGATTCACCAGCGTGACCCGGCCGCTCGAGGCTTCCGCCACGAACACACCGACCGGCGATGACTCAACGAAGGCGCGAAGGCGTGACCGTTCCTCCTCGGCGGCGTTGAGCAGAGTGAGCCGTTCTTCGGCTCGTTGTTGGAGCTCCCGTGTCAGGCGCGCGTTGTGCAGGGCCACGGCCGCCTGCGAAGCGAAGAGCACGAGTCGCTCCTCGTCGTCTTGGGTGAACGCCTCCACCCCCAGCTTTTCAGCGAGGTACAGGTTGCCGAAGGACTCGCTCCCGTAGGTGATCGGCGCCGCAAGCAGGCTTTGCATGCGTGGGTGGCCGGGCGGGAAGCCGGCGGCGGCCGGGGGGGTGGTGAGATCGGATGACCGGAGCGAGGACTGGAGTGGCCGCAGCAGTCCAGCCGACTCCTGGCCCAGAGGCGTCTGTCCTATCCGAGCTTGTTCCTCAGGAGTGAGACCATGGGTGAGGAACTGGTGAACCTGGCCCGTCGAATCGTAGACGACAAGCGCACCGTACTGGGCGCCAATCAGCTCGCACGCGGCGTCGATGATGTCCTGCAGAAGGGCGGCGGGCTCGGGGTTCGAGGCCATTCGCACACTCAGCCGGCTCAGCAACCTGAGCTGGTCGAGACCGGTTTCTCTGGGGCTGTTCATGTGTCTTTCCGCGGGGCGGGCAGGTCAGCCGGTTGAGGGATGTTCCTGGGACGGCATGCTCTCGGTAACGACGCCCAGGTGTGCCTCCGATCATCCTATTCCGCGCCTCCTAGCACCTCGGCGTAGAACCCTCGGAGGGAACCGGCCAGCTCCGCAAGGCGCTTCCGCACCAAGTAGTTCACCGTCCCCTCTGGAAAGGAGCCATCGGCAGCCGGCTCTCCGGCCGGCACGCCGGTGAGGACCTCGCTGCCTTCGTCTATGGTCTTGACCGCGTAGATATGGAACTGTCCCTCCCGGACGGCCTCAACGACATCGTCGTGGAGCATCAGGTTTCTGAGATTCTGAGAAGGCACAATCACGCCCTGATTGCCGGTGAGCCCGTGAAGGCGGCAGAGGTCGAAGAATCCCTCCACCTTCTGATTGACACCGCCGATTGGCTGGATCTCGCCCTTCTGATTCACCGAACCGGTCACGGCAATATCCTGCCTGAGGGGCAGCTCAGCCAGGCTGGATAGGATGGCGTAAAGCTCCGTGGAGGAAGCGCTGTCCCCTTCCACCCCCTCATACGACTGCTCGAAGGAGAGGCTGGCGGTGAGGGCAAGGGGCTGATTCTGGGCGAACTTCCATCCTAGGTACCCGCTGAGGATAAGTACGCCTTTGTCGTGAATCCTGCCGCTCAACTGGGCCTCTCGCTCAATGTTGATCAGTCCGCGTCGGCCGGCGTAGGTCCTCGCCGTAATGCGCGCTGGCCGGCCAAAACTGAAGTCACCGAGGTCATAGACCACAAGGCCGTTCACCTGGCCCACCACCTCCCCTACCACATCCACCATGAGCGTCCCTTCCGCAATCAACTGGCGTAGCTTCTCTTCGGTCAGGTTCAGGCGGTACAGCTTCTCCTCGAGAGCCTTCTTGACATGATCGCCCGTGACCAGTTGGCTGGCGTCTCGCCGAGCCCAATAGTCGGCTTCGATGAGCACGTCCTTGATCTGGCCAAAGCGCGTGGACAGCCTGTGCTGGTCGGCCACCATGCGAGCGCCGTACTCGACGACGCGGGCCACGCCGGTGCGGTCGAAGGGGAGCAGCCCTTCGGCCTCGGCCGTAGTGCGAACGAACGCCGAGTAGTTGCTGACGTTCTCCTGGTTCAGCTCGATCTGCGAGTCGAACTCGGCCTTCACCTTGAACATTTCCCAGAAGTCGTCCTGGTCATAGGTGGAGAGCAGCCGGTAGATCGTCTCATCCCCGGCTACGATCACCTTGGCGTTCCATGGGATGGGGTTCGGCCGGAGGCCCTGCGGGGGGACGAGGCCGTACTGGACTGCAGGGTCCTCGAGACGCACTTCGCGATCGCGGATGGCGCGTTTGAGCCCGTCCCAGACGCCTGGGTTAATCAGAGTGTCCTTGGCGTTGAGAACGAGGTAGCCGCCGTTGGCCTGGTGCATCGAGCCGGCCTTCAGCATGGTATGGTCGCTGAAATAGGCGCCCATGTATGCGTGCCGCTCGATGCGGCCGAAGAGGTTGGCCCAGGTGGGGTTGGACTCGATGACGATGGGCGCCGCCTTGGTGGCCTCGTTGTCCACGATGATGTTGACCTCGAAGGGGAGGAAGGGGCTGCGCTGCGGCGCCTCCGCACCCGGAAGGCCGAGGGGCAGCGCGGCCTGCGCGGGAGCTCCCTCGCGGAGGAAGAGGGGGAGGTTGTTCAGGGTGTAGTCCTTGAGCGCGGCAAGATAGGCGGCCACTTCGGGGACATCGGTCCAGGCAGCCAATAGCTCGCCGTAGATGCGCGAGAGGGTCAGCTCACCGACTCGACGGTCCAGTGCATGCAGCTTCTCCCGCGTCTCGTGCTCGATGCCCCGCAGCTGCTCCATGGTCTCTTGCACGATCTCCAGCAGCCGGTCCCGCTTCTCATCGAGAGCTGCCCGCTCGCTGTCGCCGAGACGCATGAACTGCTCAGGGCTCATCGGGCGCCCGTCCGGGTCCAAGGGGAAAAGGTTCGCTTCCACAGGAGAGAGCTGCAGCCCGAAGTGCTCTGCCTTGAGCTCGCGCTCCAGTTCCTGCAACGTCCGCTGGTAGCTCTCTCTGCCTGTCTCCTCTAGCTGGTTTCGTTCGGCCGTGTACTCGTCGGCCCCAAAAGCCTTCGGTATCTGCTCCCGAAGCGTTTTGAGCAGACCATCCAGGGCCTGCTGCAGGCGCTTGCCCTTCCCGGCCGCGAGCTTGAGGACTTGTGGCCTATCTCCATCGGCGAAGTTATGCAGGTAGCACCAGTCGTACAGGATGGAGGGCATCTCCCGAGTTGCCCGGTCTTCGATGATTGACTGGAGATGGCTTTTGATAACCGAAGCGCGACCGGTGCCGGTCAGGCCCGTTACGAAGAGGTTATAGCCCGGCTTGTCCACCTCGAGGCCGAAGCGAATAGCTTTGAGCGCCCTTTCCTGGCCCACAAAGCCCTGGAGCGGCGCCAACTCCGCCGTGCTCTCGAAGCTGAGATCATCGGTGCTGCATCGCCAGCAGAGCTCCTGCCAGGGGACAGCGTATTTCGACGCGGCCATAAGGCTCCTTTCGCTGTCGAGGGGGTTCGCAAAGGCCATTCTATCATGGCTCGAGGCTGGGGTCAGACGTCGGAGTTGGCAGCCTGCCCCGCAAGCATCCTCGTTCTGCCAAGCACGTAGCCCGTCGCGACGAGCGCCAGGGCCACCAGGATGCTGATCGTGCCGGTATGCAGGAATAGCCAGCCGCACGTGAGGAGGGCGAAGCTGGGTATCGCAACATCAGCGATCTGCGTTCGCAGGCGCCCTTTGCCGTCGCGCCCGCGCAGGGAGAGCGACAGGAGGCTCAGGTTGACCAGCATGAAGCCCGTCAGCATGGCGGCGTTGGTGAACTCGGCCGCGCGCGCTAAGTCGCCAATCAGCACCAGGCCAGCGGCGATCGCCAGCACGAGGGCCGCGGCCTTCGTCGGTACTCTGGTCCCGCCTACAGCTCTGAACGCCGAGGGAAGGACGCCGGACGAGGCCATGCCGTACACGGAGCGCCCGGCGGAGACGAGCAGGAGCAGGACCGTATTGGCCGTGGCGACGAGGGCCATCAGGCTGAGGGCGGTGTCGGCCTGCGCACCGAGCACACGTCGGGCGACAAGGGCAAGCGGCGCCTGCGAGGTGCTGAGCGCCTGCCAGCCGACGGCGCCCGTGGCCGAGAACGCGACGCCCATGTAGATGGCCGTGGTCGCGGCCATGGTGATGATGAGGGCCCAGGGCAGGTCCCGCTCTGGGCGCCGCATCTCTTCGGCAAGGTTGCCGAGCTCATCGAAGCCGAGGTAAGCGAAGAAGATGAGCGCGCCGGCGCTCCAGACGCCCGCGAGCCCTCGCGGCGACTCCGTGTAGTCCGCACTGGGCCAGAACTGCACGCCGGAGACCACGATGAACAAGAGCCCGGCGGTCTCAATGAGCGTGAAAACGATAACCAAGGTCACCGACTCGCCGATGCCGGCGAAGATGACGAGGCCCAGGATGACGATCAAGACGAAGGCGTTCATGGCGATCGGCGTGCCAATGAGATGCGCGAGGTAACCGCCGAAGCCCAGGGCGACGGCGGCGGTGGCCAGGAGGTCGGCGGCCAGCATGAGCCAGCCGGCCAGGAAGCCGACGCGCGCGCCAAAGGCGAGCGATGTGTACTGGAACTCCGGGGAGTCCTTCGGGCGCCTGGTCCCCAGGCGGGCGTAGGAATATGCCGTCGCGCTCGCGGCGAGGCCGGCGAACAGAAAGGCGAGCCATAGGGCGTTCCCGGCGGCAGCGGACGCCGGCCCCACGAGCGCGTAGACGCCGGCTCCCAGGACCACGCCTATGCCGGCGAGTGAGACCTGCCACAGGCCGAGGCTTCTCTCGAGGGCCGGCCCTGAACGCTCGCTCAACCGACGTCTTTGTGACACGGAGGCTAACGCGCTCCCTTCCACCTGGACTCACCCGTCCTGAGGGCGTCTGCGGTCAAGATGCTGTCAGTTGGCGTGCGTTCAGTGATGGCTTACCCAACGACAGCGAGAGCGATGGCGAAGTAGATGATAATCGAGAGCAGGTCCTGAATCACCGTCGCGAGCGGCCCGCTACCGAACGCCGGGTCGCGTCCAAGACGGTACAGGACCCACGGCAGAGCCATCGCGACGACCGTCGCCGTGGAGCAAGCGAAGAGCAGCGCGAGCGACACTGTCAGCGCAACGTCGGCCTGCCGCCAGCGCCACAGGCCGATGGGGAAGAACAGCAGCGCCAGCGCCCCTCCCACCAGGAGCCCCGTGAGCAGCTCCCGCCAGACTACCCGGGACATGGGGACGCCAACCGACAAGCCGCGGACGATCAGCGTTTCGGTCTGGGTCCCGACGGCATCAGCCATGTAGACGATGCCCGGTATGAAGAAGGCGAGGATGACGTTCTCCTGCAACTGTGACTGGAACGAGCCAACGATATCGGCGGCGACGAACGCACCGGCGAGCCCCATGATGAGCCACGGGATACGATGCCAAAGACGGCGGAGCACGGCCTCCTCGCTCGCTCTCCTCGCAGTCGAGGCGCTTTTGAGGAAGCCGCCGAGCCGCGCCATGTCTTCCTGGTGCTCGTGTACCAGGACTCCTATGAGCTCATCCGGCGGCATCAGACCCAGGAAGCGGCCCTGCTCGTCGACCACGGCAACGGCGCTCTTGTTTTGCTCGAAGGCTCTCCATGCTGCTATCTCCCGATCGGTGCTTGCGGCAACGACAGGCGGACTCGTGTCCATCAGTCCATCGGCCGTACGTTCGTCTGGGGAGGCGAACAACTCCTCTACCCGGATGAGCCCCAAGAGCTTCTCGTTGTCGCAGACCGCTACCATTCCGGCGTAGTCGAAGCGGCCGCCCGACACGACGCGACGTATCTCTTCGGCGCGCGATCCAGGGGCGACGATCGGAACGCGCCGCGTAAGGTGCTCCGCTGCGGCGCCTGTCGCCTTTCGCTCCAGCAAGTCGGCAGCCGTCTCCATTGGTCGCCTCCCCCATAGCCAGGTCTGTGCGCGAAACACAATAGCACAGGGGCGTCGTGTCGGTTCGCCGGGGTCTCTGAGCCAGTGCCGTTCTGGCTGTGGTCACCTTGGTCTTGGCTCCAGGGCCACCAGTGATATACTCGCCTCAATCACGTAATACACTCGCACTAGAGGAGGCAGCGCCATGAGCCCGACCACCGCCGTCCAACTGCTGATCGGCACCAAAAAAGGAGCTTTCGTAGCCGAGAGCGACGCCAGCCGCCGTCGCTGGCGCATCCGCGACCCGCACCTTGGCGGCCACCAGGTGATGCATATGGCCTTCGATCCGCGTTCGGGCATCCTCTTTGCGGCTAGCGGCGACCCGTGGTTCGGCTCGCGCGTCTACCGAAGCTGGGACTTCGGTCACACCTGGGACGAACCGGCGCACGGGCCGGCCTTTCCGGCCGATGTGGGTCGGACCCTTGAGAAGGTGTGGCACGTCCAGCCCGGAAGACCCCAGGAGCCGGGCGTGGTCTACGCCGGCGTGGAGCCTGCCGCCCTCTTCAAGAGCACGGACGACGGGGCGAGCTGGCAGTTCGTCGAGGCGCTGGAACGCCACCCTTCGCGTGATCGGTGGGCGCCCAGCGCGGGCGGCCTGTGCCTCCACTCCATCATCCTGGACAGCCAAGACCTCGACCGCCTCTACGTGGCCATCTCAGCCGCGGGCGTCTTCCGATCAGACGATGGCGGCAGAACGTGGCTAGCGGCAAACACGGGCCTCCGGACCAACTTCGAAAGTCCGGAGCCGTCGTACGCGGAGTTCGGCCAGTGCGTGCACAAGGTGGTGCAGCATCCAGAACACCCCGACCGGCTGTACCAGCAGAGCCACCTGGGCGTGTATCGCAGCGACGACCATGCTGAGCATTGGACGGAGGTGACCGCGGGCCTCCCCTCCGATTGGGGTCACCCGATGGCTGTCCATCCACACGAACCAGACACGATCTATGTCTATCCCTGCATCAGCCAGATGGAGCATTGGCCCGTGGATGGCCAGATGGCGGTCTATAGGAGCCGCGATGGCGGCGCAACCTGGGAGAGACTGACCCAGGGCCTGCCGCAGCGCAACGCCTATCTCAATGCTATGCGCGAAGGGATGGCCACCGATCAGCTCGACCCGGCCGGCCTGTATCTCGGGACGAACACGGGCCAGCTGTACTACAGCGCCGACGCGGGCGATAGCTGGCGGGCCTTGCCCGCGCTCTTCCCGCCTATCCTCAGCGTCGGCGTGATCAGCTAAGCCGCTCGACGGGCCGTACTGGCAGGTGACCGTCGCCGCCCTAAAGGGCGGGCCTTGCCGTGAGGAGGCTCGTCCCGGAGGGTGCTCTCCTCGCTCGGCGGGCGCCTTCGATCCAGCGGCGCTGGAGCGCCGCCCAAGTGCTTAGGGTCGTCTTATGCGAGCTCTTGGGCGCACCAGAAGCGCTCGCCAAGAGACCGCGCGGTTGTCTCTGGTCCTCACATGCTCATCGCCGCCAGGCGCTCCGCGTACGTGCTGACAACCGGGGCGCGGTAGTCGCGGCCTGTGAAGGCGAAGACGATGAGGACGATCCAGGCGACGAGCGTCACGGGCCCGATGATGGCGAGGATCAGCGCTATCACGGCGGCGAGAAGGGGCCCGAGGAAGGGAATGACATAGAGGATGCTCACGACGAAGCCGGCGAGCACGAAGAACAAATGCAGCACGCCGAAGACCAGGATCGACTGCGCGGCGTGATAGCGCACGGAGCGGTCCTCCTTTTCGACCAGCAGCACGACCAGACCGCTGACCCAGCCCAACACGTAGGCCAGCGCGGCGGCGACGTTGGGCGGCACTCCCAGAGCTGTCTTCCCGTCTTGCATAGTTTCCTCCTTGCTGCCCGAAAGTTCTGGAGATTCCGTGGAACTGTGCGGTTAGTCCTCTGGAAATGCCCCGTGTCCCTCTGTACGTTGGCTCTCGATGTCACGTAACCTCCTACTGGAGATATCTAGCTCAAGCGAGCCGCGAACATTCGCATTTCTCCATGCCTTTTTGACCTTCCGTGGGAGCTGCGGAAGCATATAGAGCAGACTCAGCAGAGCGAATATCCAATAAACAATGTTTTCTGCTGAAGTATATCCAAAGGACAGTTTCTCAGATAGCAAATAGTAGCCAAGCCCTAGGAGAACGGGGAAGACGATAGCCTGTACCGCGTACACGCCCAGGCCAAGAAAGACCCATTTTCGGGGAACCTTGGCGCGTGCTAGCCCGATTACGCTGGAGACGACGTTGATAACGGCCAACCAAGCCTGTAAGAAGAGCTGCGTTGACATTGCGCCCCACAGAGGCGCAACGACCAGGATGCCTATCAGCGACATTCGTGACTCGCTGGCTACAGGCTCACCGAAAACACGTTACCGCCTTTGCTCTCCATCCTTGCTGTCGGAGGGTGGCCCGAAGGCCAGGGCGCTTTACCATTCTGGATCAACCACTTGCCAAGCGCCATACCCCTTAGTTCAGGGCACTTAGTCCAAAACCCGGGGCTTATGGTCACCTCAATGGCCTCGCTTTGGCCCTGAAGTTCCAAGATCACTTTGCTCCAGGACCTCTTGAAGTAGCTGTCCCTGTGTCGCGCAGACACTCGAAGGCCGTATCCCGCTCCGTTGTGAGTCGAGTTTCCGTTGCTCCATGCTGTGACCAACATTATTAGCCTCCGGCATTCAACCCGATACGGAATGCTCCCACGGTCATCGGCGTATGCGGTGGCGCTCGGCGATGATGATGGCCGCGAGGGCGTCGGTGGCCTGGCGGAGGCCGCCTTTGGGGTTCACGATGAGGTAGTCGAACCAAGAGGATTGGGCCAGCTCGTGGCCCGCGGTGGCCAGCCGCCGCGCCAGCGCTGCTCGGTCGTCGGCGCCGCGGGTGCGCATCCGCTCCTCCAGCTCGTGAGCGTCGGCCGCGAGGAACACCAGGACGGCGTCCGGAAAGAGGGCACGCACGCTGGCGGCGCCCTGTACGTCGATCTTGGCGATGACGGTAGCGCCCCGCTCGAGATAAGGCGTCACCTCTTCTTTGGGCACGCCGTAGAGATGGCCGTAGACCTCGGCGTGCTCGAGGAACCACCCGTCGTCCCGGCGGCGCAGGAACTCCTGGCGACTGAGGAAGTGGTAGGGCACCCCCTCACGCTCACCGCGCCGTCGCGGACGCGTCGTGGCGGTGATGGCGATGTGGAGGGGCCAGGGGAAACGACGACGACGCAGGTGCGCCAACAGGGTGTCCTTGCCCGCGCCCGACGGCGCAGATAGGACGACCAGCAGTCCGTGACTCACAGCTCTACGCGCCGGTGAAGTGGTGGATGTCCTCCCAGAACCGGGGGTACGAGACGGCGACGGCCTCCGCGTCCTGCACCACCGTCTCGCCTTCGGCGAGGAGGCCAGCGACAGCGAGGGCCATGGCCAGCCGGTGGTCACCTTGGCTGGCGACCGTCGCGCCATGCAGGGAGCGCCGTCCACGGATGACCATGCCGTCGGGCAGCTCGTCGATGTCCGCGCCGAAGCGCCGTAGGGCGGCCGTGGTGGTGGCGATGCGATCCGATTCCTTGACGCGCAGCTCGGCGGCGTCGCGGATCACCGTCGTGCCGCGCGCCAGGGCCGCCGCCACGGCAAGGACAGGCGCCTCGTCGATGAGGCGGGGGATCATATCGCCGGCTACCTCGGTGCCCTCCAGCGATGAGGACTCGGCCCACAGGTCGGCGACAGGCTCGCCGCCCTCCCAGCGCTCGTTCTCGACGCGGATGTTGGCGCCCATTGCGCGCAGCGTGTCGAGGAGGCCGGTCCGCGTCGGGTTGATACCGACGCCGCGGAGCCGAATGGAGGCGTTGGGATGCAGCACGGCGGCCACCAACCAATAGGCGGCGGCGCTGAAATCGCCGGGGATGCGGAGGTCAACGGCACGGAGGGTGCTGGGGCCGACCCAGGCGCGGTGGCCATCGTGGCCGCAGGCGGCTCCCATGGCGGCGAGTAGGCGCTCGGTGTGGTCGCGGCTGTCCGCCGGCTCGTCGACCATCGTCGTGCCCTTGGCGTAGAGGCCGGCCAGCAGAAGCGAGGATTTCACCTGGGCGCTGGCAACGGGAGTCCGGTAGTCGATGGCCCGTAGGCTGCCGCCCTCGATGCCCAGCGGCGCACGCGAGCCGCCGTCGCGCCCCGTGATGCGGGCGCCCATTTCGCGCAGCGGCACCGTCACACGGTCCATCGGACGGCCGCGGAGGGAGGCGTCGCCGGTGAGGATGGAGAAGAACGGCTGTCCCGCCAGGATGCCCAGGAGGAGCCGCATAGTGGTGCCGCTGTTTTGGGCGTCCAGGATGTCCTCCGGCTCGCGCAGGCCGTGCAGGCCAACGCCGTGCACCGTGAGGTCGAGAGCTCCCTCGGCCGCGGCCGCTTCGGCGCTTGGTCGCTGTTCGATGCCGACGCCGAGGTCACGGAGACAGGCCAATGTAGCACCGCAGTCGGCGCCATCCGGGTAGTTGACCACGCGTGCAGTCCCATCGGCGATGGCATTGAAGAGGGCGGCGCGATGGGAGATCGACTTGTCGCCGGGCACTACAAGGGTACCCAGGAGCTTGCTGGGACGACGGACCCGCCGCTCCATCAGCTCTTCTCTTCCCGGCGGCGGCGCTGCTGTTCCTCGATGCGCTTCGCGACTTCGTCGGTCTGCCCGAGAAGCCGCCGACCGACGCTGCCGAGGAAGAAGTCGCCCACGACGTCGTTGAGGGTGGGCAGTTGCTGATTCTCTGCCCCAGGCTCGAACTCGCCCCTGAGCCACTTGTCGCGTGTCACCTTGGCCTGGGTGAAGGCGGTGTCCAAGGCCTCGCCGCCTTCGCGAATCATCTCCTTGTAGCGCGTCAATGAGCCGATCATCTCATCAAGCCAGTAAACGATGGCCTCCTGGTTGGTGAGGCAGATATCGCGGGCCATCTCGGGATCGCCGGAGGCAAGGCGACTCACGTCGCGAAAGCCTGATGAGGCGAGCTTGCCCATCTCTCGCCACGAAGGGGTATCGCTGACGATGTTGACCAGGGCGGCAGAGACCACAAGAGGCAAATGGCTGACGGCAGCCACGAGGCCGTCGTGCTCTTGGGGGTCGAGGAAGTATGGCACGGCGCCCACGCTTTGGGCGAGATCGGCGACGACCCTGACCGACTCCCTCGGCGTGCGGCGGCCCGGCACGATGCAGTAGTAGGCACCCTCGAACAGGTCCGCCTCGGCGCCGTCGGGGCCAGGCGTCTCCTTGCCGGCCATGGGATGGCCGCCAACGAAATGGACGTTGGACGGCAATATCTCCTCGGCCCAGCGGACCACGTCGCTCTTCGTGCTCGCGGTGTCGGTGATGATAGTCCCCTCATTGACGAGGGGGCCGGCGACAGCGAGGACCTCTCGGACGGACTGCACCGGCACGGCGATGATGACGAGGTTAGCACCCTCCACCGCGTCGGGGATGCTCCAGGCCATCCGGTCGATGGCGCCGAGCTTGCGGGCCTTGCTGGCGTTCGTCGGCTCGCGGTCGTGGCCGAGGATCTCCACGTTGCGCACCTTGGCCCGACGCAGGGCGAGGCCCAGGGAGGTGCCGATCAGGCCGGTCCCGATGATGGCGATTCTGTCCATGGCTCCTCCGAGGCTAAGAGGCGTCGTCGGCGGCGCGCAGCAGCGCCAGCCGTGCGTCGCTGGGTGACGCGGCGAAGGGACGTTCGTGGTCGCGAATAAGGGCGACGACCGCGGGTGAAGCGCCGGCCTGCGCCGCCATCGCCGCGCCGAGCTCGTCATGATGAAGCGTGCGATACAAGGCCCGGCGCCAGGGCCCCGGTCGTTCGGCGGCCCACCAGGATAGAAGCCCAGGCGCCAAGCGCGAAAGGAGCACAAACGCGACCCGGTGGCCGACATGGATGCGTCCCTTGCCCAGGTCGTGGAGCAGCGCGGCAATAAGGACATCGTCGTCGCGGCACCCCTGGCGCTGGAGCGTCCTGCAGACGTCCATGCTGTGGCGCTGGCCCATGACGGGTATCTGGCGGAACAGGGCCAGCAGCGGCGGGGCCAGCAAGGCTTCGGCCGTTTGCCACTCATCGTCGCTGAGGCGCGCCCGGAAGACGTTGGCGAACTGGCGGACACGGTACCGTACACGCGACGCCGCGTTCGCGCCCTGCGAGCGTGTCGCGTTCATAGGGGCTTCCCCACCAGAAGCATCGTCGCGGTGTTGGCCACGGGCAGCAGGAAGCGCGCCAGGATGCCGAAACGGAAGAAGTAGTCTAGCATCACGGCCGCCATCAGCAGCCCCATGCCCATGGGCTGCAACCGGGCCAGCGACCCGGCCAGGTTGGCGGGCACCACGCCCAGGGCGAGGTTGAAGCCGTCGAGCGGTGCGAGCGGGATGAGATTGAAGACGCCGAGGAAGACGTTGTACAGGATGAGCCAGCCAAGAATATCGGCAACGATCAGCGCAGGGTCGCGCTGCAGAAAGGCCGTGCTGTAGCGGAGAGGGGAGTGCCAGTGCAGCAGGCCGAGGCGGATCGGCAGGGCCAGCAGCGTTGCCGTCAGGAGATTGGACAACGGCCCGGCCGCGGCGACCAAGGCCATGCCGGCGCGAGGGCTGAGCCAGCGCTGGAAGTAGCGTGGGTCCACCCGTACAGGGCGGCCCCACCCGAAGCCCGCCACCATGAGGAGCAGCGTGCCCATTGGGTCGAGGTGGCGGAGCGGATTGAGGGAGAGCCGCCCCTGTCGGCGGGGTGTGTCGTCCCCAAGGCCCGTGGCGACGGCGGCATGGCTGAACTCGTGAACCGTGAGAGCAACGACCAAGCCCAGGCCGATCGTCGCCAGGAAGGTGAGGAGCACCACTGGAAAGCGGGCCGGGTTGGTCATCAGTTCGTCGAGGAGCTGGAAGAGCATTAGAGCCTTTCGTTGGCGCGCTAGTCAGATGGAATCGGCCAGGTCATACCTAACAAAGCATAACATAGCGGGCGCTCCAGAGTCAGAATGAGCCCACGATCAGGGCGCCGATGCCCACGCTCAGGGCAGTGGCCAGTATCGCCAGGAACAGGAAGGTCAACGGCATGGCCAGGACGATGAAGGCGAACTCGGTGATCATACCCTGGCTTTCGCGGACGGCGAAGGCCCACAGGACCAGCGTCCAGAGGATAAGGCCGGCGCCGATCAGCGGCACCAGGGCCGCGCCAAAGCCGCCGAGGGGCGTCAGAAGCAGGGCCGGTGCGATGAACAGGGCCATGGGAAGGGCGCCGAAGGACATGCCGACGTAGAGCGAGCGCCAGTCGCCGTGGCTATCGAGGACGCGGGCGGAGAAGCGGTAGGCGCCGGCCAAGGCCGCCAGCACCACTGGCCAGCTTGCCATACCCACAAGGGTGACCAGCGAGGCCGCCTGCCACGGCCGGCCCCCCGCGAACAACGACACGCCGATGCCAAGCCAGAACCCGGCGCCGGAGGCCGCCAGCGCCACCAGAGCACGCCGCCACGGCCGCTCCTCCACGATCATCTGCATCGTGAAGCCGGGCCTCTGTAGGAGGCCTTCGAGGAGCCGCCGCCAGCTCAGGCGTCGGTAGAGGGAGGGAAAGCGCATGAAAGATATGCTCCGTCCTTTCCATTATAGGGGATGCCTCGGCACCTTGACCCGCCTGCAAGGCACTGCTACCCTCCTCGGTAGCCTTGTGAAGCGTCGCACAAAGGGAGGCCCCGCTGCCGGTCGCGGTCGAACAGCTCCTCCTTGACCTTGTCAGCGACATCTACAACGCGATGGGCTGGCCGGGTGTGGTGGTGCTCATGGCCATCGAGAGCGCCTGCATCCCCTTCCCGAGCGAGATCATCATGCCTCTGGCCGGCTGGATGCTCGTCAGGGCCAACGGCGGCGGCCTTGAAGGCGTACTCCTGATGGGCCTGTGGGGGGCGGTGGGCAATGGCCTGGGTTCGGCGGTTGCCTATGGGGTGGGAGCCTGGGGGGGACGGCCTTTCCTGGACCGCTACGGCCGCTATCTCTTCATCTCGCATCATGACATTGCCACGGCCGACCGTTGGTTCGCGCGCTACGGCAACTGGGCGGTGTTCGGGTCACGTCTGCTGCCGGTGGTGCGGACCTTCATCAGCCTACCGGCGGGCATCGCGCGCATGCCGTTCCTACTGTTCCTAGGGCTCTCTTTCCTGGGCTCGTATCCGTGGTCCGTGGCGCTGGCCTACGGGGGCTACCTCTTGGGGGAACACTGGGAGGAACTCCGCTCTCTCATGCGGCCCTTCGACTATCCCATCATCGCCGTCATCTTGTTGCTGACGGGCTGGTACGTCTACCGGCACATCCGCCGCTTCAACGCCGCGTAGGAGCCGTGTCCGCCGGTGGATGGATGCGCTATCCTTGCTGAAGACCGGCCGATGGAGGAGAGAGATGATTGCCGCCCAAGCGACGCTACCGAACCTGGTGCAGCGCACGCGCTCGAACCACTCTTTGGAGCATGCCACAGTGGCTCTCCTGTTGCAGCATATGGGGCCGCAGTTGCGAGTCCTGGGCCGTTCGACGCCCTACGGCTTCTACCTGTACGGCGACCTGCCGACCCATCTCGTGCAGCAGTTTGCCCACGAGGCGCTGGCGCGGCTGAAAGGGGGCGAGTCGGAGCTGGCCATCTCGCCGTTCTGCGGCACGAACTACGCGACGGCCGGCGTGCTCGCGGGCCTCGGCGCGCTCCTAGCGGTGGGCGACCGCAATCGCTGGGAACGGCTTCCACGCGTGTTGCTCGCCGCCATCGTCGGCACCCTGGTGGGCTTCTCGCTGGGGCGCGAAGTGCAACGTCATGTCACGACCTCTCCACACGTTGCCGCGCTCCACATCGCGCGCGCCGACTGCGTGAGCGAGGCGCCGCGCACGCACTACGTGGGAACAACCTGGGCCGCCTGAGCCCGCCCATTCGCGAACGTCTTAGGCGCGGTGAATCGCCGGCGCGAGCCGCGCGATGGCCAGCCCTCCTGAGATAAGCATGGAGAGCATCGCCAGGGTGATCCCCCAATCGAGCACGTTCAAGCCGAGGCCGAGGTAGGCCAAGATGGTGGGATAGAACAGGAACAGGGTCTTTACCGCCGCGGGCACCGGCTGTCCGGCCCGGTTACAGAGCAACAAGACCAGGTTGAACGCCGGGTACACGAAGGCATAGAGCACCGCCAGGCCGGCGTGCAGGACGCCAGCGCTGGCCAAAGCCGCCACCACGAGAGTCTCGCGGGCGTGGTCGCAGAGCTGGTCCACGAAGGCTCCGAACGCGCTGCTCCGCCCTTGCGAGCGTGCGAAGGCGCCGTCGAGCGTGTCCATGAGCAGGGCGCCGACGAAGGCGGCCAGCGCCAGACGCGGCGCCGGCAGCACCCAGTACCAGAACAGCGCGCCGAACCCGAGTTGGCTCACGGACACGGCGTGGGGTGAGACGTGCAACCGTCCCAGCGCTACGATAACCGGCGCCCAGGCGATGGCCGCGCCGCGGCGAACGACCGGCAAAAGGCGGCGTTCGAGGGTCGAGTACGAGTCGTTGTAACGCATGGGCGCTGTCACCACTGAGCATAAGGCCTCTGCTGCTGCATCGCCAGCGCGCTTCCCGGGGCTAAGGAAAGCGCGAGTGACGGGCGTTCGCCGAGGGGGCGTCGTTGCTTGCCAGTGTATGGAGGCGCTGCTATACTCCGTCGGACTATCAGGCTGGGAGGTGGTCTGTGGATACACTGAGCATCGCGTTTCCCCGCTGTCAGAAGTGTAAGGTAGGCGACCTGGTGCCCTTCTCCGATTTCGGCAGTCAAGGCGCGGCGATTCAGTTCAAAGCCTGGGCATGCACGAACCCGGACTGCGGCTTCAACATCAAGATCCGCAACGGCGATCTGTATCTCAACGAACCCATCAACCCCGGGGTTGCGCACGTCCCACGCATGCGTTGAATGACTGCGGACGAGCTGTTCGAGACGGTCGTCGCGTCGCTGATTACCCAGCCGGCGGTCACGACAGCGAAAATGTTTGGCTCGCCTGGCCTCAGAGTGGGAAAGAAGGTCTTCGCTTGCCTCGTCAAGGGCAAGCTCGTGGTCAAGCTCTCGCAAGAGCGCGTGGGCGCGCTCGTCGCCGCCGGCGAGGCGGAGCGGTTCGACCCCGGCATGGGACGCCTGATGAAGGAATGGGCCGCCATCGCTCCCCGTTCGACGGACGCTTGGCTCGGCCTCGCGCAAGAGTCCAGGGAGTTCGTCGCGGGCATCGCCGCCCGCGTCTGACCCTCGTAGTGGACGCCGAGCCCCACAGTCTGAGGCGATGGCCCGCCTTCGTATCGGCACCTGCTCCTGGACAGACAAGCCGCTGATCGAGTCGGGCGCGTTCTACCCGCGGCACGTCCGCGGCGCCGAGGCGCTCCTGCGCTACTACGGCACCCAGTTCGACCTCGTCGAGGTCGACAGCACCTACTATGGGATCCCGCTCCCCCGCAACGCCGAGCAATGGGTGGAGCGTACGCCGGAAGACTTCCAGTTCGACGTTAAGGCCTTCCGTCTCTTCACGTTGCATCAAACCCCGGTCCAGGTCTTCCCGAGAGACATCCGCGACGCGCTGCCGCCAAGCACGCGGCGCAGCGTCTTCTACGCCGACATCCCCACGGAGCTCCGGGACGAGCTCTGGCGTCGCTTTCTGGATGCGGTCCAGTCCTTGGTCACTGCTCGCAAGCTCGGCGTGGTGTTGCTCCAGTTCCCGCCTTGGGTGGAGCCGGCGCCTCACTTCGAGCAGCACATCGCCGACTGCTCGGCGCGGCTGGAGGGCGTGCAGGTCGCCGTCGAGTTCCGCCACCGGGGGTGGCTCGTGGGCGAGCAGCTGGAGCGGACGCTGGCGTTTCTAGACGAGCATCGCCTCGCCTTCGTGGCCGTCGACTCGCCGCAAGGGTTCGAGTCGAGCCTGCCGCCCATCGCCACCGCGACCGCGCCGGTCGCCGTGGTGCGGTTCCATGGTCGCAACACCGCCACATGGGCAGGGCCGAGCGCCAGCTCCGCGGAGCGCTTCGACTGGTGGTACACGGACGAAGAGCTCGCACAGTGGGTGCCGCGTATCGAGGAGCTAATGGACCGCGCCCAAGAGGTCCACCTACTCATGAACACGAATAACCAGAACCAGGGGCCTGAGAACGCGCAGCGGCTCAGGCGGGTGCTTGAGCAGGCGCGGCTACTCTAGGCGGAGTTCCTGTCGTAGCGCCGGGGCGCCCGTTGCAACGGAGTCGGTTCGACGCCCGAAGGTGCGCGATCAGGCGGGCTGGCTACACCATCGGCCAGGGCACCGAGCGCCTGTTCGGCGCGGGCTCAGGGAAGACCGGTCGCTCCAGCAACGCCTGACAGCGGCGCGCCAGGGCGGCCATCTCGGCCGGCTCCAAAAGCGACCCGAGCTCGGCGACAAACGACGGGTCCGTTGCCAGACCTTGTGAGAGCCGCTCTAGGTCCTCCACCAGAGCGTCCGGGACCCGCTCTCCCACGAAGTCCCAGATGACGGTCCGCAGCTTCGGCTCGACGTGAAACGTGAGTCCGTGGTCGATCGCCCAGACCCGCCCGTCCTCGCCCAGCAAGCAATGGCCGGCCTTGCGGTCTGCGTTGTTCGTGAGGAGGTCGAAGAGAGCAACGGCCTGCACCTCCGCGACGCGCTCGTGGCGGAATGTGAGGTAATGGGCACCGGAAACGCTCGGGATATAGCACTGCACGGCCCCCATGCCGTGGGGGCCTTCGCGGGCGACCGTCGGGGGGATGGCCGGCCAGCCTAGGGCCCGGCTCAGCCGGAAGGAGGCGACCTCGCGGCGGTAGAGGCTACCGCTGGGGAAGTCCCAAAGCGGCGCTTCGCCCCGCTGTGGCTTGTAGACGGCCAGGCCCTGGCCGGCCGCACCGCCATCGAGCTCAAGGAGGAAAACCTCGTTCGAGCCAGAGGCGAGCCAGCGGCTACCCACCACAGGGGCGCTGGTGAGCAGATTAAGGATGTGAGGGTCGTCAGGCCGCCACGGGCTTGCTGGAGGCGACGTCCACCCGTTCGTGCTCACAAGTAATCGCCGGGGGGGTGGCCATTGGCGCGGGGGCAGATGTGCGGCACGCCCTCCTCGAGCGGCCCGTTGCACAAGTTGCAGCGCGGCCGGCCCGCGGCCAAGACTTCGCCGATGCGGAGGGCGAGGGCTTCCATCTGCACGCGTGTAGCCCGGCAGGCCAGCACGGGAACGCCCGCGTCCGAGGCCTCCGCGTCGCCCGTGACGAGCGCGATGAGGTCGCGCTGCGCGTCGTAGCCAAGGGTGAGGCGGCCCGCCCGGAACTCGGCCTCCGGCCGCGAGGTGGGATCGGGATCGCGGTCAAGCCCAGCCACGGGCGCCGTCGGCTCCGCGTCGAGGAACAGCTTGCCTTCGAGGCTGGCGAGGACCTGCCTCGTCGCCAGGCCAAGCGCCTCCAGTTGGTCGCGGTCTATCCACACGCGCGCCCAGACGTTGTTGTCGCTCACGAGGAGGTAAAAACGGCGCTGCCCAGGCTCCCCCTGCGCCGACGCCGTGAGGCGCGTCAAGCTGTCGAACTCGATGGGAGGCATAGCCACCTCACAGGATGCTCCCCATCTTGCCACGAAAGCGGTGGGTGGGCAATGGACGTGCGTTGACGCTTTCAGAAAGCGCACTTTACAATGATATCGCTGCCAGGCAAGGAGGCATCGTGTCTCAGGCGCTAGTGCTCGTGCTGAACAACAACCTCTTCTTTCGGTTTCCCATTGAGGACGCTCTCGCAAGGCAGGGACGCCGGGGCGCGTTCGCTCAGACCGACGCTCGCTTCGCCGAGGCGCTGGGCGCGGAGCGGCCCGATCTGGCCATCATCGACCTCGAGACCCGGGGCGCCGACTGGGCTGCCTGCGTCCGCCAGGCCGCCGAGGCCGGTGTTCCTGTCATCGCCTTCGGCCCGCACGACGACCTCGAGGCGCGCGCCACGGCACTGGCGGCCGGGGCCCGCGCCGTCTACGCCAAGTCCAAGTTCCACGCCGACTTGCCCGCTCTGTTGGACCGTCACATCGCGCATGTAGCCCCTTAGGGGGCATTTTTCGTTCGCGCACAAGTTTCCCATCCCAGCCTGCAAGGGAGCCATCATGACCTTATCTGCTCATGCTCAGCAGGAGATCCCGAAGGCCTACAACCACCAGGACGTGGAGGGCAAGTGGTACCGCTTTTGGGAGGAAAGCGGTTATTTCCGGCCTGTTGCCCCAAATGGGAAGGAACCTTTCGTCGTTATCCTGCCGCCGCCCAACGTCACGGGCGAACTCCATCTCGGGCATGCGCTGACGGCGGCGATCGAGGATGCCTTGGTCCGCTGGCACCGCATGCGCGGCGAGCCCACCCTCTGGCTCCCAGGCGAGGACCACGCCGGCATCGCCGCCCAGGTCGTGGTCGAGCAGCAGATCGCCAAGGAGGAGCGAGGCCTGACCCGCCATCTCCTCGGGCGTGACCTCTTCCTGCAGCGGATGTGGCAATGGATGGGCACCTATCGGTCCATCATCGCCGAGCAGCACAAGCGGCTGGGCGCCTCGCTCGACTGGTCCCGCGAGCGCTTCACCCTCGATGACGGGCCGGTCCGCGCAGTGCGCACGACGTTCGTCCGGCTCTATCACCGCGGCCTCATCTACCGCGGCGAGCGGATGATCAACTGGTGCCCCCGCTGCGCGACCGTCCTCTCCGACCTCGAAGTGGACCACCAGGAGCTCGATAGCCACCTCTGGTACGTCCGCTATCCGCTGGAAGGTGAGCCGGAGCGTTTTGTCACCGTGGCCACCACGCGTCCGGAGACGATCCTCGGGGACACTGCGGTGGCGGCGCATCCTGACGATTCACGCTACCGGGAGCTCATCGGCCGGCGGGTTGTCCTGCCCATCATTGGACGTCCCATTCCCATCATTGGCGACGAGGCCATCGACCCCGTCTTCGGCACCGGCGCGCTCAAGGTGACGCCGGCCCACGATCCGGTGGACTTTGAGATCGCCCAGCGCCACAAGCTTCCTGCCATCGACACGATGAACCTCGACGCGACGATGAACGCGGAAGCGGGCCCGTACGAGGGCATGGACCGCTTCGCCTGCCGCGATACCATCGTCCGCGACTTGGAGCTGGCCGGGCTCTTGGACCATATCGAGCCTTACCGCCACGCCGTCGGACACTGCGACCGCTGCGACACTGTCGTCGAGCCGCGCGTCGGTCTGCAGTGGTGGGTCCGTACGGGGCCGCTGGCGGAGCCGGCTCTGCGCGTCGTGCGCGATGGCGAGATCCGCATCGTGCCGGATCACTTCGCCCGCACCTACGAGCACTGGATGGAGAACATCCGCGACTGGTGCATCAGCCGGCAGCTCTGGTGGGGCCATCGCATCCCCGTCTGGTACTGCGCCGACTGTGGGCGGGAGACCGTGCCGCCGCTGGACGATCCCATGCGCGACCCGGAGCGCTGCGCCCATTGCGGCTCGGAGCACCTGGAACAGGACCCCGACGTGCTCGATACCTGGTTCTCGTCCGGCCTGTGGCCCCACTCTACTCTTGGCTGGCCAGACGACACGGAGGACCTCCGCAGGTTCTACCCAACGTCGGTCATGGAGACGGGCTACGACATCCTCTTCTTCTGGGTGGCCCGCATGATCATGATGGGCCTCGCCAACACGGGTCAGATCCCCTTCCACACGGTCTACCTTCATGGCCTGATCCGAGACGAGAAGGGCGACAAGATGAGCAAGTCCCGAGGCAACGTCATCAGCCCGGACGAGCTCATCCAGCGCTATGGCGCCGATGCGCTGCGCTTCGCTCTCCTGACGGGGAACACGCCCGGCAACGACCTGCGGGTGAGCCACGGCCGCGTCGAGGCAGCGCGCAACTTCGCCAACAAGCTGTGGAACGCCACACGCTATGTCTTGGGGCAGATCGACGGGCGAGTCGACCCGGCCGATGCCTACATCCCCACTCGTCCGCTCGAAGACCGCTGGATACTGAGCCGCCTCGACCGAGCTACCGAGACCGTCAACCGGATGCTCGCCGATTTCCAGCTCGGCGAGGCGCAGCGCCACCTCTACGACTTCATTTGGGGCGAGTTCTGCGACTGGTACATCGAGCTCACCAAGGTGCCGCGCGCGGATGGCGTCCCCTCGCCCCTGCCCGTGCTCGTGGCGACGTTGGAGCAAATCCTACGCCTGCTCCACCCCTTCATGCCTTTCCTCACCGAAGAGCTTTGGCAAGCGCTTCGTGAGCGCGCCGGACTCGAAGGTGAGGCCCTCATCATCGCCCCGTATCCGGAGCCGCAGCCGTCGCGGCGGGACCCTGAAGGGGAGGCGGCCCTCGACCTCGTGACCGACCTCATCCGCGGACTACGCAATATCCGCGGCGAGTTCCGCATCGC
>DATDQG010000029.1:0-6750 GCA_035292365.1 Dehalococcoidia bacterium
CGTCCTGACTCTCCCCGGCGGCGGCGCTACCGCTCCGGGATCGGTCGAGGCCATTCTGGAGCAATGGCGCACGAACCTGGGCGTCGACGTGCAGGTGCAGCAGGTCGAGTTCGCCACGTTCCTGAGCCAGCTCAATCGGGGCGCCTACGGACTGTTTTCCCTCGGCTGGATCGCCGACTACATCGACCCGCATGACTTCTTGGACATCCTCTTCTACAGCCAGAGCAATCAGAACCATCCCGGCTACCGTAATGCTGAATTGGACGGCCTGCTGGAGCAGGCGCGTACGGAGAGGGACGAGGCGACCCGCATTCGCCTCTATCAGCGGGCAGAGCAGCTGATCGTCGACGACGCGGTGTGGCTGCCGCTCTGGCATACGAAGCAATACGTGCTTGTGAGCCAGCGGGTAAAGGGCTACCGGGTACCGCCCTTCGTCATCCCCAGCCTCAAGGATGTTTCCGTGGGCCGCTGAGTGAATCATGAGCGGCTACATCCTTCGCCGCCTGCTCTGGGCTCCGTTTGTCCTGCTGGTCGTCAGCTTTGTCACGTTCTTCCTGGGACTCTACGGCCCAGGTGATCCGGTCGAGGTGCGCCTCGGCCAGCGGTACGAGCCGGAATTGGCGGAGAGGCTGCGTCACGAGCTCGGCCTTGACCGCCCGGTTGGCCAGCAGTACTTGGAGTACGTGCGAAAGGTGGTGAGGGGCGACCTGGGCGAGAGCATCAAGTTCCGCAATCGCCCGGTAGCGGAGCTGATCTTCGATCGGATCGGGGTCTCGGTACAGCTTGGCCTGGTGTCGATGGCTCTATCCTTAGCCATCGGCATACCCCTCGGCCTGATCGCGGCGATGCACCAGGGCCGTTGGCTCGATACCGCCATCGTCTCGACAACCCTCTTGCCCAGCGCGATCTCAGTCTTCGTAACGATACCGGTGCTGTTCCTGGTCTTTGTGCGCACGCTCAAGCTCCTCCCCGCAGGTGGCTGGGGTGGCATCTTCGATGTCCACATCATCCTGCCGGCGGTGACGCTCGCTCTTGCTGGCACCGCCGGCGTGACCCGCATGATGCGCGCCTCCTCGTTGGAGGTGGTAGGGCAGGACTACGTGCGCACCGCGCGAGCCAAAGGCCTGCCGGAGCGGCTGGTCGTTGGCAGGCATATCCTGCGCAACGCCCTCATCCCCATGACGACCGTCGTCATGCTCTCGTTGGGTTCTTTGGTTGAGGGGGCGTTTATCGTGGAAGGCTTCTACGGTGTACCTGGGATCGGCGCGTTGGCCCTCGATTCCATCAGTTCGCGGGACTATCCAGTGCTTATGGCCATCTCGCTGATCGTTGCCCTCTCCTTTGTCGTCGCAAACCTTGCCGCGGACGTTGTCTACAGCGTCGTGGACCCGCGTATTCGGTACCGGTAGCATGAGCAGCGCACTCCCAGCAGTCGAAGAGTCCAAGCCCCCGGAGAGTGCACGCTCTCGCCACACCATACTGCGGCGGCTGGTCCGGCGGCCCGTGGCTGTGGTATCGCTGGCCGTCATCCTGGTCATCTACGCGTGCGGGCTTCTGGCGTCGGTCGTCGCTCCCTACGATTATCGCGCCCAGAACCTTGAACAGACGTTCCAGTCGCCCAGCCTCCAGCACTGGCTCGGCACCGACCGCCTCGGTCGTGACATGCTCACGCGCATCATTTACGGCGCGCGCACCGCGGCGGTGGTCTCCATCTTGGCCGTGACCCTCGGCACCGTGTTAGGCGTGGTCCTCGGCGGGTTCGCCGGCTACTTCGGTCGCTGGGTGGACACCCTCTTGATGCGGGTGAGCGACATCCTCTTCGCCTTCCCTGGCATGCTGCTGATGATCATGATCGCTGCCACATTGCGTCCCCGGGTGACTGCGTGGGCTGCAGCGCTGCAGGATTCGCTCGGCTTCAAGGGCCTGGTAGAGACCGGCTACATCGACTACGTCGTCGTCTTTGGGGCGATGTCGTTCATCGGCTGGGCCGGCATGGCCCGCCTCGTCCGCGGTCAACTGCTCTCCCTGCGGGAACAGCCATTCGTCGAGGCCGCACTGGTAAACGGTGCTTCGGCTTGGTGGATCATCCGCCGGCACCTGCTGCCCAACGCGATGCCCCAGATCTTGGTTTCGGTCTCGATGGGGCTCGGCGGCGCCGTCGCCGCGGAGGTTGTGCTCTCCTGGCTGGGCATCGGCGTGCAACCGCCGACCCCCTCGTGGGGCACTATGATCGCCGAGAACCAGGGGATGCTACGCTTTTACCCGCGACTGCTGCTGACCCCGGCGCTGGTTGTGGCTGTCCTCTACCTTGCCTTCAACCTCTTCGGCGATGCGCTGAACGACGCGCTCAACCCCCGGAGCCGGTAAGGGTGGCTCGTCCGGAAGCTGCTCTCACCGCTTCTTTTCGCCTCTCCTCCGACCCCATGCTATACTGGATTCCAGTCTATCCCAGTTGGTGAGCGGATGAAGGTCGAAACGGAACAGTTGCCGGGCAGCCAGGTCGTGCTGAGTATTGAGGTGGAAGATGCGGAGCTGGCTGCCTCCATGGACCGGGCGTACCGTCGAGTCGCCAATCGCACCGCCATCCCCGGCTTTCGCAAGGGTAAGGCGCCGCGCTCCTTGGTTGACCGCTACATCGGCCGGAGCACAGTCTTTCAGGACGCTTTGGAGGAGTTGATCCCCCAGGTCTATCGGCGAGCTGTGGACGAGCACCAGATCGACGTCATCGCCGAGCCCGACATCGAGATCCTGCAGTTGGAGCCCGTCTCATTCAAGGCGACAGTCGCGGTGCGCCCCAAGGTGGACCTTGGTGACTACAAGGCCCTGCGCCTGCCACTCGAGATCGCACCGGTGACCGAGGAGCAGGTGGGACAGGAGCTGGAGCGGATGCGCCGCGATGCAGCGCCTTGGGAGCCCGTGGAGCGGCCGGCCGAAATGGGCGACCTCGTGACATTGGACGTCAGCGGTACCGTTGCCGGCGAGCCACTGTCGCAGGACGGTGTGCAGTACCGACTTATCGAGGGCTCCAGCAGCCCGGTGATCGGCTTTGCCGAGGCGCTGGTCGGCGTGGCGGCGGAGGAGGAGAGGGATCTTGCGTTCGACTTCCCTCCCGACCACCCCGTGCTGTCGCTCGCTGGGAAGAGCTTCGCCTACCATGTGCGGCTACACGAGGTCAAAGCCCAGGCCTTACCCACGCTGGATGACGAGTTCGCCAAGGGCGTCGGCCCCGGCTACGAAAGCCTGGAGGCGCTGCGCGCACACATCCGAGATGACCTGCAGAAGCAGGCCGAAAGCGTGGCGCGCACGGCTCTTGAGACCAAGGGCGTTGACGCACTCGTGGCCCAGATGCAGGTGGACCTGCCCGAAGCCATGGTCCGTCACGAGATTGAGCACCTGGTCCAGGACCGGCTCGAAGTGCTGCAGGGCAGCAGGGCCCGGCTTGATGACTATCTGCGGGAGAGTCGCAAGACCGAAGACGACCTCATCGAGGAGCTGCGGGAGCCGGCTCGCGAGCGCGTGCTGCGCTCGCTGGCGATGCTGCAGTTCGCCGAAGAGGAGGGCATAACCGTCGCTAGCGATGACATCGACGCGGAGGTCGAGAAGCAGGTCGAGCAGATGGAGCAGGCCGACGCAGACCGCATGCGCGCATTCTTCTCGAGCCCGGAGCTGCGCGAGTCCTTCGGCCGCACGCTCCTCACGCGTCGCACCCTGGAACGGCTGGCCACCATCGTGACCCAGCCGAAGCCGGTCGACCTCGTCCTACCGCCTTCGCGGCCAGCACGGCGGCGGCGCGCCGCGGCGCAGGAACCACAACCAGAGACAGAAACCACTTCCTCTTGAGGAACACGATGGATCAGTACAACATCATCACACCCCACAGCATGGTTCCGATGGTCATAGAGACCAGCGCCAGAGGCGAGCGCGCCTTCGACATCTACTCGCTACTGCTGCGGGAGCGCATCGTCTTTCTAGGCACCCCCATCAACGATCAGATCGCCAACCTGGTCATCGCCCAGCTGCTTTTCCTCGACCGGGAGGACCCAGACAAGGACATCCAGCTTTACATCAATTCCCCCGGCGGCGTCATCAGCGCTGGCCTGGCGGTCTACGACACGATGCAGCTGATACAGGCTCCAGTGTCGACCATCTGCATCGGCATGGCGGCCAGCATGGCCACGGTGCTGCTCTCATCGGGGGCCAGGGGAAAGCGTTACGCTCTGCCGAACGCGACCATCCACATGCACCAGGCGATGGGTGGCGCCCAGGGCCAGGCGTCTGACATCGAGATCGCCGCGCGCGAAATCCTTCGCATGCAGGCGAAGATCCGTGACATCCTCGCGAAGAACACCGGTCAACCGACCGACCGCATCGCCCGTGACACCGACCGAGACTTTTACATGGACCCCGAGGCAGCCCTGGAGTATGGCCTCATCGACGAGGTCTTGTCCTCCAAGAAGATGCAGGAAGTAGCGGGCGTCGTCTCGTAAGGAGGAGATAGTGGCCGGAAGCCGCGGTTCTCGCGGGCCCTTTCAGTGCTCCTTCTGTGGCAAGAGCCAGGAGCAGGTGCGGCGCCTCATCGCCGGCCCGGGCACCGTCTCCATCTGCGACGAGTGCGTCATCCTCTGCCAGGACATCCTGCAGGAAAACGAGGGCGGCACCCGGGGCAAGACGACCGCCGTCACGCCGCCGATCCCCCGTGCCATAAGCGACTACCTCGGCGACTACGTCGTCGGCCAGGACCAGGCCAAGAAGGTCCTGAGCGTTGCTGTCTACAACCACTACAAGCGCATCGCCAGCGGCCATCGCTCTCACGGCGTCGACTTGGAGAAGACCAACATCTTGCTCATCGGGCCGACGGGCAGCGGCAAGACCCTGCTGGCGCGCACCCTCGCCAAGATGCTCGACGTTCCCTTCACCATCGCCGACGCGACTGCCCTCACTGAGGCGGGGTACGTCGGCGAGGATGTCGAGAACATCCTGCTCCACCTTATCCAGGCGGCGAACTTCGATGTAGCCAAGGCGGAGCGGGGCATCATCTACATCGACGAGATAGACAAGATCGCGCGCAAGGCCGACAGCCCCTCCATCACCCGCGACGTCTCCGGCGAAGGCGTCCAGCAGGCGCTGCTCAAGATCATCGAGGGGTGCGTGGCCAGCGTGCCTCCGCAGGGAGGTCGCAAGCATCCCCAGCAGGAGTTCATTCAGATCGACACCTCCAACATCCTGTTCATCTGCGGCGGTGCGTTTGAGGGGCTAGATGTCGTCATCGAACGCCGAATCACGCGAGAGCGCGGGGCGATGGGCTTCACCGCCGAGCCGCGCCGGGCCGGACGCCGTATCAGCGATGTCCTCGCCGACGTAACCCCCGCCGATCTCCGCTCCTTCGGCCTGATACCGGAGTTCGTGGGCCGGTTGCCGGTGGTCGTGAGCCTCGACGCGCTCGACAAGAGCGCTCTCGTGCGGATCCTCACCGAGCCGAAGAACGCCTTCGTGAAGCAATACCAGCAGTTGTTTCTGCTCGACCGCGTCGAACTGGTCTTCCGGGAGGAGGCGCTGGACGCTGCGGCTGAGGCTGCACTCAATTGCAAGACCGGCGCCCGCGGCCTGCGCACGGTCATCGAGAACGCTCTCCTCGAGGTGATGTACGATCTTCCCTCGCGGCAGGACGTCGCACGCTGCGTCGTCACCCCAGAGGTGATACGCCTTCGGCGACCGCCGCTCCTCTACGACCGGCACGGCCACGAGATCCCGAGCCAGGAGGCGCTGCCCGAATCGGCGTAGGACGCCGCGCGATGCGCGGCGTTGGCCGTCACGGCGCGTCGAGGGATTCTCGCTCCCGAAGGGGCAGGGAGTTCGCCGCTAAGCGCGCGGCTGCCAGGCCTCTAGGCGCGGTAGCAGGGCCGTCAAATCGCCCAGCGATTCCCCCCTGGAAATCACCTTGCTCCCCACCACCAGCGCCAACCCGCCGCCGGCTCGTGCCGCGTCCAACAGCGGCCCGGCGCCAGCGCTGCAGCCAACGACCACACTGTCTCTCCAAGCGAGGCCAAGGTCGCGCAGGGCCTCCTCGGCGGGCAGCACCCAGTCCTCCGCCGCAAGCGGCGAGTCCTCTGCCAGCGCCTCGGCGAAGCCGCTGTAGGAGATGTCGCTCATATAGAAGCGCTCGACCCGCGAGGCCAGCGCTGGAACGTCGTCGTCGCGTAAGGTAGCGAGGTCCTCGCCCAGCTCGCTGATGGAGGCGAGGGCGTACGCGCCAAGGTCGGCGCTCAGGGACTCCTCGGGGTAGGGCGTGGCTATGACGTGTTCCTCGGCAAGGCCTAGGCGCGCGGCTACCGCGCTCGGGTATGGCTCGTAGACGCTGGAGCAGAGGCGCACCGCCCAGCCACGCTCTGTCAGAGCCGTGATGAGAGCGAGTGCACCTTCGGCTAGCGGTACCGAACGACCAGCAGTGGCCAGGGCGTCGACGCCAACCTGGTGCAGCGCTAGGAAAGGGAGGAGCAGTCCGAGCAGGGCCGCGTCGGTGTCGCTGGCTGAGGCCACGCGCAGTGGCGCAACGCGGCGCAGCCGGGCCAGCAACGCCTTGGCGTCCGGCACCAGCGTGGCGATCGCCGACACGCTGTCCTCCGCCAGGAGGACGTCGAGTTCACAGAGCAGGAGCTTCACGGTGCAGCGTCTCTGCCACGGCGGCGTCGATCGCCTCGGTCAGGTCCAGTGGTGCGGTCGGTCGGCCTTCGCTGTCCACGACGCGCTGGC
>DATDQG010000030.1:0-12081 GCA_035292365.1 Dehalococcoidia bacterium
CATCGAGCTGCTCTGGAAAACTCGCGAAGGTAGCCGGAGCAGCAGGAAGCTGGCGCCGGGCCGCGAAGTTCGGCGCCAAATCGGGATCGTCGCTGATCTGCGCAAGGGCGGGGGCAAGCGCCATAGTGGCCCCTTGCGCCCTAGTGATCCTCAAGCCCCTTTACCGCCTGGTTCTGTTACACGCGCCATGCGCCCAATGGCCGGTGACGAACGGCTGTGCTGCCAACTGTTTTCCTTCTGGACCAGTGACCTCGACGGGCTTGCCGCAGATGCTGCACGGAAAGGTGATCGCGTACCTCGCCCTAGCCTCCTCATACCCCTGCCGATGTCCTTCCCTGCCGGGCCTTCTCCAGCGACTTATCAGCGGCCGCTTGACGCCCGAGGCCGACCCGAAGGATATCGCCCCAGCTCCTGCCGTTCGCCCGCAGTGCCTCCATCTCTGTGAGCATGTCCTGTGTCACGCGGATGGCGATGACCGGGTGGGTCCGGTCGTAGCGCTGTCGAGATGGCGGCTTGTTCTTCGACTTCGGCATCAGCGTCTCCCTCTGCCTGTCGTCACCCTACCCTTTTACCACGCTGTTTACCCCTGCTCGCGGCCTATCGTTTACCCCCTAACGTTTACCACGCTCGGGCCTCGCCCGACGGGGGTCGCCCACGGAGCCCCCATGGTGCCCCCTGCAGCGGGGGCCGATATCCAGGGGGGAGGGTCCCCCCCTCAGGGGACCCGGGGGACGGGCAGGGTCCCCCAGTCGAGGCCTACTGGGCCCCCTGTTCAGCGGGGTCGATGGCCCTGCGGATGGAGCCGACGCTGGGCTTGACCCTCCGGCCGCTCGAGGAGCGCACCGAGGGGTGAGCCCGCCAGACCTCGCGCCAGTTCTTGCCCTGAGCCCTGAGGGCCTTGACCAGCTGCGCATCGACCCGGTCCCGCACGATCGGTCGCCCAACGTGCTTCCCTTTGGACTTGGCCTTCTCCATGCCCAGGCGCACGGCCTTGCCTTTGCGGACGCTCTCCTGGCGCGCCAGCCAGGCGAAGAGCGGGATGAGGAAGCCGGCGAATGGTCCGGTGGTGTCCAAGAAACTCTCGCTGTATGAGTAGAACTCGACGTGCCAGTCCTGGAGCGCCGCCATGATGCGGCTTACCGACCACTCGCCCTCCCGGCTGAAGCGGTCCATGCTCCAGACGACAAGCACATCGAATTTGCCCTTTCGGGCGTCTTCCAGCATTGCCTTGAACTGCTCTCGTGGCGTCCTGCCGAAGGCGCTCTCCTCGACCTCGTAGACCGTCGCTATCTCCCATCCCCTCTGCTCGCACACAATCTCGAGGTCGCGGCGCTGAAGCTGTGGATCCTGGCCTCGGTTGTCCGTGCTGACGCGAAGCCAGAGGGCGGCCCTAACCGGTCGCTCAAATCTCACCGTATTGCCCTGCCAGAACCTGTGGCAACCGACCAGAGGGCAGACTTGAATTTCGGGTAAGGCCGAAGCGGTCAGCCCATCTAACGGTTGTCGAGAGCTTTCGCAACGGCTTTGTTCCAAGAGCTGATGATGCTCCAGTTGATCAGTGCGAGCAGATGGCCATCAGGGAGCTTCCGCAAGCTAGCAGGCAGGTATGGCCGCAGTGGCGTGCCCCCCGAGAACTGATCCACCAATTATGAGAGTCCTCCGGTAGGATAAGCGGAAAGGAGGGCTCATGCGCAGGAGCAGGTTCAAGGAGGAGCAGATCATCGCCACGCTCAAGGAACACGAAGCGGGAGCGGCCACAGGAGAACTGTGCCGGCGTCTGGGCGTCAGTGAGCAGACGCTGTACCGCTGGAAGCGCAAGTATGGTGGGCTGGCGGTGAGCGAGGCCCGCAGGCTGCGGGTGCTGGAGGAGGAGAACGCCCGGCTGAAGCGCCTGGTGGCAGAGCAGGCCCTGGATGTCCAGGCCCTGCGGGACGTGCTCGCAAAAAACTTCTGAAGCCCGCCGCTCAAAGACAGACCGTGTGTTACCTGGGGGAGCGGTGGGCGATGTCCGAGCGTCACGCCTGCAGAGTTGTGGGCCTCAGTCGTTCCAGCGTCCGCTATAGGGACCGCAAGGCAGACGACGGGGCGCTGAGAGAGCGGCTGCGGCAGCTGGCGGGCCAGCGGCGACGGTTCGGGTACAGGCGGCTCCACGTGCTGTTGCGCAGGGAGGGGGCAAGAGTGAACCACAAGCGGGTGTACCGGCTCTATCGGGAAGAGGGGCTCGCCGTGCGCAGACGAGGGCGCAAGAAGGTGGCCAGAGAGGCCAGGCTTCCGGTCGGCGTCCCCGAGGGCCCCAACCAGCGGTGGAGCCTCGATTTCGTGAGTGACGCGCTGGCCTAGCGCGTAGTCCCTATCCAAAATCTGCTCCTTTTCTTGGAGGCAAGAGACGAGGCCCTCCTGCGGTCCCCCGGGACCTGAATGGCTCTTAGGGATTCTCGCTTGGTTTGTCCTCCGGCTCAGGCAGGCGCATCCTGGGCTCAACCTCCTGCCCAGTTTGGGGCTTAGCGAGGAGGATCAGATCATAAGCACGTCTAAGGCGTTCCTTGGAGCCAACTTCAGGGACATGCACCATCTGCACCAAACAGTGGTACGGCTGATGACTGCCTCGTCGTGCGGGCATGCCACAAGGTTGCTACCATGTCGGCAGCACGCGAAAGAGCATGTTTTGACACGGCCAATCGGCGTTGGGTGCGCGTTCGTTCGGGAAAAGGGCCATGATCGATAGACGTACACGGCTCAAGCGGGATGCACTCGGGCGACGCTCGGATAGGGTCCGCCCCGGAGAACGCCAAAGGATGGAGAGGTTCCATCGAGACGGGAGAACTATTCCGGAAATTGCGGCTGACCTTGACCGTGATCCGCGCACGGTTCGTAAGCATTTGGGCATTCCACTTAGCAAGACAGCACAGGCACCGAATACCACACCATCGGACGCAGTTGCGGCCGCTAGCTGCATGGCAGATCAAGAGCACATCGCCTTGATTTGCAGAACTCTAGCTTCGTTCAAGATACTGCCCTTCCCGAATGCCTTGCGCCTCGGTGCTGTTACTGCTCCGAAAGACCTGCGGTCCGCCTTGGTCGTAGACCAACCATCGCTGCAACGATCCCAGGACTTGTGGGGGATACCGGGCTCAGCGGTAGCTTGGGTCATAGAAGCTGCTAAGGATCACCTTGAAGCAGACGCCGTATTCAACTCCCGAATGCAGGGCGACTTGACGCAGTGGCGGCGCCTGCACGTTCGAGGGCGAACTCGCAGAAGGGAGATGTCTGTCGTGTGGGAGAACATCGTTTCGAAGGTGGGGGGACGTTTGCCCGCAGGCGACGGGCAGACCGATTGGTGGAGTGCGACGTTGTTTATGGCGGCGAGCCAAGATGCCGTGCCAGAGCGATTCTATACGGAGCATCGAACAACGGAAGGAACCCTCATCCTATGCGCGGCCGCTGGCGCAGTAGCGCTCCTGAGCGTTCAGGCATCCGACGAGGCGGTGTCGCCGGTGATTCAAGAGCACATCCGGGTCGCGAGGGAATTTGGCGGCAGCCGCAGTTACAGAGGGCTCAAGCGCGGGCTCGCCGCCGTTTACGGGGCAGCAGGTCTATGTAGGGAACGGATCGGGTGGATCATCTTGAGGCGAGAACTGTTCGGCGTCTGCCGACTGAAATCTGACTGGAGCACGTCGCCGGCAGCTTCATTGACGTGACGATCTGGCTTATCCTATCGTCGGTGCGGAAGCGCAGCTACCAGCGTGAGTCTCAAAGGTTCGATTGAGTACAATCCCTGCAGAGGGGGCTTGCCCCCTCCGCACTCCCCCAGGCCGACCAGAGCTAGACCTTCCTCTTACCACCGTCCTATACTGCTGCGCAGTCAGTGAGCGGAGGTGCGGCATGCGGTGCACCCGTTGCGGCCATAGCGTGAGCAGTACCGACAACTATTGCCGCTCCTGCGGCGTGGCCCTGCGTACGGGCCTGCCTGCCCCCCGCGATACGCGGCTCCCTGCCCTCCAGGCGACGCCGCCACCCATTCCCTGGCGCGGCATCGCCACCGTCGCCGCCGGCGTCGCCCTGGCCGTGGCGCAGCGCCAGCTCATGGCTCATCTTGGCAGAGGTGCCCTCGGCCTGGCAGCGCGTCAGGCCCCCGCGGCGGGGCGCAGGCTTCTGGGCCGCCGGGCCGAGCAGCCGAACCACACCGTCTTCGACTCCCTCGTCGTCCTCTGGCGTCGCAACGCCGAGTAGAAGCCGGTCCTCATGTTTGACAGGACTGGGTGCCATCACTAAGATTGGGACGTATTGAGACAGAGTCTCATTCTATCTGGAGGTCACACGAGTGTCGAGGAATGAGTGGACGGGTGCGGCATGAACGCATGGGTCCTCTCTCTTCTCAGTGTCGGGATCGTGAGCGTTGTATCTTTTGTCGGAGCCTTTGCTCTCTGGGCCGGCATCAGCCGGCTTCAGTGGATGGTCCCGTTGCTCATCGCGCTCGCCGTCGGCGCGCTTTTCGGCGACGCGCTCATTCACCTCCTGCCCGAGGCTTTCGCTGATTCGTCCTCGTCGGCTTTGACCGCTTCCTATGTCTTGCTTGGGATACTCCTATTCTTTGCCTTCGAGTCATTCCTCCACTGGCATCACGAGCACCGGAGCCAGGCGACGGACAGTGCGGTCCACCCGATGGCGTACGTGAACCTTCTCGCCGACGGCCTGCACAATTTCGTGGACGGACTCATCATCGGCGCGAGCTACCTCGTCAGCGTTCCCATTGGCCTGGCGACGACTGCTGCCGTGGCCCTTCATGAGATCCCTCAGGAGCTGGGAGACTTCGGCGTCCTGGTGCGGGCAGGGTTCACCCGCCGACGAGCTTTGACGATGAACTTCCTGTCGGCCCTAGCCGCGCTCATCGGCGTGCCCATCTCGCTCCTCGTAGGTAGTCAGGTCGAAGGGTACGCCACGGTGATGGTGGCCGTCACGGCCGGCGGCTTCATCTATCTGGCGGGCGCGGACCTGATCCCAGAGCTCCACAAAGACCACCGCCTGCCGCGCTCTTTCATCCAATTCGTGGTTGTCGTCATCGGCATGGGGCTCATGTATTTGCTGCTGCTGATTGAGTGATGGCCCGGAACCGCGAAGGCGTCACCTCCCGAACCTCGTCCTGACACGCGACGAACAAAGCCCAGTGAGTACCGCTGTGAAGGCAAAGTCGGGGATTCTGTACGTGATGGGATTCATGTTAGACTGCCTATGTGGAAGATTATCCGGGAAAGGGCGCGTGCTTCAACTGCGGATTTTTGTCGCTACGGGATACGGCCAATAGCCATCTCTCGGAGTATTTGGAACTCACGCAGGAGACTAGAGAGAACGGCAACTTGTTCCGTAGGAACACAGGCTATCGGCCTTGGTGCTTCCGAAACGTGGCTATCTTACGAGAAACTGAAGTCGAAGCAGACAAATTGCCCTTGGAGACGCAGTTCGAGCCTGAAACTCGCAGCCTACGTGCTCTCCAGAAGGCGGCTACGGCTGTCATCAAACGTGACAGAAGATGCAAACTGTGGTTTCCATACACGCCAGGAATCGGCCCTCGTGAGCATTTTGAGGAATTCAAGACGCTCGAATTAGAGGAAGATCGCAGACGTTGGGAGGCAGACCAGGCTCGGATTCGGCAAGAATGGGAGGACAAGCAAGCTGAACTCAGAGAAGCCTTTGATGCTCGACTTCAACTAGAAAGCGATAAAACACAAAAGGCAATTTTGGCCGTGGCTAATCGCCAATTCTGGATCGGATTGGGGGCTATCTTAGCCACATTCTTGGCCACGTTTCTTGCGGGCAGGTTCGATCCTATGATCCCTAACCCATTACCGGTGACAATTCTAACGCCGAGCGCTGTATTTACTGCCTCAGCCACAGAGACGCCCATTTCTAGCTTACCACCTCCCGATACGTCGGCTTCTCCGCCTTGATTAGCTTCAAAAACGTGCCCCGAACGCACAGTTCATGACAGAAGTTGTTTTGGAACCCTTCTGGCTTGACTGGGGTGAACCTAGCATCCTGGGTTCTTCCCACCCACCCGCCCAATGACGTACTGGGGGACACCCCCAAGCCCCCGTCATAGGGCTTCGCCCTCTGGACGCCCGTCGAGAGCGATCTTTCATCCGCAGTGGCGCGCCCAACGCATGAACGATTGGGGCGAAAAAATAGCTCCTGGGTTCTTCCCACCCACCCGCCCAGTGACGTACTGGGGGACACCCCCACACCCCCCGCCATCCTTCGACAAGCTCAGGATGAGCGGTTTCGGCCCCTCTGGACGCCCGCAGCACAACGATCCTTTTTCATCCCCAGCGGCGCGCCCAGCACATGACGATTATCCGTAGGGACTACCGTTCGATGGGCGTGTCGTCGCGGTTTCCCCACTCCGCCCAAGAGCCGTCGTAGAGCCGCACATTGTCATAGCCCAGGAGCTTCAGCGTGAACAGGCCGTGCGCCGCACGGATGCCTGCTTGTCAGTAGGTGACGACCTCTTTCTCCGGCGTGATCCCTAAGGACTCCAACTGCGCCTGCAAGGCCTCGGCTGGCTTGAAGCGCTGGCCCTGCTCCCAGTCGATGCTGTTGCGCCATTCCAGGTTCGTGGCGCCTGGCATGTGGCCCGTACGCCGATTTCCCCTTGTCGCGGTCCCAGCGTGCTCGGGCTCGCTGCGGACATCCCAGAGGGCCACGCCCGGCTGACCCAGCTTCTGCGCCAGGTCGTCGGCGAGGACGATGAGGTCAGGGCGAACGTGCGGCGTGAATATGGCCGCCGGCGGTGTGACCGCCTGATTGCTCACGGGTCGTCCCTCACGCAGCCAACTGTCCCAGCCGCCGTCGAGCACGACCACCTGCGTGTGGCCGTGGTAGGTGAGGGCCCACCAGAGGCGGGCGGCGTAGAGGCTCCCGGAGGCGTCGTAGGCGACGACCAGCGTATCGTCGCCGATGCCCAGCCGGCCCATGACCTCGGCGAAGGCGTCGGGCGGCAGGACGAACCGTTCGTTCTCCGGGTCCTTCAGGTAGTGGCTCGGCGTCAGTCCTGTCTGCTCCACCGAGACGGCGCCGGGGATGTGGGCGCGTGTGTACATGTCGCGCACGTCGCAGTCGACGATGCGCACTCCGGGGTCGGTGAGGCGCTCGGCCAGCCAGGCCGTGTCGACAAGCAATTCAGGGTGTGCGTAGCCGCTCATCGTGTTGCTCAGGGCACAACGACGCTGTTGCTGCTGAGGTGCCGCCGGAAGAAGTCGAGCGTTCGCCGCCAAGCATCTTGGGCCGCCTCAGGGTCGTAGGCCTCGTGGGTATCGTTCAGGAACGCGTGCTGGGAGTTGGGATAGGTGTGCTCCTCAAGGTCCTTCCCGTGGCGCGCCATGGCCTCTCGGAGCTGCCGCGCGCGCTCCACCGGGTCGCCGTAGTCCCGCCCGGCGTGGACCGCCTGCAGGGGGCCGGCGAGGCTCTGCACGAGGTCGACGGGGTTGGGCAGCCCTCCATAGTAGGTGGAGGCGGCGTTCACCTCGGGGCTGGCGCAGGCTGTGGCCATGGAGAGCCCTCCGCCCATGCAGTAGCCCACGGTGCCGACCTTGCCCGTGCAATACGGTTGCGCTTTCAAGTAACGGATGGCAGCCACGATCTCCCGGACCGCCTGCTCGCGGTTCAGGCCGCGAGATAGCCTCTGCGCCTCGGCTGGGTCCGCGGTCACCTGGCCGTGGTAGAGGTCGGGCGTCAATGCCACGAACCCCTCTTCTGCAAACCGATCCGTCAGCTCCTTCATGTGGCGTTCCAGGCCCCACCACTCCTGAAGGACCACGAGCCCCGCGCGTGGCCGGTCGTCGCTGGGGCGGGCTAGATAGCCCGAGGTGGTCGCGCCGTTCACCGGGTAGGTCATCATGCCCGCCGAGATGTGGCTAGACATCGCTTCGCCTCCTGCACGAAGGGGTGTGTTGTTCGCAGCGCATCATACCACGCCACCCGCGTTGACAGTGCTGATCGGCCCAGCTATGCTCTGGGAAACTGCAGCCGAAGACAGCGGGTCCCGAGAAGGGTTAAGGCGCAAAGCGCCCGCCGAGGCAGGTCCGCCCCGAAGGCCTACCATGCCCCGAGTCTCGACTCGGGGCATTCGTTCTGAAGGAGCCGGCATGCCACGTGAGAAGAACGTAAGAGAGGTCGAGGAGCTGGCGGCGCTGCTCAGTGGCGCGGGCATCGCTGTCTCCACGGGTTACGCGGGGTTGACCGTCCCCCAGATGACGGATCTGCGACGCCAGTTGCGCGAGGCTGGTGTCCAGTACCGCGTCGTCAAGAACACACTGCTCCGCATCGCCGCGGAGCGGGTCGGGCGCCCGCAGTTGCTTTCCGTAGTCGAAGGGCCGACGGCGATCGCCTTCGCCGGCGACGATGTGCTCACGCCTGTCCGCGTCCTCGAGGCCTTCGCGCGCACCGGCCGGACGACGCTGGCGGTCCGGGGGGCAATGGTGGATGGTCGGATCTTCGGCCGCGAGGATACGCTCGCCCTGGCGACGCTGCCGCCGCGCGAAGTGCTGCTGGCGCAGGCCCTGGGCACGCTGCAGGCGCCGCTGGTGCAGCTGGTGAGCGTGCTACAGGCTTCCCTGCGGGGATTCGTGGGCGTGTTGGAGGCCCGCCGCCGCCAATTGGCAGGCGAGGCTGTTTAGGTTAGGATGGTCTCAGCGTTTGGCTCAGCTTTGGCCGAGCCGTGACGGGATTAAGGAGGAGCGATAATGGCGATTACGAAAGACGCTCTCGTGTCCGCGATCAAGGAGATGACGGTCATAGAGCTCAGCGACCTGGTGAAGACGCTGGAGGCTGAGCTGGGCGTGAGCGCGGCGGTGCCGATGATGGCTGCTCCTGCCGGTGGAGGCGCGGCGCCAGTGGCCGCGCCGGTGGAGGAGCAGACCGAGTTCAACGTCATTCTCCAGGACATCGGCGCGAACAAGATCAACGTGATCAAGGTTGTCAGGGAGCTTACCTCGCTCGGGCTGAAGGAGGCCAAGGACCTAGTGGAGGCGGCGCCAAAGGTAGTGAAAGAGGCCGTGACCAAGGAAGAGGCTGCGGCTGCCAAGAAGAAGCTGGAGGACGTCGGCGCTTCGGTCAATCTGACCTAGGGGGTCGACCTGTCTGCCGGCGGGGTTGGCCCTCTCCCGCCTCAAAGCGGCCTCGTGCTCGCTGAAAGACGCATGACGGAGATACGCGCTCCCGCGCGCGAGCGGTGTGCTTTTTGCGGCAGACCCGCTCGCGGACGTTGCAGCAACTGCCGCAGGCCGTTCTGTAGCGACCACGGTGTGGTGCAGTGCAGCGCCTGCAACGAACCGCTGCGCCCGCTCCCGTCCCACCGCCTCTATCGCGGCACGGTGCTCGCCCTCGCGGTCAGCGCCCTTTTCGCCGTTGTTCTTCTGTGGCAACAGTGGCCTGGAGCCGCCTCTGGACTCGCTTCCGCGCCGGAACTTCTGGAAGCGGCGGCCAGTCAGGCAACCTCCCCATCTGCTGTTCCCCAGTCAGAGGCGACACCTGTCGCAGCTGCCAACTATATCGAATACACCATCAAGGCGGGCGACACACTCGGCGGCCTGACCACGCAGTTCAACACCACGTTGGAAGCGATCATGGGGCTGAACCCCGGTCTGAACCCGACTGCTCTGCAGTTGGGCCAGGTAGTACGCATCCCGCTCGCTCCCGCAGGCACGGCGCCGCCACCCGCCGCGGCGCCCAGCACCCCGACGCCGGTGCCGTCCGCGTTTGCCGAGTACACAGTCAGAGCGGGCGACACCCTATGGGACATCGCGACGCTCTACAGTACAACCGTGGAGGCCCTCGTTGCTGCGAACGGGCTCGAAGGAGGGGTCCTTCGTGTAGGTATGGTCATTCGGGTGCCCCGTTCCTGAGGGCCGGCTCTGCCGAGTAGCGAGCGGGTTGGACCCGAGCCGATGCTGGAACATTACGTTAGGTTCGATCCTCGAGCTGCCTTGTTCTCTCCAGGGTGGTGGATGTATACTTAGACGAGACGGACTCAGGTGGGTAGTGGATGCCCACCTTTTTGTTGGGCCGAAGGTGGTGAGCCACCATGCCAGCGCGAAACGAATTCTTAGTTGCCATAACACAACTAGCGGTCGAAAAGAACCTCCCACGGGAGGTGGTCTTCAACGCCGTCGAGGCGGCTTTGCTGTCTGCGTACAAGAAGGATGTCCGGGTCGCTGAGCACGGCAATAACATCACGGTCCGCATCCAACCCACAAGCGGTGAAGTGCGCGTCTACGCCATCAAGACGGTGGTGGAGGGCGAGCCAGAGGATCCAAAGCTTGAAATGACCCTCGCCGAGGCGCAGGCGATCAAGCCAGACGCCGTCGTCGGGGACGAGATCAAGATCGACATCACCGAGCATACGTCGGGCCGTATCGCTGCGCAGACCGCGCGCCAAGTGGTCCTCCAGAAGCTGCGAGAGGCGGAGCGCGACCTCGTGTTCGAGGAGTTCGCTGGCAAGGAGGACGAGCTCGTCAGCGTCGTCGTGCAGCGTGTGGAAGCCAGCCGACAGGTCGTG
The DNA here is from genome assembly GCA_035292365.1 of Dehalococcoidia bacterium. GTDB lineage: Bacteria > Chloroflexota > Dehalococcoidia > DATDQG01 > DATDQG01 > DATDQG01. Next base: position 10,550 of record DATDQG010000030.1, read on the forward strand.
TTGGACCTGGGGAAAACAGAGGCCGTGCTGCCGATGACGGAGCAAGTGCCCGGGGAGACTTATCGCCCTGGGCAGCGGCTTCGCGTCTACATCCTTGAGGTGAGTCGGAGTGCCCGGGGGCCGCAAGTTATCGTTTCGCGCACGCACCGCAGCTTTCTGCGCCGTCTCTTTGAGCTTGAGGTACCGGAGATCTTCAATGGCCTCGTTGAGCTCAAGGCCATCGCCCGGGAGCCGGGTCAACGCAGCAAAGTGGCGGTCACGGCGCGCCAGGAGGGCGTGGACCCGGTGGGCGCCTGTATCGGCCTGCGCGGCATCCGGATCCAGAACATCGTGAACGAGCTGGGCGGCGAGAAGGTGGATGTCGTGGAGTGGTCGGAGGACCCGGCCCAATTCGTGGCCAATGCCCTCAGCCCGGCCCAGGTCGTAAGCGTTGAATGCGACCCCTCCAGCAAGACGGCCATCGTGGTGGTGCCCGATCTGCGGCTTTCGCTAGCCATTGGCAAGCAGGGCCAGAACGCGCGACTGGCCGCCAAGCTCACGGGTTGGCGAATCGACATCAAGAGCGTCAGCGCCGCGGAGGCGGAGGCTCTCGCGGTGCCACGTCCGGTGGCGGCCGTGGCGCCCGTTGCTCCCGCGCCGCCAGAGGTGGTCGAGGCCGTGCCGCTGGCTGGCCTTGAGCCGGAGCCCCTGCCGTCGGAACAGCGTCCAACTATCGACCAGCCGGGACTCGCGGCGGCGGCCGCTCCGGTCTGGCAGGAGGAGCCTGCAGCCCCGGAGGCTGCGGCGGAACCTGGGGAGGAGCGCGAGCCCGCACCTGCCGTCGTTTTCGACCTGCCCCGGACGGCGCCGGTGAGCCCTCTGCCGGCGCGTGTCCGCTTCGCAGAGGAGATTCGCGGCCTGGAGAGGCGCGGACGCGCGCCGCGCGCCGGCGAGGAAGAAGCGGCGCGTGCTCGCCGGCCCCGACGCGCTCGCCCAGCTCGCGATGAGGACGAATTCGAAGTTGCCTCTGACAACGGCTAGTCGCAGCGGAAATTCGACGCACATCAAGCCTGTGGTCACGGGGTAATGAGAGATGGTAGCGCACGCACCGGAAAGAAGGCGACTGCGGCCCGTGCCGCTGCGGACGTGTGTGGGCTGCCGGCGCGAGCGGCCCAAACGTGAGATGGTGCGCGTCGTCCGCACGCCCGCAGGCACGGTCAACGTCGATACGACCGGGAAGCTCGCGGGCCGTGGAGCGTATATTTGCCCGCAGCGCTCCTGCTGGGAGCAGGCCCTGAAACGCCGGCGTCTGGAGGCTGCCTTGCACACCACCATAGACCCAGACGCCCACCAGGCGCTTCTTGACCACAGCCAGACGTATCCCGTCGAGGAGAGATAGGCTCATGCAGACACGGGTATCCACGGGTCGCGGTGCCCAGAGCGGCGCCGGGCAGCCGCCGTCGCCGGTCACCCTGCCACCGGTCATCGTAGTCCGCGACTTGGCTGCGCTGCTGCGCGTCACGCCGATCGACGTCATGAAGGCCTTGATCCGC
>DATDQG010000031.1:0-12325 GCA_035292365.1 Dehalococcoidia bacterium
AGTGGAAGCCCACGTGCTCGAGCTGGACGCGGCCCTGGATGGGCGGCATCTCGTAGGCGTCGGGGGCGTCCTGGATCTCCGGCACCTGGTCCAGCACCTCGAAGATGCGCGCCCCCGCCACCATCGCCCGCTGGAGCTGCGTGTATTCCATAATCAGCATGCGGATGGGCTCGAAGAAGCGGCCGATGTAGAGGGCGAAGGCCAGCAGGCTGCCCACCGAGAGCGTGCCCGCCAGCACCTTGTTGCCGCCGTAGATGAGCACGATGACCGTCGAGATCGCCATCATGATCTCCACCATCGGCATGATGATGGCCGAAAGACGGGCGGAGGCGATGTTGGCCGCCAGGTTCTGCTCGTTGACGGCGTCGAAGCGACGCAGGTTCTCGTCCTCGCGGCTCAGGCTCTGGATGACCCGCACGCCGGAGATGTTCTCCTGCAGGTTGGCGTTCACCACCGCGATCGCCTGTCTGACGCGTAGGAACGCCACTCGGGCATACCGCTGCCAGACGATGATGACCCCCACCATGACCGGCGCGGTCACGAACGTCGCCAGCGTGAGCTGCAGGTCGATCTGGACGAGGAAGAAAACGACCAGCATCAAGCTCAGCACGTCACCCAAAAGCGACACGGCGCCGCGGCTCAGGAGTTCCTGGATGGCCTGGACGTCGTTCTGGACGCGGGACATGATGCGGCCGACCTCGTTCTGGTCGAAGAACGGCAGCGACAGCTTCATCAAGTGGGCGAACATGTCGGCCCGGAAGGTGTAGAGGACGCGCTGGCCCACCTGCATCTGGAAGACCAGCTCCATCCACTGGGCTGCCCAGCTCAGGAGCAGGTTGCCGGCGAACAGGGGCGCCACGAATGTCAGGAGGCCGCTGATATCGCCGCTTGCTATCCGGTCCGTGCCCCAACCGATAAAGCGAGGGATCGCCTGGTTCGTGAACTGAAAAACGATCATCCCCAGAACGGTCAAGATCACCTTGGTCTTGTGGGGAGCAAGGTACTTGACCAGTCGGGTTACGACCACGTGGTCGTAGGCCTTGCCGATCACATCATCGTCGAAATCGGAGGCGCGCAATGTGCCGCCGCCGGCAAAGCGCGCCTGGCCACCGGGCCCACCGGGCCCGCGTTGCATCCCGCCGTGCATCCCCATGCCCATGCCCATCCCCATGCCACCCCAACCTCCCATCATGGCTCTTGCTCCTTTCGCCTATGCCCTTCGTTACATTCCGTGCGGGCGTTGTTAGGTGGAAAACCCGACGCGCGGGGAGGACGGAGCGGGAACAGGCTCCTCTTCCTCCTGGCCACGCAGTTGCAGCTCGTAAATCTCGCGGTAGTAGCCACCTTCTTCGTTGTACAGCTCTTCGTGGCGCCCTCGCTGCACGACTCGCCCGTCTCGTAGCACGAGGATCTGGTCGGCGTGCTTGATCGTGCGAAGGCGCTGCGCCACAACGAAGGTCGTCCGCCCCTTCATCACCTCGGCCAGGGCCTGCTGGATGAGGTACTCCGTCTCCATGTCGACGCTCGAGGTCGCGTCGTCCAGGATCAAGATCGCCGGGTCCAGCAGAAGGATGCGCGCGATCGAGACTCGCTGCTTCTGGCCGCCGGATAGGGTGATCCCGCGCTCGCCAACCCAAGTATCGTACTCGTCCGGCAGCGACATGATGAAGTCGTGGATGCGCGCCGCCTTCGCCGCGGCGATCATCTCCTCTTCCGTGGCCTCGGGTTTGCCGTACAGGATGTTGTCTCTGATTGTGCCTGTGAACAGGAAGGGGTCCTGCAGCACCATGCCGATGTTGCGCCGCAGCGCCGCGAGCTTCATGTCCCGCAGGTCGATGTCATCGACGCTGATGGAGCCACCCGTGACGTCGTAGAACCGCGGCAGCAGGCTCACGATGGTCGTCTTGCCGCTCCCGGTGGGCCCCAGGAGCGCCACGGCGTCTCCGGGCGTCGCCTCGAAGCTCACGTCTCGCAGCACTGGGCTGATGGCATCGTAGCCGAACGAGGCATGCTCGAACCTCACGAGCCCCTGGAGCCGACCCACCTCGACCGCATTCGGCTTGTCCTGGACCGCCGACTCGGTGTCCAGGATCTCGAAGATCCGCTCCCCCGCCGCTGAGGCGCGGGAGTACATGGTGACGATAAAGCCAAGCATGCGCACCGGCTGCGCCAAGAGTTGTAGGTACAGCGTGAACGCGGAGAGCTCACCGATGGTGAGGCGGCCCCCCTGCACCTCGAAGGCCCCGACGACGAGCACCGCCACCATGGCGGCGTAGATGGCGATCGTCATCATGGGGCTGTTGACGGCTTGGAGCGTCTGCGCGGCCACCTGCTTCTCGTAGACCTCTTCGGCCGGCTTGTGGAACTTCTGCTTCTCCTGATCCTCCTGAGAGAACGCCTTGACCACACGGATGCCCGAGAGCGCCTCCTGCAGGATCACCGTCAACTCGCCGAGCTTCTGCTGCGTCTGCAGCATGAGCGGCCGCTGCCGCGTCTGGAACACGACAGCACGCCAGGCAAGGAAGACCAGGAAGGGCACCACAACCAGCGTCAGCTTCGGGCTGAAGCTACTGATGCGAAACATGGCCACTCCCAGCAGCCACAGGATGTTCACCGCACGGATTAGCCCGCCTTCGGCAAAGTTCCGAGACTGCTCGACGTCCTGCGTGGCCCGTGACATGAGCTGGCCCGTCTGGGCCTTATCATGGAATGCGGAAGAGAGACGTTGGATCTGGTTGTACAGCGCGTTGCGCAGGTCATAGGCGATGCGCTGACTCAGCATCTGCCCGAAGAACTGCTGACCAAACGCCAAGCCTCCTCGAAAGAGGCTCGCCACCAGAATCACCACGGCTGCAACCAGCAACACCTGCGCGCCCCCCCGCTTCACCAGCCCTTCATCGACGGCATACCGGATTACCTCCGGCTGCACCACCGATAGCGTGGACTGGCCCACGGTGGCTATCAGGGCGACGACCCACAGAGTGGGGTACTTGAACGTCAGCTTCATCAAGCGCCAGACTATACGCAGATCCTTCACACTCTCCCTCACTCTCTAAAACTCAGCCGGCTCGCTGTGCTGCCAGCATTTTCTTGGCACTAAAGGTATCACACTCTACCCTAACGCTCACGTAAATGCAAGGGTTTGGCGGCCCTCCCCCGACTCCACCAGCCAGACCCAACCCTGCGGCTCTTCACGCCACAGCCTAACTTGTGTAACCCCATGCGACACGACGGCGCATCAGCCAAAAGAGCTGTTTCCTGGCCACATGACCTGCGCCGATACGGCGGAGGCTTCGGGGAGAGCCAAACCCCGCACGGCTGACGTATGATAGAGCAACGGGCGCATCAGGAGAGGCAGTAATGGCGTACGCCGTCCGGCCGATGGCGATGGCGGACATCCCGCAGGTAACCGAGATAGAGAGGGAGGCCTTCCTCACGACCTTTCCCTCCACCTCCTACGAACGCGAGCTGCGCAACTCTGCCCTCTCCGCGTACTGGGTTGTCTGGACGACCGAAGCGCCGGCCCCCCCTCCGCGCGATTCAAGCTTCCTCAGCCGCTTGGGCGACGGCCTTCGCCGCTGGCTCGGCGAAGAGCCACCACCTCCCACGAGCGAGCTCCTCGTGGGCTACGTCGGCGTCTGGTTCCTGGGTGACGAGGCCCACATCACCTCCATCGCCGTTCGCGAGCCCTACCGGCGGCGCGGCCTCGGCCAACTGCTCCTCGCCACCACCATCGACGCCGCGCTGCAACGCAGCTGCCGGGTCGTTACCCTTGAGGCACGGGTTTCCAACGAGGGCGCCATCGCCCTCTACGAGCGCTACGGTCTGCACCGCATGGGCGTCCGCCGTGGCTACTACACCGACAACCGCGAGGATGCCGTCGTCATGAGCACCGACCCGCTCAGCAGCGATGCGTTCCAGGTGCATTTCCAGGGACTCAAGGCCGTCCTTCGGGAGCGCCTGAACGGCGTCTCAGCCGAGCCACGGGAGCGATGAAACGCCCGCTCGTCACCCTGATCGTCGCGTTTCTTCTCGCTTGCACACCGACGTCGGCCCCACCCGCAGCGCACGAACCGACCGTCCCACCTGAGGCCGAGCAGGTCGTGCAGCTCGCCCGGCAGGACCTAGCGACAGAGCGGGGCGTTTCCGTCGAGCAGGTGCTGCTCGTGTCGATCGAGCCTCGCACATGGCCCGACACGGGCCTCGGCTGCCCGAGGGCCGGTGAGCTCTACGCTCAGGTGATCACGCCCGGCTATCGTCTCGTCCTCAGTGATGGCACAGGCCAATTCACCTACCACACCGATCTCCGTCGCGTGGTCAAACGCTGCTCGTGACCTACTTCGGTGCCAAGCAGCGAGGCTGGGCTGCAGCGCTGGTGCTGGCCGTCGCGATGGCCTGTCGCTCCGCTGATGATATGCCACCAACCCCACCTGCCAACCCCTCGCCGACCCTCACGCCCACCGCTATTGGCTCCGCGGCCACTCCACCCCTGACCGGAACACCTACCGCCTCAGCAACGTCCCCGTCGCCCACCGTCACTTCGACGATTGCGTCGGCCGCGGCTACGGCGACCCAGACGCCCGCCGCCGTGCGTCTGGGCGCTCCGCCTACCTGCGTGGGTGACGGCGCCTTTCACGTCGCCAGCGGCTATAGCTCAACGCCCTTCGTCAGCGGCCTCGGCAACCTGACCTCGCTCGCCTTCGGTCCCGATGGCCGCCTCTACGTCGCGGAGCTTGGCGGCAACATCATCGCCGCCGAGGACCTCGATCACGACGGGAGGGCCGACGACCATTGGACCTACGCGGGCGGCTTCTTCAGCCCCCTCGGACTCGCCTTTCGCGGCAGCGAGCTTTACGTCTCCAGCCACAACCGCATCACGGTGCTGAGTGCCCGCACCGGTGATGTTGCCGACGATGCGCGGGTGATCATCGCCGACCTGCACGCCACAGGCCAGCACCAGAACAACGGCATCGCCTTTGGGCCCGATGGCAAGCTCTACATCACGCACGGCTCGTCCACCAACGACCAGCCGCCCAGCCATCCCTTCGAGGCCACCATCCTCCAGGCCAACCCCGACGGCAGCGACCTACGCGTCTACGCCACGGGCCTCCGCAACCCCTACGACCTCGCCTTCGACCGGCAGGGACGCCTCTTCGCCACCGACAACGGCATCGACTCCGACACGGACCCCTTCGTCCCGGACGAGCTGAACCTGATCGTCGAAGGCGGCTTCTACGGTTTTCCCTGGGTTTCCGGCATACCGAAGGCGGCCCAGCAGGCCGAGCGCCCGTCTCGCGCCCCGGTGGCTCTGCTCCCCGACCACGCCTCCGCCGATGGCCTCGCCTTCCACGACGCCGACCCGGCCTCGCCGCTGTACGGCGACCTTTTCATCGCGTACTGGGGACCCCAGTTCGTGCCGGAGTACCCATGCAGCCCCAACACGTCGCGCCTCGTGCGCGTGCGCCTGGAGGATGGCCCCCAAGGGGGCAAGGCGACGGTGAGCGACTTCGCCTTCGGCTTCCGGAACGCCCTAGACGTCACCGTCGGCCCCGACGGCGCTATCTATGTGGCCGATTTCGCCGGCACCGTCTACCGCATCGCCCGAAGCCAGTGATGCTAGGCGCTTGGTGAAGTGATGCGCTGCGCCTCGCCCGTGGCGGCCACGCCGACGGGCAGCCCGGCGCGCATCTCCCAGGCCTCCGCCACAGCAGCCGCGATCGCGGCGACAACCGACCGGTCGAGGGGCGACGGCAGAATGGCGGTCGGGATCGGGCGCGGCACAAGGTCGGCCAATGCCCTAGCCGCCGCCAGCATCATCTCCCTCGTGATTCGCGTCGCCCGCACGTCCAGGGCGCCCCGAAAGACGCCGGGGAACGCCAGACAGTTATTGATCTGATTGGCATAGTCACTCCTGCCGGTCCCCACCACGGCTGCCCCGGCCTCCAGCGCCAACTCGGGCGCGATCTCGGACACCGGATTCGCCATGGCGAACACGATCGGCCCCTTCCCCATAGACCGGACCATCGCCTGATCCACTATACCGGCGACCGACAATCCAATGAACACATCGGCGCCGCGAAGCGCCTCGGCCAGACCGCCGCGCCTATCGTCCGGGTTGGTAAACTCGAGAATGCCGGCCTTCACGGGAGTCAGATCGCGCCGCCCTTTGTGGATGATCTCGCGGGAGTCCACCAGCGTCATGTTCGGCGCCCCAAAGACTCGAAGCAACCGGGCAACCGCGATGCCCGCCGCCCCCGCCCCCGCAATAACGATGGCGGTCTCCTCAAGACGCCTTCCCGTGACCTTCAGGGCGTTTACCAGCGCCGCCAGCGTCACTATGGCGGTCCCGTGTTGGTCATCATGGAACACGGGGATCCCCAGGTCCTGGAGCCCATCTTCCACGTCGAAACAGCGGGGCGCTGCAATGTCCTCTAGGTTGATCCCGCCAAAGGTCGGCGCAAGATAGCGCACCGTGTCGATGATGGCCTGGGTGTCCTGGGTCCCCAGACAGATCGGCACGGCGTCGATGTCGCCGAGGCTCTTGAACAGGATCGCCTTGCCCTCCATGACCGGCAGGGCAGCTTCGGGCCCGACGTTGCCAAGGCCCAGAACGGCTGACCCGTCCGTCACGACGGCCACCGTGTTGCCTTTGCCCGTCAGCGCGTAGACTTCGGACTTATCGTGGGCGATCGCCAAGCTCACCGCGGCAACGCCAGGCGTGTAGGCAAGCGCGAGGTCCTCGAGGGTCTCCAGCGGCATCTTCAGGAGCGTGGCGACCTTCCCGCGGCTGGCCCTGTGTAGCCTGATCGATTCCTCCCCGTAGGACATCGCTTCACCCCCAGACGCGTTGAGGTTGCGCCCAACTGACCAGCCGCCTTCTCGCCCCAGTCGCTAGGGGCAGTCTAGCAGAAACATGGCTCGACGGCGTATCGGTCACGCGCAGCCGCGCCGTGAGTCCTGTGTGTCCTCAGGAGGTCCGATGAGCGTCAGCGGACTTCTAAGGTCTCTGCCAGACCAAGATAGCGCCGCTCGAACCGCTCCAGAAGGCGCTGGAGGGTTGCCCCCCGCTCGTGGAGGCGGTACTCCACGTTCACAATCGGCTTTGTCAGTGAAAGGAGCCGCGACAGGTCGACCGGCGTCGCATCCAGAACCACGTCCGCATCAGACCCTTCGAGCGTGGCATGCAGGTCACGCAGTTGGTCCAGGCTGTAGCCCATAGCTGGAAGCTCCTGGCGTAAATGCGGGAACGCCTCTATCGTCCGCTTGAGCTCGCCGACGGCGAAGGGCCGCGGATCGACGATGATGGCGCCGTAACGCCGCGCCGCCAGTGTCCCCGCGCCGAAGTCCATCTCGCCATGGGTAAGTGTGGGACCATCACCAACGATGATGACTCGCTTGCCGCCGATGAGCTCGGGCTGGCTCACCAGCACGTCCAGTCCCGCCATCACGATCGGCGCGCGCGGCTTCAGAGCGCGTATGCTCCTGCGCACCTGGCGCAGCTGCTCCTTCGTCGCGCTGTCTATCTTGCTCACAACGTAGGCATCGGCCATGCGGAAGTTGGCCTCGCCGGGGTGATAGCGCCATTCGTGGCCGGCACGATGCGGGTCCACTACAACGAAGTGCATGTCGGGTCGCACGAAGGGTAGATCGTTGTTCCCTCCGTCCCACACGATGACCTGGGCTTCCTGCTCCGCCAGGGCGAGCACCCGGGCGTAGTCGACCCCGGCGAACACCGGCATGCCAGCCCGAATGTACGGCTCGTATTCCTCTCGCTCCTCGATGGTCGCCTGCGCCGCGTCCAGCTCCGCCAGCGACGCGAAGCGTTGCACGGCCTGCCGCTCCAAGTCGCCGTATGGCATCGGGTGGCGCAGGACGGCGACGCGATGCCCCCGCCGGCGCAGCCAGCCGGCGATCCACTGCGAAGTCGGGCTCTTGCCGGCGCCCGTCCGGACCGCGCACACGGCGACGACCGGCACCCGCGCGGAGAGCATCGTCTGGTCAGGGCCCAGCAGCGCAAAGCTCGCACCGGCCGCCAGCGCCCTCGAGGCCCTGTGCATCACCTCGACGTGGGCGATGTCGCTGTACGAGAAGTAGACCCAGTCGACCCGCTCTCGGCGAATTATCGCCTCCAGCTCCGCCTCGGGATAAATCGGCACCCCATCGGGATAGAGGGCGCCGGCGAGTGCCGCTGGATAGCGACGGTCCGCGATCCCGGGGATTTGCGCGGCGGTGAAGGCGATCACACGATATGCAGGTTTGTCCCGGAAGGCCATATTGAAGTTGTGGAAATCGCGGCCCGCCGCGCCCATGATCAACACGCGCCCTGGCGTCTTTTCCCCGCTGAGCGCCGCGCTGGCGTCAGGGCGTGATCTGCGTGCCATCTTGGCCGACCAGAGCCCCCGCTAGGGCCTCGGGGGTCGTGATGATGGCTCGGTGGCCGCTGGCCGCCACAAACTGAAGCGCGCCCTCCACCTTGGGCCCCATGCTCCCCTCCGGAAAATGCCCCGCCGCCAGGTACTCGCGGGCCTGCGCCACCGTCATCGAAGCCAGATCCACCTGTGTAGGTTTCCCATAGTCCAGCGCCACTTTGCGCACGTCCGTAAGCAGGAGGAGCAGCTCGGCGCCCACATCTTTCGCGAGCACGCTCGAGGCGAGGTCCTTGTCGATCACGGCGTCCACTCCGTGAAGGCGCCCTCGCACCTTGTAGACGGGTATGCCCCCGCCACCAGCAGCGATAACGATCACATCCTCTTCAGCCAGCCGGCGGACCGTCTGCCCCTCGATAATCTCGAGAGGACGCGGAGAGGGCACAATACGCCGCCAACCATAGCCAGGGAAGTGCGCGAACGTCGCGCCTTTGCGTCGGCGCCGGGGAACCTCCGCGTCTGACAAGAACGGGCCGATGGGCTTCGTGGGGCTGGCGAAGGCGGGGTCGCGCCGGTCCACCAGCACCTGCGTCAGCACGGTCACGATGGGGCGAGAGATGCGATGCGCCGCAAGCTCGTTGTAGAGGCTCTGCTGGATGACGTACCCGATCTCGCCCTCCGACTCGGCCACCGCGACCGACAAAGGGATCGCGTAGGCCTTGCCGGCAGCGGCCTCTGACCGAATGAGGATGTGGCCAACCTGCGGCCCGTTACCGTGCGTGATGACCAGGCTCCATCCCTCCTCCACAAGCCGCAGGACATGCCCCATCGCCCGTCGCGTGTGCAAGAACTGGCTGCGGATGCTCGCCTGCCCCCTCTTCGGAAGGAGCGCATGGCCGCCCAGCGCCACCAGCGCGATGCGTCCCATCAAGGCTCCCGTATGCGGCGGTACGGCCAGGCGGGCCCGCGACTCCGCGCTAGGAGGACGTCCCTGCTTCGGGCCGCACGACCAGCACCGGCGAGACTCCCGAGCGAACGACGCGGTTCGTCACGCTGCCCAGCAGCCAGCGCTCGAGGCCCGACCTGCCGTGGGTCGACATGGCGACGAGCTGGTCGCTCCTCCCGCCTGTGTGCTCGATGATGCCGGCGGCCGCGCCGTGATGGATAAGGACCTCGAAATCGGCCTCAATGCCCTCTCGCCTGAGTCGTTCGCAGACCTCCTGCAGGTACGTCTTGGCCGCGTCCTGTATGTCGGCCAGAAGGTTGCTCGGGTACGGCCCGGGGCCCCCATACACCACCGCGGCCACCGGCACCACCCAGACCAGGCTCATGGGTAGCCCGAGCCTCTTCGCCAGCTCGCTGGCCAGTGGCAGCGCACCCTCGGCGAGCGGCGAACCGTCGAGCGGGACGGTGATCCTGGTGAGCGGACCGCCGGTGACGCCCTCCCGCGGATGGACCACCAGCAGCGGCGACCGTGCCCCGTGCAGCAGCCGGTCGGTGACGCTGCCCAGAAGGGCTAACGCCAGACCGCCTGAGCGGCCATGCGTCGTGAGGGCGATCACGTGGTTGCCCGCGGGCGCGGTCTCCCCGTGCGCCAGCAGGACATCCGCCGGTTTGCCATAGTGGACAGAGATGGCCACCGATACGCCTTGCTCCGTGAGCTGCTGCGCCTGGCTCTCAAGATAGCTCCGGGCCGCTGCCTCCGCGTTTTGCTGGAGTTGGTCCAGGTAGGCTTGATGCTCCTCGCTGCGCGTGCGGAGCTCGTCCGGCTCGATGATGTGCAGCAAGGTCATCTCGACGCCGAGCTGCTTCGCGAGGTAGGCGGCGTACGGCAGCACCGCTTCGGCAGCAGGCGAGCCATCCAATGGGACCAGTATGTGCTCGAGCATCGTTCCCTCCTCAGTCGTTGCGCCAGGAGTATGCCACACTCAACCTCGCACACGCATGAGCGTACGTCTTCAACCGACGGCCCTTCTATGTCCGCGCTCACTTGCCCAGCACACGTCGCCCACCGTCACGACTAGGGTGCGGCTGCAATCCTCTCTGCCAACTGTTCGCTCGCCTCCTTCATGCGCTCCAGCACGCCTTGCGCTCCACTCCCCTCTAGGAGCACGGGCTGGGCGTAGTTCATGATCAGGGTCGGCATGAACGTCACGCCAACCAATATGTTGTCGTAAAAAGTATAGCGACCGATGACGCTCACGCGCGTTTCGTAGCTCCACATCTGATCGAAGATGAAATTGCCGTGGGCATAGGTGATGAGCTTCTGCGCGTACAGCTCCAGGCCTTGAACCCAGTGTGGGTGATTGCCGATGATGAGGTCTGCCCCAGCGTCGACGGCGCGGTGGCCGAGTTCCACAGGGTCGTCCGCCGCAAGGACCGCCTGCATAGGCAGGGCCGTGTATTCGGCGCCCCAGTGGAAGGCCACGACAAGAATGTCCACCTGAGAGCGCAGGCCAACGATTTGTTCCGTCATGCCCTCTCGGTCGATCCTCTCGCCGACGGCGTTAAAGGCGAGAAAGCCGAAGGTGAGGCCCCGAACGTCTAGCACGGCTGGCGTGTGGCGGTTGGCCCAGGCGATGCCAGCCCTCTCTAGGTGGGTAGTGGTCTCAGCTAATCCTTTCGGTCCGTAGTTACGGACGTGATTGTTCTCCAGCGTGACCACATCCACCCCCGCTGCCTGGAGCGCGGCAATGAAGCCAGGACGTCCGCAAAAGACAAATCCCGAGGCGTGGTAAGGACAGCCGTCGATAAGAGGGGCTTCCAAGTTGATGACGGTCAGGTCGGCGTCGGCTGTCGCTTCTTTGATCGCGGCTACCGGATAGAGAAAGTCGTCACCTCTGGAGCGCATGACAACATCGGTGTAGCGAGCAGGGATGACATCGCCGGTAGCAATGAGCGTGCGTAGCCGCGTAGGGTCCAACGGCAGAGCCGATAGGTCGCGCGGCGGGAAGATGTCAGCCAGCGTGAGACGCGGCGTCCCCGAAGGCTCGATGAAAGCGCCTGTCGGAGTGTCGGGGGGAATGGGGCTGGGCGCGAGTAGCTGCGTCGTCTGCTGAACCGCCGCCTCGGGAGGGGAAGCCTCCCTTTCATAGCCGTTGCGACAGGCAGCAAACCCTACCGAGGCGCTCAGGAGCATCGCCAACAGAGAGCGCAGACGCATGGAACCACTGTACACCATGCCAGACCCTCAGTTTGCTTGCGTGCACGCTAGGGTTATCATGAGAACTAATCGAGGAAGAACGGGACCCGCATGCCCACGATCACCTGCTCCCGCTGCGGCGAGACCAAAGAGCAGCTCCCACGACCGCCCTTCGTCAAGTTCGCGCAGGAGGTCTACGACCATATCTGCGCCGACTGCTGGGCGGAGTGGATGATCCAGTCGGTGAACATCATCAACCACAGCGGCCTCAACCTCGGCGACCCCCGCGACGGCGCCTTGCTCCAACAGGCGATGCGCGACTTCCTCAACCTGCCCGCACTGAGCTAGAGAGCCGGACGTGGCGGCAGCCCCCTCCCCCTTTTTGGGAGAGAGTTAGGCCCGCCCTGAGCTTGTCGAAGGGGTGAGGGCAAAACGTGCCTCTTGCTCATCAAATAGGCTAGAATGCCGCCATGTTGTCACGTCCCGAGGCGAGCCACATCCCCACCTGCTCGCGCTGCGACCAACGCGCCGCCGCCTGGGTGCTGCCCGGACGCTTCTACGTCTGCGGCCGGCACCGTCTCTCCCTCGGCGACTGGGAGTGGCAATGGGTCGTCCCGTTGGACCGCGTCCACACCATCGACCTCTGCCCCATCTGCCAGTCGGCCCCCATCAGCCGCAACGGCCGCTGCGAGCAGTGCCAGTGGGGTCTCGAATGACCGTTCAGCTTGCCTGCAGAGCCGCATGAAATCCGCTGACCTCGCCCTACGGGGAGTGCCGAGGGGCTTTGCCCCTCTGCTAGGTTCTAGGTATTCCTAGG
>DATDQG010000032.1:0-6636 GCA_035292365.1 Dehalococcoidia bacterium
GGGGCGATTATGCCTGGATCTACTGGCTGTCGGCCGTCTCGCTGGTCGCCTCGTTCGTCATACTGTTCGTTCAGTATGCCGCCAGAAGCCATAACCTGGCCCTCGCAGTCATCGCGGGGCTGCTCGTCAACCTGGCGGCCATAGGCAAGCGCTACGAGATTGTGATCCCGTCCCAAACGCATGGCACCCTGCTGCCGTACGGCGAGGGGCTCTACCGTCCAAGTTGGGTAGAGTACAGCGTGATCCTCGGGCTGATAGCGCTCGGCGTGCTGCTCTACATGCTCTTCATGAAAGTCTTTCCGATCATCGAGGCGCCGGAATCGGGGGAGGTAGCGTGATGCAGACGAGAACGGTGGTGGCCTTGGCTGTCCTTACGGCAGGTGTTGCGCTGGGGCTGGTGAGCTACTTCTTCCTCGCTGCGCCCCTCGGCCGACCGACCGACGAGTCCTTCAGCAATCCTCGGGTCCCGTTCGCCGCGGCCCTCTTCATCGGCGGGATCGTCCTCGTGTTCGCGTCGGCCGTTTGCTACGAGCTGATTGGCGTCCGTCGAGAGGACGGAGCGTAAGCAATAGGAGGTCTCCCTGCCCACCGGCCTTCTCCTGGCGGTCGGTAGGGACGCCCCAGGGAGGAGAACCATGGCAATCGAATACGTGCCCGGCCTGGGTGGGGTGCCCGCGGCGCGGTCGGGCGTGTGTTTCATCGACGGTGAACGGGGGGTCTTGGAATACCGGGGGATTCCGATCGAGGAGCTGGGGGAGAAATCCACCTTCGAGGAGACTGCCTACCTGCTCCTGTTTGGCCGGCTCCCGATGGACGCGGAACTGGCCGGCTTTGACCAGGACTTGCGCCACCATCGACGCGTCAAGTTCCGCATACTGGACCTGTTAAAGTCGCTGCCAGAGACGGCGCACCCGATGGAGGCGCTACAGGCGGCAGCGGCAGCCCTGGGCACCTTCTATCCTGGACGAGACGCTCAGAACGTGCCTGAGCGCTATTGGTCGGTCGTGCGTCTGGTGGCCAAGCTACCGACCATCGTGGCCGCCATCGAGCACATCCGGCATGGGGACGAGCCCGTCACACCCCGAGACGATCTCTCGCACACCGCAAACTTTCTTGCCATGTTGCGGGGTGAGGAGCCGGAACCGGAAGATACGAAGCTCCTAGAGAAGGCTTTGATCCTCCACATGGAGCACAGTATGAACGCTTCGACGTTCACAGCGCGGGTCGTCGCCTCAACCCTTGCTGACCCCTATTCCGTGGTCTCTTCGGCGGTAGGAGCCCTCATGGGTCCGCTGCATGGGGGGGCGAACGAGCGAGTCCTCGGGCTTTTGGGCCGGATTGGGGGTCCTGAGGTGGTGGAGGATGCGGTACGAAGGATGCTGGACAGCGGCGAACGGATCATGGGGTTTGGGCATCGGGTCTACCACGTGAAGGACCCGCGCGCCACCATCATCCAACGCCTGCTCGAGGAGCGGTATGCGAAGACGGGCGTCAATCCCCACTATCCGATAGCGGTCGAGCTGGAACGGGTGGTCACCGGGCGACTTGGAGACCGGGGCATCTACCCAAACGTGGACTTCTACTCCGGATGCCTCTATGAATCGCTGGGGATAGCGACAGACCTGTTCACGCCGCTCTTCGCCATCGCCCGCGTTGTCGGGTGGCTGGCCCATTGGCTCGAGCAGTTGGAAGACAACCGGATCTTCCGCCCGTCCCAAATCTATGTCGGTGAACGTGAGGCTGCTTATGTCCCCAAGGCCATGCGAGGGAAGTTGACCGTCCAAGCTGGGCCGGGCTGAACCGTCGTTGCTAAGCCCAGCCAACCTGTTCTCTAGACCTGGCCAACCATTTCTCTGAGAAGCGGGCAATTCCGACATAGTCGAGCGTGAGGCACAGCGAGACTCATCGTCGACTGCACCGCCTGTGGCGTGTGGCCTTCGGGGCGGTCGCCCCAGCATCCGCAGGACAGGAACCTGCGGGCGCTGATGCTACAGAAGTGCTGGGCGTCCTTTCCGCATTGCTCTGCTCCCGACTCTCGCCTGCCGATCCCTTCAGGGCGAGGACTCCGTTCATAGTGGGGAAGAGCAGGCGAGAGTCGGACGGCCGCCTACTGGCGCACGAGGTGATTCTCGAAGGCACAGCCCCGCTGCGAGACGATCCCCGCCGCGCGGCGCGTCAAGCGTGTCTACTCGACGATCGTGATCGCCAAGCGGAAGGCAGGCAGGCGATACCCAAGCGCCAGGCCGGGAGCGTCCTGCTTATAGCTCAGGATGGACGTTTGATACGCCCAAGGGGGCTTTCCATGCCCCTGGTAGATCATGGGATAGAGATCGATGAGGTGAGTGCCCGCGCCCCCGGTGGCCACGAGGGACATGGTGACGTCGCCCTGGCTGTTGAAGCCGCAGGCGTAGCCAATGTAGGCGTTGTCGTAGGTCACTGCGACTCCGTTGTCGAGCTCAGTCCAGCCGATGCCCTTGATTTGCACCGTAAAGGTCTCGCCGGCCTTCACGCGTGGTGGAGTCACCGCTACCAGGCTCCGTTCCACGAAATAGGCCACTTCGGCCAGCACTGTTTCGTTCTGAACGAGCTTCACGCTATGCCAGCCCCCAAGGTCATCGGGCACCTGCACAGTGGCCTCAAGGGCTCCGTTTTTATCCGTCCTAGCCTTGCCTAGCGGAACCTCCCTCAGGGACCAGCCGCTAGGGCTGACCCGATTGCCGACTGCTGTCACCCAAAGGAGGTTCAGCTCTGCCTCGGCGGGCAAGTCCTTTGCCTGAAGCGTTGTCTGTGACAGTATCGGTCCGCTGGCAGGGGAAATCCTGGTTGAGACACCTGCTGCCGACGTGGCAGAGGTGCTACCCACGGTGGTCTTGGCGGCAACCACGCCGTCCGTTCCAAGGCCATCGAGTGGCCAGTCTAAAACGGGAGGCGGAGCCCCGGCGTCTTGGGTGACCGTGAACTCAAAGCGGAAGTTTGGTATATGGGCTACGGGCGATTGCTCGTAGTTCAGGTAGGGGACGGTCGCGCTGGCATGGCCCACCTGGATGACATGCTTCCCGATGGGTCCCGCTGCGCGGATTTGACCCACAGTATTTCCACGTGTCGCTACGGCGGATATGAAGCCTGAGTAGTTGTTGTCCCAGAGGACGCTGAGGGTCCCCTCATAGGGCTTCCAGCCCAGTCCATCCACCTTGATCGTAATGGGAGTGCCGACGGGTCCTTCGGTAGGTGTGATGGTGACGTTGCGGACGATCCGGAAGCCCGCCTTCGCCACATCCTGTCCGTCGATCACCGCATAGATATCATGGATCTCCCCGTAGTCATCGGGCGCTGCAAAAGTCGCCGACAGACGCCCGTCGGGGTTGATGGTGGCGCGTCCAAAGGGCACGCGCTTGGGCTCGTACAAGCGTTCGTAGAACTCCACTGTTTCCGCCGTCGGCTTCATCACGTAGCTGCCGTCCCAGGTGGCCCAGACGAGCTCCACCTCCCGCCCCGCTGGCAGGCCCTCGCCCGTGACGGTGAACGCGGTGCCGACATTGCCCTTCTCTGGGGTGGTCTTCAGCAGCTTGAGAGCGCCCGATGACTGCTGGCTGGCCGACTGGGCGGGCGTCTCGTACGCGTAAGGCCCCCCAGCAGGGGCTGCTGCCGCGTCGCCGGCGGAAGAGCCGGCGGGGCTCTTAGAGGCAGTGCAGGCGGCTAGGGCGACCAGCACCAACACCGCGATGGCCGCTTTCCCCTTGACGCGGCGTGTCCAGACGTTCGTCATGTCCGTCCCCTTTCTGTTGGGCGGCTGGCCCACCGCTTCCTCGCGGCGGGCCAGCTAATGTCTCATGGGTCCTTATCCGGGCCCGTTACTCGATGATCGTGACGCGGTTCGTGATGTTCCGCTCTGGCGCGTGCGCTCCCCAGGCGCTGAAGGTGGCCCGTTTGTCCGTGGAACTTGTGACTGCCACCTCGAAGTCTAGCACGCCAAGTGGATAGTCGGGCGGGATATCCCAGGCGGCGCTCCAGAACCACGGGGAGTCGTCCGTTGAGCCGTGCCGGCCGTAGCGGAAGCTTACGTTTTCGCCGTGCGGTAGCTTGACGATGGCTTCCTTGACGTCAGCCGCTTGCAACTCCTTGCCTGTGCCGGCGTCGTAGGCCTCCATCAGCCAAACGACGTGCATGCCTCGTTTGAAGGTGCTCGTGGCGACGCAGTACCTGTCCCCGTCCACGTTGTACCGGCTCTCACCCGCGCCGGCAGTGACGGTGTTCACGTCCAGAAAGAGCGCCTTCACCTCCGCCGCGACTAGCGGAACCGGTGTGGGCGCCACCTGACCGACCGGCGTGGGTACGGGGGTGGCCCGTGGCGGGGCGTTCGGGATAGCCGACAGGATGGGGAGCTTGGTCTGGGCCGGCGTAGCGGCGGCTGGCTGTGTTGGTGCAGTCGTCACTGGTGCGGCTGCTGTCGGGGTAGGCTGCTCCGCCGGCCCCGTGCAACCGATTGCGAGCAACGCAACCGAGCCGGCGCTTACCAGCAGCATGCTTGCCCATCCGAGGTGTTTTTTCATACGCGCCTCCTTTTCGGCACATCTATTGCGCGATCCCCGCCCTTGCGACCGCTGCGCGACATCCTCCCTTCTGAAATCTTGGGGGAGAGCGCTCTTCGATTGCGTCTTTTTTCACAAATATCCTACTACTGCCTTTGTGACCCTGCCCCACCCGAAAGTGTAGTCTTCTTGTTCCAAATGGTATAGTTCGTCTGCTCCAACGGTGTAGTCTTTTTGCTCTAAACGCGTAGCCCTTTTACCAACGCGACAGGCCCCCAGCCTAGATAGAGGCTCGCGCGCCACGCGATCATCCTTGGTTCAGGCTCGCTGTGGCGTTCCTCGTGGGCCAACTCTTCACGGCCAGCTTATCTCTGACTCTGCTGCGCCAGCAGGTAGGCGCGCAGGACATTCCGCTGGTCGGTGGTAAGGCCGGCGCATTTAGCCATGTCATTGAGGGCGAATAGGATCTGGACGTCCCGTGGATCGAGGTGAGGTTCAATGGTGGCGTGGCAATTGTTGCACTTCTTGTCCAAGATGCCGGCGCCGTCCAGCGGCGGCAAGGGAGGAGACGGATCTTCCCTTGTGGCAGCCTCAGCGTGGCTCAACACGAACTTTGCCATCTCGGATAGGTCACCGTCAGCTAGGAGGAAGCGGTTGTACGCGGGCATCTTGCACGTGCCGTCGCGCACGACTTGAGCAACCTGCGTTTGGGTCTGGAAATCTCGTCGGAATTCTAGCGTGGCAAGGCTAACGCCTCGGCCCTCTTCGCCACCGGGGTGGCACGAATCGCAATATCGTCCAAAGAGCACCTGGCCCCGGTTCTCGGTGGTCGCTACCAGGCCGGAACTGCTTCGAGGCACGCCTAAGCTCTCCTGACGACCGCTGTCGGAGAGGGCGAGGGCCCTAGGTTCGGCGCTCCATGCCGCCAGCCCAACTGCTGTGCCCACGCCGAGGACAACGGCAACCACGAGCAGCACCAGGCCCTCCACCGATCCTCGCGGACTGGCATCTTCAGAGCCGGACAAGTTGCTCATCGTATGCTCCTCTCTGTGAGCGGGATATCGGCGGAGAGCGTCAGCAGGTATTGCGTTATGGCCTCCACATCGGCGTGATTGAGGGGTGGGATGACGGGTTCCATGGTGGCGTCGGGATTGAAGCGCTTGGGCTGCTCCATGAAGGTGTGGATGTCAGCGGTTGTGAGCCTGGCGCCTATGCCGTCTAGGCGGGGACCCTTCACTTTCTCTCTTTCTCCCGGCTTGGGTTCCGTTACCTCGACCACGCCGCTGATGATGTGACAAGAACGGCATCCTTGCTGGTCAGTAAGCTGCCGCCCCCGCAACTGCTGCGAGGTAAGGACGACACCGCGTTCGACGACCGCGCTGGGGGGCGTGGTGGCGTAGGCGCGAATCGTCATGCCAGTCAGGGCGATGAGGACGAGCGCCAGGGTGGCCATGCCCGCCGGTCGCCGCAGCGGACGTCGTTCCTCGCCGCGAGCGAGGGCTGGAACGAACAAGACCAGCAGCACAAGCAAGGCCGGCAGGAGCGCCGCGCCCACCCACTCGAGCTGGCCGGGGAAAAACTTCAACATTTCGAAAAGCGCCATGAAGTACCATTCGGGGCGCGGTATGTACGTGGTGTCGGTCGGGTCGGCTCGCTCATCCAGCGGCACGCCGAAAAGCACGGTCAGGCCCACGAGGACGACAAAGACGACGAGGGCGGTCCGCAGGTCTTCGGCGATTAGTTCGGGCCAGAAGCTCGGCCCACGCGCTTTGAAAGCGGCATAGCGCTCGTGATACGGGTGCAGCGCGCTTCCGTCGGAGGCGGCCTCGTCTGGCGGCCCTTTGTGCCATAGGCCGGGGGAAACGCTCACGCCGTGGTAGATGACCAACGCCACGTGAACGGCGGCTAGGGCGCCGAGCAATACCGGCAGCAGCAACGCATGGACGGCGAAAAAGCGGGTTAGAGCAACGACACCTAGGCCCGTCCCGCCGCGGATTAGCTTCAGTAGATCGCCGCCAATAACCGGAATGGTGCCGACCATGTTGGTGCCGACGGTTGTTGCCCAGTATGCCTTCTGGTCCCAAGGCAACAGGTAGCCGGTGAACCC
>DATDQG010000033.1:0-31520 GCA_035292365.1 Dehalococcoidia bacterium
GCAGGTGAGCGGGCGCAGCATGCTGCGCCCCTACGTTCTACGTTTCTTGGTGCGCGTGGTACGCTCATATGGCGCGGGACTGGCCTTTGTACGGGTGGCGCGCAGGAGCCGTGCGCCCTACACGGCTCCTGCGACAGGCTCAGGGTGAGCCGCGGGGGGCTAGGCGGGGCGCTGCTGCGGTACGGCGACGATTCTGGGCTCGGTGCGGGCGCTGGCGAGGAGGAAGCCGCTGAACATGAGGGCGGCCGCGACGAGCTCGCCGAGGTAGAGGTAGTCGCCGATGCCGAAACGGGCAAGCGTGCTCGCTGAGCCGATGACCAGCGCGCCGATGGCGATGATGACGTTGCCCATCATGCGGTTGGCCATGACGCGCTTGCGCCAAAAGAGCCAAGCGGAGTAGAGAGCACCGCCGACGAGGGCGATGAGACCATAGATGTTGAAGATGGGGGTCAGGAGACGGACCCAGGCGCCCTCGGGGAGGATCTGCTGGTACTGCTCCTTGGCGCTCAGCGGGAGGGTCGTGGTGAAAGCGCCGGCATCGAGCGGCATGAGCCAGACGCCGACAACGCCGACGATGGAAAGGGCGAGGACCACCCAGAGGACGCGCTCGGCCCAGACGCGCCGCATGAGGAGGAAGGCTGTGCCCTGGCCGAGCCAGGCGGCGTTGAGCATGGCGCCGAAGGCGTACCAGGAGCGGAACACGTGTCCGTTCCAGG
Organism: Dehalococcoidia bacterium; assembly: GCA_035292365.1. GTDB lineage: Bacteria > Chloroflexota > Dehalococcoidia > DATDQG01 > DATDQG01 > DATDQG01. The sequence continues at coordinate 717 of DATDQG010000033.1, forward strand.
CGAAGGTGGAGTAGGCCTCGGCGGCGGAGCCGATGCCGAACATGGCGAGGCCCACGCCCCAGAAGAGCAGGTGGGGCACGCGGTGGCGCCGGTAGCGCTGGAGGACGGCCGCGGTGAACGCGAACATGATAACCGTCGAGAGGAAGGGCAGCGCGAGCCCTATGTCCATGTTGGCCTCCAAGCCTCGGTTATTGCCACGGTAAGATGCGCAAGAGAACCGCCGCGGCGAAGACGATGAGGACGAGCGTGACGGCTCCCAATGTGCCCAAGAGGACCGGCACCCCTCGGTCGTACCAGAAGGAGCCCGCCACCCGTTGCACGGGGCGGCGCGGCCGTTTGAGTAGCCTCATCGCGCGTCTCCATTGGCTTGCCGAGGGAGGAGTATAAAGTTGGCATAGAATCGCTGTCAAATAATCGAGGCAAATCTGCTTAAAGCTACGCCGCTGCGAGTGGCCGGCGTCCGGCGGGCAAGCGACGAAAGCACAGGCAGGCAGGCCCCAGCGGGGAGTGATCGGGGTGAAAGCAGCTCGTGGGTTCTTCCCACCCACCCACGCAGTGACGTGCTGGGGGACACCCCTTCGACAGGCCCTTCGCGGCGCTCAGGGCTCGCTTCGCTCGGCTCACCAGGACGAGCGGCTACGCCCTCTGGACTCCGGCAGACAACGATCCTTTCATCCCCAGCGGCGCGCCCAGCGCATGAACGATTGCCCGATACCTCGGAGAGGTGGCATGCGGACAACCGCGAGGCGCCGGTTATCGGCGGTACGAGGCTGGTGCCGAAGGTCGGGCTCGAACCGACACGGAGGTTGCCCTCCACCGGTTTTTGAGACCGGCGCGTCTGCCAATTCCGCCACTCCGGCTGGGAGCGTCGCTAGGTGACGCGGGTGACGTAGAGAGTGCCACCGATGTTGCGGGTCTTGACGCGGTGGCCAAGCCGACGCGCGGCGGCTTGCATGCGGATCGCCACGCCGCGAGCGTTGTCGGCTGGGTCCAGCTCCACGCGTAGGGCGTCTGGGGCTTGCCGTAAGGCGTCGACGTACGCGGCCAACCTATCAACTTTTGGTTTGCGTTGCCGTCCCGTTACTGGGATATCGGCTGACTTCATCGGGGAGAAACGCGGCATTGGAAGCCTCCTGTATAGAATATATCAGCGACCATTATACAGACTCTTCCATTTGGGATACAAATGCACGGTTCCAGCGCGTACTCCTGGTCGAACCACAATGACATGGGGTCAAAGGGCCAGGGGCGACGCGTGGCAGGAAGAGTCTTGGTGCCAAGGGGCGGAATCGAACCGCCGACACGCGGATTTTCAGTCCGCTGCTCTACCGCTGAGCTACCTTGGCACGAAACGCAAACGCCGACTTTGTTGGAAAGACCGTGGCTGGCCGGTGCTGAATAGCGAGCGCGACACGGCAACTCCGCTGGGATTTCGGCTTCCCTCAAGAGCTTCATTCTTGCACTAATCAGCCGGCGTTTCAACGTCAGGTGCCGTCTGTGTCGAGCGGCATGAGGAACCCCAGCGGTAGCCTCGCGTCGGTACGCGGGACCGGCGCATCAGGTAAGGACGTCGCGGGCAATAGGTACCCGTGGGCATCCCCCTGGCTGTTGTCAGTCGCTACGCTGAGGTGGCCGGATTCTCGAGCAGCGACAAATGAGGACGCAGTGACCAGGAAATCGCGCGATCGAAACGCCGTGCATGGACCGTCTCCGGTGCGCGGAGGTAACGGGATCGGGCATGCGCTGAGGGTGGCTCTTCAACACCAACGGGTAGGGCGCTTGGTGGAAGCGGAGGAGATGTACCAGCGAATCCTGAGTGAACAGCCGTATCATCCCGATGCGCTCCATCTGAGGGGCATGCTTGCCTATGAGTTGGGCGCCTACGAGGCTGCCCAGGCGCTCATCCGCAGCGCGATCGCCGTCAGTCCCGTGGAGGCCAGCTTCCACTTCGACCTCGGCCTCGCGTTGCAGGCACAGGGTAAGTGGGACCTGGCCATGGCCGGCTACCGTCAGGCGTTGACCATCAAGCCGGACTATGCCCAGGTGCTTGTCAACATGGGCAACATCCAGCGGAGCCTTGGGCAGACGGACGAGGCCATTGCGAGCTACCAAGAGGCGCTACGTATCGAGCCCAATCTGGCCGAGGCGCGAAACAACCTTGGCGTTGCCTATCATGCCCAGGGGAAGATGGAGGACGCAGTTGGAAGTCTCGAAGAAGCGCTGGCCATCCGGGCGAACTTCCCTGAGGCGCACAGCAACCTCGGCAACGTGCTCCAGGACCTGGGCAAGCACGAAGAGGCGATTATCCACTATCGAACGGCGTTGATGCTGCGCCCCGACTACCTGGAGGCGCACAAGAATCTCGCGGCGGCGCTCCGCGGCCTAAGCAAGCCGCTGGAAGCTCTGGTGGGCTATCAGGAGGCGATGGTGCTCAGGCCGGAGGCGGGCACGGCGATTCGCAAGGCCACGATACTCCCGGTCATCGCAGCCTCGGCCGAGGACTTGCGGTTCTATCGGGAGAGGCTGGACGGGGAAGTCGGCCGCCTTCTTGCGACGGACTCGCTGTCTGTCGCAGACCCGAATGCCGAAGTGGGGGTCACCAACTTCTATCTGGCGTACCAGGGGATGAACGACCGTCCGCTGCAGGAGAAGATCGCGAGGCTCCATCTTAAGGCGTCCCCAGCACTGGCTTGGACGGCGGAGCATTGCCTACCAAATCGCCGAGGCGCGTCGGGGGATGAGCGCATACGCATCGGCTTCTTGTCGCGCTATCTACAAAACCACACTATTGGTCGCTTCAACCTCGGTCTGATTCAGCAGCTCTCCCGTGAGCGGTTCGATGTCACTGTCTTTCACCTGGGCAAGCGCGATGAGTTCTCTGCATGGATCGCGAATGCGGCCGACCGTTACTATCACGTTGTGGGCACACTGGCCTCCGTGAGGGAGTTTGTAGGCAGCCAGGCGTTGGATGTGCTGTTTTACCCGGAAATAGGCATGGACCCGCAGACCTACTTCCAAGCTTTTGCTCGCCTCGCTCCAGTGCAGTGCGTGGGCTGGGGACATCCGGTGACGACAGGCGTCCCCAACGTGGACTACTTTATTTCGAGCGAGGCGCTGGAGCCGGCAGACGCCGCGGAGTACTACTCGGAGCGGTTGGTGCGTCTTCATGGTCTGCCGACGTACTATCACCGGCCGGTAATCGGAGAGGAACTGCGGGACAGAGAACGCTTAGGGTTGTCTAAGGACTGGACGCTGTACGTGTCGCCGCAGAGCCTCTTCAAGTTTCACCCTGACTTCGACGGCTTCCTGGGCGATGTGCTTCGCCGCGATCCACGAGGGCGTCTGGTCCTCATCGCGGGCCCGCATGCCAGTTGGACCGAGCAGCTCCTCGACCGCATGAGTCGGGCCAACCCCGACGTCGCTGATCGGATCGTCTTCATTCCCCGACTGGACGGCCTGGACTACTTCAACCTCCTGAGCGTCGCAGATGTGCTCCTCGACCCCCCGCACTTCGGGGGAGGGAACACGACGTATGAGGCGCTTGGCATGGGCATCCCGATCGTTACTTGGCCAGGCGCCTTCATGCGTGGACGCGTTACGGCAGCGTGCTACCAGAAGATGGGTGTCATGGAGGGCGTGGCCGCGGACCCCTGGGCGTATGTGGAGAGAGCGGTACGGCTGGCCAACGATAGTGAGTGGCGTAGAGAGGTGGCTGGCAAGATTCAAGCGAACAGCCACGTGCTCTACGAGGACAAAGAGGTTGTGAGAGAGCTTGAGGACTTCCTGTCGCAGGCGGTGGCAGCAGCGCGCGACGGGAACCTGATCGACTGGCACGCTTGAGTACGCGGTTGCCTGAGAACACGCCCCGGTCGCTCATGCGCGAGGCGACCTGCCCTGCCTGCGGGTATCACGTCGCGGTCCCGTTATTCGATGGCGGGGCGCAGCCTCTGGCCACGCTTGCTTGGCCCGCGAGCGCGGAGGCGGCGCGGGCGATGCCCCGTCTTCCATTGGATTTTGTGCGGTGTGTGGACTGTGGGCATGTCTACAACGCCGCTTTCGACTACGCCGCGGTGCCTTACACGGAAAAACCGAACTTGATGTTCAACAGCCCGCCGCTTTGGTCGGTACACCTGCAGACGGTGTTGCTTGAGATCGCGTCACGGTTGCCGCAGAGCCCGACGGTGGTCGAGATCGGCTATGGCGACGGCAGCTTTCTGGCGGGGCTCGCCGAGCTGAGGCCCGATGGTCGCTACGTTGGGTTCGATCCTCACGGGACGGAAGAGCCTGATTGGATCCACGTGGAGTTCCGGCGCGCGCTGTTTGAGCCAACACGCGATTTCGCTGACCTTCGGCCCGATCTCATCATCAGCCGTCATGTCCTGGAGCACCTTTCCAATCCGCTGGGCTTTGTGCAGCAGCTTTCGTTTGGCGCTAGCTGCGTCGGGGCTACGCCCGCCATGTACATCGAGGTCCCGTGCATCGACCGCGCTCTTGAGACGCGCCGCACCGTTGACTTCTTCTACGAGCACAACTCCAATTTCACGACGGAATCGTTCACGCGGATGCTGGCACGGTGCGCCACTGCCATCGACTCGGTCCAGCATGGCTACGATGGTGAGGTGGTGTACGGGTTCGCTCGTCTGGGTGGGCAGCAGCAGCAAGTGACGCATGCCGAAGTGGCAGTCGAATTCGCCGCCAGCGCGCGAGCAGCCGAAGCAACCATCCGCGCCCAACTAGAGGGCCTGCTCCTCGGCGGGCGCCGGGTCGTGGTGTGGGGTGGGACCGGGAAGGCCGCCGCCTTCATGAACCGCTATGGCATGGACGCGCGCCAGTTCCCGACGGTCGTCGACTCTGATCCGCTGAAAGTCGGCACGTTCGTCCCTGGAACGGGACAGGAGATCCGCTCCCGCGACTGGCTGCTGGAGCACCCCGTGGAGGTGGTCATCATCCCGCCTCAGTGGCGGGCCCGGGAGATCGTGGCTGAAATGACGCGCGCGGGCATCCAGGCGAGGTTCGTGTTGATCGAGCACGAGGGGCGGTTGGTGGACTACCACCGAGACGACCATCCCTATCGACTTCGGGCGGTTGCCTGAGGTCTGGGACGCCCGATACGCCCTCTCCTGAAGAGGGCGACACCGGTCTCTTTGCGGATGTCAGGGCCCCAGGGGTCTGAGCGTCCAAGCGAGTCCTGAGAACCTTCACCTCCCAAGAATGGCGTTGCGAGCCGAGGCTATTAAGTAGGACGGTCGCAGCGACTGACTTGCGGATGCCCTGAGCGCCGCGAGCACCCGACGGCTCCGGGGGAACCTTTCCCCTGTTTTTCACGTAGTCCCCCTTGACGGGGAGGTGGAAACGCGGCACCCTTCTAAGGAACCTGTAACAAAGGCGAACCCGTCGAGAGGCGGGGGTGCAAAGCCACGGGTCCTCCTTCGACAAGCTCAGGATGAGCGGAGGGGGACAACCGAGCTGCTGTAGGGGGAGAGATACACGCCTCCCCGTGCTGGTGGGGGCGTTTTTTGTTGACCGAATCAGCGTGGCGTAACGAGGGATGGACCGGGGCGCGGTGGGTTCGGGTTGTGTGAGCTTCTTCATAGAGAGGCCGCCGGGTCCCCTGCACAATGGGAGCAGGTGGTTGGGCTAGTGGGAGTGAAGGTCCGCCGGTCGTGGAAGGATGACAGGGATTGACAGCGTTGTGGACTTGATGGAGAGCAGGCTACCTGTAAGGTTGGAGTATGGAGCGTCGGTGCTGAGGAAATGATCGTGCAAGCGATTCCGATGACCCACAGACTGCTGCGGCGAAGCCGAGCTGCCCAGGCCTCTGGCCTAGGCGTCGCGCTCTCCGCGCTCATTCTCGCCCTGCTTTGGGCCTGCGGCCCGGTGACAGCCGCGAGGAGCGCGATCCCGCAGCTCGGGCCGGCGGAGACGGTCCGAGAGCAAGAGGGCGAGGTCGTCACGCCGAGCGTCCTGAGCATCGCGGACGACCTCGAGGCGCTTCGCTCGATGGCAGAGGTGTCGCTGCAGGAGGACGGCAAGCCGGTGGGTGCCTATCTCACCAAGCAGTCGAAGCTGGCATTGGCGAGCGGGCATCTGGGCCTCACCGTTGGCTTCGTTGGTGGAGAAACAGGGACGCTGACGTTGTGGGACCTGAAGTCGGGAGAGCAATTGCTGGCTGGGATACCGTCGCTCGCGGGGGTCTTTCGAGAGGGGCCATCGCTGCCGTATGAACCCCGCAACTTCCGCTATCAGCGCATCAATGAGGATGCTCTGGGCGCGGGCCTCCAGCTCGAAGCGATGCTCGCAACGGGCGATGGGATACCCATGACCCAGGTGGTCACTGTCTACTCGGACCAACGGTGGACCTACCAGCTGATGGGAGCCGGCGAGGGCCCGACGGTGTTCCGCTACTTCGACGGCACGCAGGGTGGCTACGTTCTCGCTGGTTCGGACGTGAAGAAGCTGGTCGACCCTGATGCCTTCCTGCCCTCCGACCAAATCGGGCTTGGGCGGCCGCTCGTCATGTGGGGCGACGGGATGCCCGGGACGCTGGTCTTCGCCGTCCTTGATGAGGTCGAGACGGCGGCGTTTTTCTCGCTGGAGCCCAGTGTCGAAACGCCCTGGGCCTCGTTCACGCTGGAGCAAGTGCGGTTTGCCCCAGCCCTTGTCGACGGCCGCGTGGCGTCGCCACGGCTTTTGGTGGACTTCGTCCGCACCCAGGACCCCGCCGCCGCTACGATGGGGTATCGAGAGCTTATGGCACGTCTCTATCCTCCTGTTGCGATGCCGGACTGGGTCCGGTACCAATGGCTGAGCTGGTACGTCTCCTACATAGACGTGGACGAGGCGCTGATGCGGCGGCACGTCGATTACATAGCCGGGCAACTGGGCGACCTGGGGCCCTGGCACCTCCTGCTCGACGCAGGGTGGTACATCACGGAAGGCCGGCCAGGGTCCGACTGGCGGGCAGTCGACTACGAGAAGTTCCCTTCAGGGATCAGAGCGCTCGTGGACTACGCGCACCAGAAGGGCGCTAAGGTGGTGTTGTACTTCTCACTGCCTTACCTCGACGACAATGAGGCAAAGGGGAACTGGAACGGCCTGAGCGGCCTCATCGATCAGGCCCCCGAGTGGTTGATCCCCGTTGGCGACGATGGGATGGTCCAGAGCTTCCTATACGACCTTGACCACCCAGGCTTCCAAAGCTACCTGCGCGAGGTGATGCAGGACTTCTTCGAGCGCTACGACGTGGATGGCATCAAGGTGGACGGCCTTGGCAACGCCGGCAAGCCCACGCTGGCCTACCGGCTTGTGTACGAGAACGCGGTGGCGTTCAAGCAAGGCATCTACGTCGAGGGGGCCTGGCAGAACCCGGTCTATGCTCACCCCTACTCCCATACGTTTCGATACGGGGATGAGTCGTTCGCGTTCGACGCGCCCTATCCCAACGGGGGCCTGCAGCAGCACATCGACTATGCGCTGTACCAGAACTTCATCCTAGGGCAGCGGTCGAACATGGGAGCGATCACCGGCTCGCCAGCCGATCCGCTTGGCCTACGCTGGCTGGAGGCAAGCCTGGCGCTCGGCAGCCAGGTCTCGCTGAGCTTCGACCTATCGAGCATGAGCCCCGATCGGCTTTCCGACTACCGCGCCCGACTGATGCATTACGAGCCATTCGTCGGCACGCGACGCTTCTCCGGCCCGGCCACAGCGCCCAGCGCGTTCTCATACCAAGTCGGCGAATTCACCTACCTGGGGGTGATCAACCGGGGCGAGGAGCCTGCGTCGGTGGCTGTCTCGCTAGCCGAGCATGGCATATCGGCGGGGCAGCAGGTGACCGTATACGATGCGACGTCGCGCAGCTACAGCCGCAAGACAGGCAGCTTCAGCGTTGCGCTGCAACCAAAGGAGTTCCGCCTTCTCGTGTTGAAACAGGTTATCGGCCCGTTCTGGACAAACAGCTCAGTGACAGTCGAGCTACCGGGAGAGAGCTCCTTGATCCTGCATGTCCAGGGACCGGCGGAGACCACGGGCTTCCTGGACATGCTGACGCCGATGCCTCTCGCGGTGGAGGTGGATGGAGAGCGGCGCGACCTGCAAGAGGAGCTGCGAGACGACGGGTACTACTACGACCCGAGCACGCGAGTGCTGAGGCTGCGGTACGACCACATGTCGCCCCACCAGATTGTGGTGCGCTGGTAGTGGCGGGGCTTTCTGTAAGATAATGGCGCCACATCCTGCCGTGCTCTGCCCTCGCAGCGCTTCGAGACTGGCAGCCGCGGGCCCGGAGGGACCGACATGCGCTGGGTTCTCGCCGTTCTCGGTGGTCTATGGTTGGCAACCTTGACGCTGCTTGTTGCGTGGCCAATCCTGGGCGAGGCGCCTTGGGAAGAGGACCGGTTCCGCCCTCTACTGTGCGAAGATGCGCTGGCGCGACGACGCGAGAGCGAAGGGACGCTGGCACGGCTGGGCACGCAGCGGCAGCAGACGATTGTGGACGCGAAGCGGCTGAGCGAGATGGCGGAAGAGGCAGCGGTGGACGTGCAGCGGTATTGCTTCGAGGCCCCGTGAGCGGGCTGTAGGTCTTTCTGGACTTGGGGCGAGAATAGCGTCCAGGTCTCCCCATCGTTGTGGGACGTTGGTCTTCCCACCCGCCCGCCCTGGAACGTACTGGGGGACACCCCCAAGCCCCCGCCAGAGGGGGCTGCGCCCCTCTGGGCTCCCCCCGGCATCGAGGTATGAGGCAGATGGGAGCCCATGGCGAGAGAGGTGTTGGCGTTGTGAGAGGTTGGTCTTCCCGCCCGCCTGCCCAGCGACGTACTGAGGGACACTCCTTCGGCAGGCTCAGGACAGGCCCCCAGGCCCTCGCCATCCTTCGACAGGCCCTTCGCTGCGTCAGGGCTCGCTTCGCTCGGCTCACCAGGATGAGCGGCCTTGCCCCTCTGGGCTTCCGCCGAAGGCTGATCATTGTGATCCCCCATGGCCGTAGGGATGACTGATCGATGTCCGGCAGGGCCTTCCTCGCCTTGAACGAGCGCCTCTCCCCTGCTATGCTGTGACAAAGGGCATGTTTGCATGCCCGTTTGTCTTGCAGAGGTCGCTGTTGCCCGAGCCGGAGTGATGAAGGATAGAAGGCTTCGTCGCGCTGATCTGCTGAAGGGGCTGTTGGTAGCGAGCGTGCTCCTGGCGCTTGGCGTCGCCTTTGCGGCGCGGGCCTCGGACGAGAAGACCGTGGAAGCCCCGAAGAGCATCGTGGGCGAAGCGATCAACACGCTGGCAAGCGAGGCGGCAAGTAGGCGAGAAGAGCGCGATCAGAGCGACCCCCAATACGCGAGACGCATCGATGCAGCGCTCAACGAAGGACGGGTCAACATCCTCCTTTATGGTTACGGAGAGACGCACGAGCCGCCGCTCACCGAGCGCGCCTTTATTGGCTCGCTGACCATCGCGTCGCTCGACGTGCGCGACAAGACGGTCAGCCTCATATCGCTGACCCACGACATCCGTGCGCCCGAGATCGAGCGGTATCAGTCGGCTCTCGGCCGCTACAACGGCCACGCCATCAAGATCCACAGGGCGTATCCTCTCGGTGGGTTCGACCTGATGCGCGAGACGGTCGAGGACGCGACCGGGCTCTCGATGGACTTCCAGCTTGCCTTCCCCGACGTGGTCATTGCCGACCTCGTGGACAGCGTATTCGGCGGCATCACGGTGGACGTCCCCGCGGATTTTGAGGTCATGCCCTTCTACCTGGACGGCGTGAAGTACGACAAGAGGCAGTTCACCCAGGGCGAGGAAGTCATGGACGGGAAAACCGTCATCCAGTTCATCAAGACGGTCCCCTTGGCCGTTGGGGGCACGCGCTATTACGGCACGGACCTAGAGCACAATGCGCGGAAGCACCTGGTCTTCAAGGGCATGCTGAGATGGATGGAGGAGAACGGCCGAGGGCCCGGCTTCTACGTGTCGCTGCTGCGGTTCCTGGCGGAGCGGCGGGAGAGCGGGGCTCTTGCCCTGGACTTCGAGCCGGAGGCCATCCTGCTGCACAACCTGGGCAACGTCGCCGGTATTGCCAAGTCCCTGGTGACGAGCGTGGAGGAGCAACTGCCGGAGATCACTAAGACCCTGTACATCGTAGACTCGGCGCATGGCGACGGCGGCGTTCAGTGGGTGAACGCAAGCCAGGCTCCCGTCATCAAGAGGGAGATGGCATCGGGCCGCTACCCGGACCGTGCGCTCGAGGTGCCGCTCAACGCCAATCCCGACGGCGATTTGGTGATCGAGTACTGGCCGTCGGTCCGCGCCTTAGTCAGGCAGAGGCTGCTCGAATAGGGCTTCCGCGCCAACCAGCACCTCTCAAGAGAGCAGATAGCCTCCGTCCACCACCAGCAGCGCGCCCGTCGCATAGTCCGACAGGGGCGTAGCGAAGAACACCACCGCGCGCGCGATGTCGTCGGGGTCCCCCATACGCTTCAAGGGGATCCGGGCCGTGAACGCCGCGGCAAGGGCTTCGAGGTTGACGCCCTGAGGTAGCATAGCCGCCGTCGCGGCCTGGCTGCCCGGTGTCTGGATGCCGCCAGGGGCGATGGCGTTGACCCGGATGCCGACGGCGGCGAGCTCCAACGCCAGGGCCTTAGTGAGCATAACGACGCCACCCTTCGAGGCATCGTAATGGGCGAGGTTGCCCGTCGGGTGGAGGGCGTCGATTGAGGCGATGTTGACGATGCGGCCGCCGGGGCCCTGAGATGCCATCTGCCTCGCCGCTGCCTGGCTGCACAGGAAGACACCCTTCAGATTAACGTCAAGGACCCTGTCCCAGAGCTCTTCCGACGTCTGTAGCGCCGGGCTGAAGGGGAAGATGCCCGCGTTGTTGACCAAGATGTCGAGACGGCCGAAAGCGGCCACGGCGGCCTCGACCATGCTGCGGACCGAGTCCTTCTCGCTGACGTCGGCTTTCACCGCCAGCGCCTTGCCACCCTGCCCCACGATCTGCTTGGCTGTGGCGTCAGCTTCTTCTTGCTGTAGGTCGGCGACGACTACGGCAGCCCCCGTTTGGGCAAGCCGGAGGGCAATTCCCTGCCCTATTCCTTTAGCAGCCCCTGTAACGATCGCCACCTGGCCCTGAAGATTCAGAAGATCGGCAATATCGCTCTCTGGCATAAGCCCTCCAAGAAAACCGGCGCTTCTTTCGCTATGGCCCTCCTCATCCTGGGCCCCTGTCCCTCAGGGCTCGATCAGGTGCGCGCAAGGAGCAGACCAGGCGTTACCCTGGCACCAGCACGCCAAACAGGCGGCCAACCCCAAAGGTGACGGAGGCTGCTGCTGAGCCGATGAGAAGCATTCGCGTGGCGCCCATCAAGGGGGATCGGCTCGACAGCAGGGCGGTGAACGCCCCGACGCCGACTAGCGCAGCAGCGCTAAGGAAAGCACTGGCCGCGAGGGCGGGGAGCCCTTGGAAGAACAGGTAAGGCAAGACGGGAACGAAGGCCCCCACGGTGAATGTGAGGAATGAACTGATGGCAGCTCCCCATGGCGAGCCCAGCTCGTTAGGGTTAAGGCCGAGCTCCTCTCGAGCCAGCGTGTCAAGCGCCACATCTTTGTTCACCATCAGCTGCTTGGCTATTTTCGCGGCGTCCTCCGTTGACAAGCCCTTCGCGCGATAGATTAGCGTCAGCTCTTCTTCCTCTTCTTCCGGATGCTCTTCCAGCTCAGCACTTTCGATACCGAGCTCTCGCTCGTACATTTCGCGCTGCACTTGCATTGAGATGTATTCACCAGCGGCCATGGAGAAGGCACCAGCGAGGAGACCGGCAAGGCCAGCCAAGAGGATGATGTGTGGCTCAGGCTGCGCGCCCGCCACACCCATTACTAGGCTCAGGTTGGAAACGAGGCCATCATTCGCACCAAAGATTGCAGCACGCTGGCGCCCGCTTCCCGCACTACGATGATGCCCCTCACGCTGAGCGATGGTCGCTGCGAGCCACTTCACATACTCGAGCTCTTGGTCAGGGGACTGCGCCACTTCGTCCGCAGCATACATGGTTGCGTTGCTTCCCTCAAATCTCCTGAGTCAAGGCAGGCCGGCATCCATCCCCAAGTATTGGGTGAGCCGCTCAATAACGAGCAATCGTCTGCTCGGCCTCCAAGCAGGCAACCGTGACCAGCGCTACCTGCCCCTGGAGGCTCAGCAGCTCTGCAAGGGTTCGTGCCATGAGTTGCCCTCCTCTACGTCTTTCGCTAGAGCCCCGGTCCACACAGGTCGGAGCATCGTGTCGCCCAGGTGCGGTGGCTAGCTGATGGCGACGCCGAGGAGACGGCCCACCCAGAACGTCACGGTGGCCGAAGCCGCTCCGAGCAACACCATGCGGGCGGTAGCGAAGCCGACGGAGCGGCCCGTCAACAGGGCGGTGAGTGCACCGACCGCGGCCAGGGCGACGGCGCTGAGGGCTCCGCTGAGGGCCAAGGCGTAAGGACCGCGCGAGAGGAGATAGGGGAGGACGGGCACAAAGGCGCCGACCGCGAAGGCGAGGAACGAACTGATGGCTGCGCCCCAAGGCGAGCCTAGCTCTCCCGGGTCCAGCCCCAGCTCCTCACGCGCGAGCGTCTCCAAGGCGACCTCCTTGTCGGCGATGACCCGCTTCGCCACGCGCGCAGCTTCTTCTGGAGGGAGGCCTTTGGCGCGATAGATAAGGGCCAGCTCTTCCTCCTCTTCCTCGGGGTGCTCTTCGAGCTCCGCACGTTCCACATCGAGCTCTCGTTCGAGCATCTCGCGCTGAACACGCATGGAGACGTACTCGCCTGTAGCCATGGAAAAGGCGCCGGCGAGGAGGCCAGCGATGCCGGCCAAGAGCACAAAGCGTGGCCCGGGCTCTGCGCCCGCCACGCCCATAACCAGGCTGAGGTTCGAGACGAGGCCGTCGTTGACGCCGAAGACGGCTGCACGCAGGCGGCCGCTGCCCGCGCCTCTGTGACGCTCCTCCCGTCGTGCGATGTCGCTCATGCCGGTTTGCTCCCCCTTTCGCAATCGTTGGAAGACGCGACCATGGACGCGCTCTTGCGTCGAAAAATCCAGCGACTCCGGCTCCGCTGCGTACATCGCGGCGTCTCCGCCTTCGAACCGCTCGAGGATCGGCAAGACGCTGGTGGTGCCGAAGAGACGGGCGAGGCGGCCCAGGAAGCGCGAGCGGAGACTCGGCCGCCACGCCGGCAGAGGCTCGCCAGCTTCGTCGAGCTTGGCGCGCCAGTGGGCAGCATGTCTGTCCTCCATGGAAGCGAGCTCTCGCAAGACGGCCGCCCTTTCGTCGTTCTGCTCGGCGTCGGCGAGGGCACGGTAGAGCGCGGCGGCCTCCCACTCGGCGAGCAGGTATTGCTTGAAGCGGGCGAGGCGCGCTGGTCCCGCTTCATTCGTTGGTGCGCTCATGGTCCTTGGCCTCCACGTTCCGATTGCCTTTCAGAGGACGTTGGTTCTCCCACCCGCCCGCCCAGTAGCGTACTGGGGGACACCCTCAGGCCCCCGTCAGAGGGGGTTTCCCGCTCTGAACTTCCCCGTGCGGCGACTCTCGTCCGTAGTGGCGCGCACAGCGCATGCATGATTGCTCTTTCAGAGGACGTCGGTCCTCCCACCCGCCCGCCCAGTGGCGTACTGGGGGACACCCCCAAGCCCCCGTCAAAGGGGACTTCGTCCCCTCTGGATTCCCCTGGGGCTCTACCAGGCACTTCCATTTGTGGTGGCGCTCTCCGCTCGCGAATGATTGGGATAAGAATAGCATCCTTGGTTCTCCGACCCGCCCGCCCAGTGAGGTACTGGGGGACACCCTCAGGCCCCCGTCATCCTTCGACAAGCTCAGGATGAGCGGATTCGATCCTCTGGACGCCCCAATTGGCCACGGCTCCTTTATCATCGCAGTGGCGGGCTCTGCCTATAAAGCGATAGGGTCAACATGGCAGCGTGGGCTTTCCCCCCCTGCCCGCCCAGTGGCGTACTGGGGGACACCCTCAGGCCCCCGTCAAAGGGGACTTCGTCCCCTCTGGACGCCCCTAGGGCTCTGGCTGGGCACTTTCATTTGCGGTGGCGCTCTCCGCTCGCGAATGATTGGGATAAGAATAGCATCCTGGGCTCTCCCACCCGCCCGCCCAGTGGCGTACTGGGGGACACCCCCAAGCCCCCGTCATCCTTCGACAAGCTCTCGCCCAGGCGAGTCGCCTTCGGAGACAGGATGAGCGGATTCGATCCTCTAGACTCCCCCAATTGGCCGGCCCTTTATCATCGCAGTGGCGGGCTCTGCCTATGAAACGACAGGGTCAACATGGCAGCCCGCGATCGGTGCGCAGAAAGGAATGGGGAAAAGCCTAGCAGAGAAGACAAGGCTGACCGCGTGCGCCACGCCATAGCCGCTCAAGTCGCCCTACGGCTCCTCTGACGGCCGTACGACCAGGACAGGCGCTCCGCTCAACCGCACGACGTGATCGGTGACGCTGCCGAGCATCCAGCGAGTGAAGCCGGAGCGCCCGTGGGTGGTCATGGCGATGAGGGTCCCTTCCCTGTCGTGTGCGTAGTCGGTGATGGCCACGGGGGGCGCATGGTGGAGCAAAACCTCAAACTCCGCCGTGACGCCGCTGCCCCTGAGGCGCTCCACGACCCGCTGCAGGTAGCTCGATGCGGTTTGCTGAAGCTCCTGCAACAGATTGGCCGGATAGACGACGAGCTCGGGTGGGCCGTAGACCTGCGAGGTGATCTGCACGACCCAGATGGCGGTAACGGCAAGACTGAGGGCTTTGGCGAGTTCGGTGACCAAGGGCAACGCGGCTTCAGCCAGAGGGGAGCCGTCCAGCGGCACGACGATCCGCTTGAGCTCCGCCAGGCGCTCCCGGGCTCCGTCTCGCGGGTGGATGAGCAGCAGGGGCGCGTGGGCACCACGGAGCAGGCGATCGGCGACGCTGCCGAGCGCGACGCGGGCGAGTCCGGAGCGCCCGTGCGTGGAGAGAGCGATAAGTGTCTCGGGCTCCTTCTGACCCTCGCCAAAGGCGGCGAGCACGTCGGCAGGCTTTCCATAGACGACAGCCGTGCTTGCGCCAATACCGAGCTCAGCGAGCGCCTTGGCCTGCTCGCCGAGGTAGCCGGTGGCCGCGGCCTCGGCGCTCTGCTGCAGCTGGTCCAGGTAGGCTCTATGCTCGCCGGTCTCTACCCTTAGGTTGTCCGCGTCTATGATGTGCAAAAGGGCAATGCGTGCACCGAGTCCCTTTGCGAGAGAGGCGGCGTATGGCAGGACCTCTTCCGAGAGAGCGGAGCCATCAAGCGGGACAAGGACCTCTTTGAGCATATTCGTTCCCCTTTTGCCCAGGCGTGTCGGCGTGCCTGGAGGCTCGCCAAGGGGCTGAGCGCTCGATCGCGAGGGCGGTTCAGGCTCCCGGCGCCGCTGCTGCGTGGCCTAATGAAGCGATTGCCGCGAATAGCCTCTGATGCTGGCGATGAAATCGTCCACAGGGATGGCCGCGAGGCTCATGATCTGCACGGTGCCACGCGACCCCAGCGCCAGGGACATCCTGAAGACCGAGTCGTTGTCTTGGGCCTCGACGATGCTGACAAAGTCGTAGGGCCCAAGCACCGCGTACTGATGGAGGACCTTTATCCCCATCGCCTCAAGCTCGTGGTTGACTTCCTTGATGCGCTCCGGACGCTCGCTGACCGTCCCGCGACCTTCGTCGGTCAGGGTGCTCAACAGTACGTAGGTGCCCACTCGCTTCTCCTTAGCGTAAGATCCATCAGAGGGAACTAGCGTGCTCTGATGGTGGCGATGAAGTCGTCAACAGACTTGGCCGCGAGGCTCATGATCTGCACGGTGCCGCGCGAGCCAAGGGCTAAGGACATCTTGAACACGGCTTCGTTATCCGGCGCTTCGACGACGTTGACGAAGTCGTAGGGCCCAAGCACCGCGTATTGGTGCAAGACCTTGATTCCCATCGTCTCAAGCTCCTGGTTGACCTCCTTGATGCGCTCCGGCCGCTCGCTGACGGTCTTCCGACCCTCATCGGTCAGGGTGCTGAGCAGCACATAGATGGCCACGTGTTCCTCCTTTGGCCGAGGCTAAGCCTCTGGCTCGATACGGAGCTGGTCTTCGATGCTCTGCACGCCTTGGGTGAAGCGCGCCGCCGCGAGCACAGCCTGCTTCTCTTGCCAAGAGTGGACCGCTCCGGACACGGTGGCCACGCCGTCGTGCACGGCCACCTGGATGTGCTTGGCGGTGCGCACGGCTCGGCGCTCCAACGTCTGCTCGATCGCCTCCTTGACGGCTTCTGGCCCGATGGGGGGCGTGCTCACGACGAGCTTGTTGGTGACCTGGCGCACGCCGGAGAGGTTGTGGACCGCTCGCTCGGCCGCCTCCCTCTGGTACCAGAAGTCAACAGAACCCTCGAGCGTCACGATGCCTTTTTCGATGGTGGTCTGGATGCGGTCCGCCGCGACGAGGACGTCCCACTCGAGAGCGCGGCGGATGGCCTGGGCGATCTCGGTGTCCGTCCGCTCCAGGGTGCCGGGAATCTTCACCTGGATGTCATTGGCGACGTCAAGCACACCGCTCACCCTATGAGCCGCCTCCTGGGCGGCGAGGCGCTTGGCATAGCTCGTCACTGCGCCGGTAAGCGTAACGACGCCCTGGTCCACTTCAACGCCGACGTCGGTCTCCTCGACGCGTGAGTCCCACTTCAACTCCTGCAGCACTTCTTGCTGGATCTGGGCGTCGGTCTTCCCGAGGGTCCTTTGCACAGAGCACCTCCACCGCTTCAGGGTACGAAATCCACTAGGAGGTCCCCTTCTCCTTCACCTCGACCTGAACGCGCTTAGTCTCCGCCGCCTTGGGACGGGTGACCTCTACCTCAAGCACACCGTCGGTGTACGTCGCCTGAATGGCGTCGGCGGTGACGCCCTCGGGCAGGCTGATGGCGCGGTAGAACTCGCCTGTAGCGCGCTCAGAGCGATAGTAGTCCTCCTCCTTGACCTCCTTCTCCTCGTGGCGGCGGCCCCGAATCACGAGCATGCCGCCTTCGACTGCCACCTCGATGTCCTCACGCTTGACCCCCGGCAGGTCTGCCCGCACGACGAGCTTGCCCTCGCGCTCCAGGACGTCGATGTCGGGCGCCCACTCCTCCATGCGCCACAGCGATGGCCGGCGGCCCAAGCGAGGCCAAGGCCATCGTCCGAGGCCGCGGAAGCGGTCGAAGAGGCGGTCCAAGTCGTCGAAGGGCGCCGGTTCCCGCCTCGGCCGCGCTTCAACCTGTCTGCCTTGTTGAGTAGCCATAATACACCTCCTTATGGGCTCGTGGGCATCCTAAACGGGCGGTGTGTAACCCACATGAAGAACGGCGACGGGCGCGTGAAGAACGTGTGAAAGGGCGAACGCCGCGCCTCGAGCCGGAAGCCCGCGTGGCGTCGCGGGGCTCTCTAGCCGAGCGATGATTTATCTCCGTGAACGAACGGCGTCTGGATGGCGTCGAAATAGATTCTGGGTTCTTCCCACCCACCCGCCCAGTGACGTACTGGGGGACACCCCCAGGCCCCCGCCATCCTTCGACAAGCTCAGGATGAGCGGAGGCTCCGGCCTCCGGACGCCCGTCGAGGGCACTCTTTCTTTTCGTTCCCTGCTTGCGGGCGCCTGCCCGTGAGCGATTTGGCTGGGGCCGTGCTGGTCCGACTTGGGCAAGGTAGACCTCGTACATGCGGGTGTGGACATGGTTTTCGTCGAGGCCCTCGGTGGCATAGCCAACGGGAATGGGTAGTGCAGAGTCCCATGGCCCGCCAAACCAGGCTTTTCCGGCGTTAGGGTCGACCGTCCAATGGATCATCACTGCCGCTGGGCAGATGACGCGGAGATCCCTAGCCCGCCGCCGGGCTGGGCTCGTCTTCGTCGGGGCCCATGTGGTAGTAGCCGATCTCGCGACCCTGGTAGACGGCGACCATGAACTCGTCGGTGGCGGAGTCGCTGGAGAGGACGAGGCGGTTGTAGAGGCTGTTGATGAGGGTCTTGAGCTGCTCCTCGGGGAAGGCGCTGTCGCTGATGGCCAGAGTGCCGTGGACGAGGCCAGCGCCGTAGTGGAGGTCGAGCCGCCCGACGGGGCCTTCCTCGCCCTCGACGATGTAGGCCTCGGAGTTCGGGGTGCGGAGTAGACGCTGGAAGGCGAAATCGGGCATGGCGTGCTCCTTGTACGGCGTCGTGGTGTGGCTTATTCTAGCGTATCGCTCTGTCCGGTATTGCGTTACCGGCGGATCCGGGGCACTTCTGGCGATCGCCGCCCCACGAGGCCTTCGACGCCGTCGGCTGTACGAGTTTTCCACAGCCTGCTCACAGGTCGTGGAAAACTCGGGTGTTTTCCCCCTTGCACGGCTCCCTGTCACGAGTAAGATTGACATACAAAGCATGTGAGGCACGTGCGGTCACGTGTTTCCGTCATGGCCGGGGCAGGCGTTTTCCACAAGTCGTCATCTCCGAGTGGGAGGCAACCGCGATGGTAGCGCTCACCACGGACACTTGTACCAGGTGCGGCATGGCTCGCGCGGACTGGAAGGGCGGCGGGGGCGACGGTTATTGGAGAAAGGACCGCAGGGGCGAGGGCCGGGCGTACTGCTGCTCAGGCTGCGCCCTTAACCGTTGCACCTGCCTGCAACAGCAGTTGGCGCGCCCCCCGATGGGCTTTCGCAGCGGCGAATCCGCGTGACGTTTCGGCATGGCCCCGCCGCCGAGAGCAAGCGCAGGGCAGTGCCAGCACCATCAGGGGACTGCGAGCCCGTAGCAGTCGCTTGAGTGGCAAACCGTAGACGACACCCGGCCCTCAAGCGGTGTGGCGGTGGGGGATACCCCGCAGCCCTGAGCTCGCTCGGCGGAGCTAGCTCACGAGGTACAGCGTAGGGTAGATGAAGACCCATGCCACGTCGACGAAGTGCCAGTATTTAACAGCGCCTTCAACGCCCCAGTAGTTGCCTCGGGTGAAGCGCCCGTCCCGACCCAGGTTCCAGACCAGGGCCAGGACGATGATGCCGCTGACGACGTGGGTGGCGTGGACACCGGTGAGCACAAAGAAGGTGGTCCCGAAGGCGGTGGGGGGTGGGAAGTGCCGGAAAGCTTCGGACCACTCGATGGCCACGCCGACGGCGAAGACGAGCCCCAGGAGGATGGTATAGAGCATATTCCGCTGGGACCCCTGGAGATTGCCATGGGCCGCAGCCATCTCCGCGCGGTAGGCCGTCAGGCTGCTGATAAGAAGGACGATGGAGATCGCTAGGCCGAGGGCCTGGTTGAGATCGGGAGGCCGGTAGACTCCGAGGAGGTAGTAGCGGCTCGAGACGAGGGCGGTGAAGAAGAAGGCGTCGGATAAGATGAAGAGCCAGAGGCCGAGGCGGTTGATCGCCAGGTGGTCCGCGGTGTGCGCCTCCGCGGGGTGGTTGCCGTGAGCAGGGGTGGTGGCGGCCATACTCTACTCCTCCTCGCCGCCCCAGAGCTGCGGCAGGTGCATAAAGAACCAGATGATGACCCCGGCCCCGGGCACCGTGAGCAGGATCAGCAGCGGGAGGGCGCCGGGGCTGATGCGGATGCCGATGAAGTATTCGATGATCTCTAGCGCCATGAGCGCCGCGAGGACTGCCAGACCCAGGATCTCCTGAGCGCCGAGGCTGGGTTTAGCCATGGCTTGTCTCCTTCGTCCCGGCATCGGCGGAGCCGCCAGCGACGGGGACGATCGCGTGCACGGCGCCCGGCGTGCCGTAGTCATATGGGTAGCCGACGACTTGTGGGGGTGCGGGGAAGTTCTCGAGAGGGGGTGGCGAGCTGGTCTGCCACTCCAGGGTTCGCGCCCGCCAAGGGCTCGCGGCTGCCGCGGCACCACGGGCCCAGGAGACGACCATGTTGTAGACGAAGACCAGGAAGCTAGCTGCCAACCCGAACGACAAGATGCTGATGACCTGGTTCAGGGTCGCCAGGTTGGGGGTGTAGTCGGCTACGCGGCGGTTCATGCCCCAGACGCCCGTCCAGAACATGGGCAGGAAGGTGGCGTTGTAAAGGAGGAACATCCACCAGAAGTGGAGCTTCCCCAGGTTTTCGTTGTACATGCGTCCCGTTATCTTCGGGAACCAGTAGTAGATGCCCGCGAAGATAGCGAACACCTCCCCGCCGACGATGGTGTAGTGGAAGTGGGCCACGACGAAGTAGGTGTCCTGGAGGTGGATGTCGGTGGGGACGTCGGCTAGGAAGATGCCGGTGAGGCCGCCGATCAGGAAATTGAACACGACCGCAAGGACGAAAAGCATCGGGGTCGTGAGCCATAGCCGCCCTCTCCAGATGGTTCCCAGAGCGGCGAGGAATACCACGCCGGTGGGGATGGAGATCAGCTCGGTGGTTATCATGAAGGGGATGTGCAGGAAGTCCTGCATGCCGCTGGTGTAGAGGTGGTGGGCCCACACGAGGAAACTGAGGGCGACGATGGCGAAGAAGGAGCCGACCACCAACTTGTAGCCGAAGAGCGGCTTGCGGGAGAAGTGGGACAGGATCTCCAGCTCTATGCCGAAGGCGGGAAGGATCATGATGTAGACAGCGGGGTGCGAATAGAACCAGAAGACATGCTCGAAGAGGAGGGCGTCACCGCCACGGGCGGCGTCGAAGAAGGCGGTGCCGACGACGCGGTCGAGGATCACCATCAGGAGGCCGGCCGCCACGAATTGGGTCGCGGTGAGGCTGATGATCGCCGCAGCAAAGACCGACCACACGAAGATGGGGAGCCGACCCCACGTCATGCCAGGCGCGCGCAGCTTGGCGATGGTAACGAGGAAGTTCATGCCACCCAGGATGGAGGAGAGGCCAAAGGTGAGGAAGGCTAAGAGGAAAAGGAGCGTGCCCTGCGGGACCGGCCCCACCGACAGCGGCGGATAACCAGTCCATCCCGTGTCGAAGCCGCCGAAGAAGGGCGTCAGGAGCAGAAGGACTGCCACCGGGGGGATTATCCAGTAGGAAAAGGCGTTGACCCGCGGGAAGGCCACGTCTTCCGCGCCTATGAGCAGGGGCAGGGCGAAGTTGGCGAAACCGCCGATGATGGTGGCTACTGCGACCGCTACCATCATGATGCCGTGGAGGCTCATGGTGGTGTTGAAGTCCCTGGGTTGTAGCAGCTCCTGTCCCGGCGACATGAGCTCGATCCGCAGGAGCACAGCAAGGAGGCCGGCCAGCAGCAGGATGACGACGAAGGTGACGAGGTACTGGACGCCGACAACCTTGTGGTCAGTGTTGAACCGGAAGTACCGTTGCCAGCCTTCCGCACCCAAGGAGCGTGTGGAAAGCCCGAGCCATTCGCGGGCCCAGACGTCCCAGAGACCTACGCCGAGGAGCCAGCCCAAGAGGGCACCGGTGTAGCCCAGGGCGATCACCGGCTCCGCGGGCGGGCGGCCCGTCAGGCCCGTCAGGGCCAGGGCGACCGCGGCGCCGACGGCCAGGCCGATGAGAGCGAAGAGGAGGCCCCGACCGATCCAACGGAATGCTGCGAGCGTGCTCATGCGCATGTTACCTCGCTGGCTATGGGGTCCTGGCTGGACGTGTCGGCTGAGCCGCGACCCAGGCGGCGAAGTCCGGCTCCGAGACAACCCTGACCGGCAGCCTCATCTTGTTGTGGTCCAGGCCGCAGAGTTCAGCGCACTGAAGCCGGAACTGAGGGTCCTCCGCGAAGCTGCCCGTCAGGGTTGGCGTCGCCGACACGGTGGTCGTCATGCCCGGCACGGCGTCGATCTTGATGCGGAAGGCGGGGATCCAGAAGGAGTGCAACACATCGTTGGCGGTCACCTCGAAGCGGACGTGCTTGCCGACTGGCACGACGAGCTCCTGGGTAGAGAAGCCGCCCAGTTCGGGATACGTCAGGACCCAGGCGTAGCGGATTCCCTGTGCCTGCACCAGGAGATCGACCGGCTTCGACGCGTGATGGCGTATTTCCAGGACGCCGGTGACTCCCGGGAAGACCATAACGAAGAGGGTCAGCCCAGTCGTCCAGGCTAGCCAGAAGACTGCCCATGAGCGGTTGATGTGCACGGGCGGACCATCCTGGTCGGGGCCTGAGCTGCGGAAGCGCAGAAC
Source organism: Dehalococcoidia bacterium (assembly GCA_035292365.1). Classification (GTDB taxonomy): domain Bacteria; phylum Chloroflexota; class Dehalococcoidia; order DATDQG01; family DATDQG01; genus DATDQG01. Next base: position 22,811 of record DATDQG010000033.1, read on the forward strand.
GCTATAAACCAGAACGCTCAGGACAAAGGCGGGCACCGGCACGGCAAGCACGGTGAGGAAGCGGAAGGCCGAGTCGACAATCGTGGCCTCTTCGGCGGCGGCCACGGGGTAGCGGAACAGGTTGGTCCCAATGATCAAGAATTCTCCCAGGGCCCATAGGACGAACCAGAGGAAGAAGACGATCACCCTGTCCCTGTTCATCCGTTTCCTCCTGTCAAGATGTTGCGCGAGGGGCTCGTCCTCACGGCGTTAGGACGAACCTGCTCCGCAAATACGTGACCGGCCAGCTGCCTTTCCTTGTCAATCGCCGTGGCATTGTAAAGCTGAGCCACGACAAACGCCAGCGTACTCTACACCGGTGCCTACGGCACACGGCAAGAGGCGAACGACTCAAATGTGTTGGTGTGAACGCACTGAACTGGGGGCTAGGTCAGGCCGTGTCTGAAAGCGTAGGAGACCGCCTCGCTGCGGCGCTGGACGCCCAATTTTCCGAGGATGCGCTGGATGTGGTTCCTTGCAGTGAGGCGGCTGATCCTCAGCCGTTCCGCGATGTGCTCGGTCTTGAGGCCAGCGGACAGCAATTGCAGCACTTCAAGCTCGCGTCTGGTGAGCGTTGGCGGGGCCTCAGTCGAGGTTGGTAGGGTCTCCTCGGTGGCGGGACCTAGCTGTGCGACGGTCTCGACGACACGCTCGGCGAGGGCCTGGGCACGGCGCTGTCGCGTGACATTCCGGAACAGGTGGACGGCTTGGGCACCATCGTTACCCGAAGGGAAGCCGATAACGGTGACGTTGAGCCAGAGGCGCTGCCCTCCCGGGCGCTGGGTCTCGATGTCGTAGGTCGGGGTCTTGCCGCCGACGAGGGTGCAGAGCATGGGATCGCAGTCATGGTGGCAGTAGGGGTTCCCGGCGGCATCGAGCCCGCGCAGGACGTCGTAGCAGGTTTGGCCGACGACCTCCTCGGCGGTGTGGCCAAGGATGCGGCTGGCCTCGTCGCTCCAGTAGCTGATGCGATAGTCTTGGTCGACGACGAAGACGCCGTCGCTTGCGCGACCCAGGGCCTCCAGGAGGGAGTCGGCGTCTGTTGACATGATGGGCTCAGGGTAACGCTCAGGCCGTGCTTTTGCACCACTCCAGCGGGTAGTTTTGCGGTCTTTTTTCACCTACCCGAATGGGTAGGCTCGAGCAGTCCAGCCGTTCGATGGGACTGGTGCTGTGGGGGGAGGCCAGAGCCGTGCCGAGGTTTTCTCAAACACCTTTGGAGTTCGACCCGGCTGGCGGGCCGTTGCCGCGACAAGCCTTTAGGGGAGCGCAAGGCTATCCACGGGAAAGCCTGCCAGCTGGGCCAGCCTCAGCAACTCTCCAGACGCCTTCAACTCTCTTGCCACGTTGTTGACTATGTCTATAAGCTCTCGTTCACCCTTGTTGGCGACAATGGCGAATTGCTCGCTCGTAAGGGGCTTACCCACGAGTTCAAACCGCGCCGGGTGTTGAGCCAGATAGAACGCATGGGTGATGGTGTGCCCCAGCACGGCTTGCACCTGGCCGCGTTCCAACGCGGTGGCCGCTTCTTCGTAGGAAGCGAACGGTTCTATTCTGATGGTGGCGAGGCCCTGTTGCCTCGCGAACGCATCAAACTCTGGGCGGTAGTCTCTCCCTGCTGTTACGTATGCAAGCTTCAGGTCTTTCAGGCCGCCGACAGAATCCCCAGACTTCGCGATGAGAGCCACACCCCCGTTTGCGAAAGGCTCGCTAACTTCAACCTGTTGTTTCAGTGCATCTGTTGTGGGGGAATCGAAAATAGTAGCCAAGCCTAGATCAACTTGGCCTGCCTGAACGGTGCTAACGAGCGCCCTCGCTGGAATGGAGATGAACTCCACCTTACTCTCGTCCCCCAGCAGCTTCTTGGCAATGGCCCCGGAAAGCGCCACCTCAAGGTTCCTCGTGTAAGGATGAACAGGGTCAAGGAAAGCCCCTCTGGGGCTTTGCTCCTGCCGGACAGCGACAATCAACCTGCCCCTTGCCCGTATCTCTTGAAGCTTGGAAGCAGTTAGTGTCGTGGTGTTTGCGCCGGCAGGTAAAGCGGTCGGCGTGGAACTTGGAGCAGGGGCTGCGCACGCAACTGCGATGACCACTCCACATGCCAGAGCTACCAGCAACGGCTTGCGCATCCTAGTGGAAGTTTTGCCTCCCGTCGACAACGGTGAGCCTCACTGTTCTAGGCCTTTGATCTGAACGTAAGTCACTCACTCTGGCACTGGCCATCGGTGGGTGGTGCCTGCACTTCCCACAGTTTACCAGGGGCGTTGCTACGGACGCACATCCACGAGAACCAAGCGGAGCGATGTGGTACCCTCATTGCTTAGGGTGTATGGTTCGTTGAGGGGAAGCACAAGTGGCTTTCCAGCTTCCACGGTATTTGCAGTTTGCCCCGCTCTGTAGTTAACTGCCCCCTCTGCCACATAGGCAAAGTTGGGGTCTGCCGTAAGATTCTCCGCGGTCCGGCTCCCCGGCGGGAAGATAAACTCCCGTATCCGTACCTTGTAGTCGGGCCCTGCTCTGAGCTCCAGGGCTTTCTCCGACAGCAGGACCGTCCCACCTCGATGAAGGGCGGCCGCTGGCTGGTCTGCGGCACGCAAGTGAAAGGCGATGAGCTTGCTTTGCGGCAGGTAGCGGTGCGAATGTTGCTGGACTGCAGGAACCAGCACGCCTTCGCCTGCTGACATCACCTTGTTCGCACCCGCTATGGTGACGTCTGCCGATCCCTTGATGGCATAGAAGACCCAGGCGAAATCGTGCTCGTGTGGCCCATCCGTGCGTGCGTCCGCCGCGGTGTCGAAATCGGCGACCGCCCACTTCCAGCCCGCGGCGGGGGGAGCCCCTGCGCCTACTTCTAGCTTCACCGACACCGCAGGTGTCGCTACGGTCGGCGTGACAGATTGCGCTGGTGCGGGGGTGGCGGCGCTACAAGCCGACGCCAAGCCCATCGTGAATACGAGCCCGATCGCAGATATCAGGCGGTTCATACCGCGCATGATGTCCTCCTCCTATCGATCTTCGGCGCGACGACTGGGCGCGGAGCCCGCCGGTGGATGTCGGCGGGCTCCGCGAACCTCGGTCAACCCGATGGTCAGTGCTCTGGGGTCACCTACTTCAGCGGCAGCGTCTGCGCGTAGGACAGCACGTTGAGCATCTGCTGGATCGTCCAGCCGCTCACGACTGCCGACGGCATCGTGGTTCCCGGCTGGCCAAAGCGGATCTTGTTCAGGGTCTCCTGTGGATTGTCGGCCGCCACCGTGCCTATGTATTCAGGCGCCGCAGCAGTGCCGAAGTTGTAGCCCTTCCCGTCCCTCCCGTGGCAGGATGCGCAGGTAGTGTTGAACTGCGTGTTGCCTGCTGCCAGGTCCACCGGCACTTTGACCTTCTTGGTGGCGTAGTCAATGTAGTCGCGGTCGTCAATCAGGCCGTCGCGCATGAAGTTGACCAGGTCCTCGATGGCCTGGGCGCTCAGGAGCGCGGAGAAGTTGTGCTGCGCATTGGTGGCACCCTTCAGGGCGGCGGTCAGCGCCTCCGCGCTCTTGGCCCTGACGTCATACACGCCGGCGAATCCGGTCTTGTGGGAGCCGGAGGCGTAGGCGCCGTCCTTGCCGAGGTAGTCCCAGGCATGACATTCCTTGCAGCGCCAGCTATCGCCGCCGGTGCGGGTGTTGGTGCTCTGAGTGGCCCAGAGGGCCTGGTTGCCGCTGGGGGGAGACACAGCGCCCTGCTCCGTCCACCACTTGTCGTAGAGGCGGCCGCCGCTGGCGATGCTCTGCCGTTCGACTGTAGTAGGCGCGGCCGTGACGGAGGCCAGGACGGACTGGCCGCCCACCTGGGGGCCTAGCCAGCGCACGAAGGCGCCGGAGCCGCCCGCGGCGCCGCCGCCGGAAACGGTGATGGCCTTGGTCAGCTTCTGCCCGGCAGCAAGACGCGGCACGAGCCAGACGGCGATGTCGTAGCCGCCGGCGGCGTAGGTCTGCACGCCTTGATAGCCCTCGGTCGTGGCGCTGGTCACCGTGGAGTTCGCGGGCACCTGCAACGAGAGGTAGAGCTGGTCCGCCGAAAAGCCCTTCCCCACGAGGCCTGTGTTCCGGATTGCAAGAGTGTAGGTGGTGCTGCTACCCGTGGAGGCCGCAGTCACCGCAGCGCTGACCGGCACCCGCAGGCCCACGGTCTGGGTCAAGTAGGTCCAGAGGGTCTTTAGGGTCTCCTCCGGGAAGCGCGCCTTGGAGTAGTCGCCCATCCGGCCGCCGGTGAATTCCACCGTGTGCTCGTAGACCAACTCCTCGAACCACTTGAAGTCGGCGCCCACGCGGCCGGCCTCCTGACGCGGGTTGCCCACCGAGCTGCCGTGGCACTGAGCGCAGCCGAATGTCTCGATGAGCAGTCGCTCGCCCAGGGGCGCGCCGCTGGGCACGGTCGTGCGCCAGGGGCCGGGCGCCGCGACTGCGGGGAGCGTCTTGAAGTAGGCGACCATGTCGGCGATGTCCTGGTCGCTCACCTGTCGCGCGGTGTAAGCGGGCATGACGCCCCAGGGCTGGCGTACGGCCCGCTGGAACTGCTCGAAGGTCAGGCCGCGACCGGCCAGGTCCGGCCCGTAGCCGCCTTCGCCGTTGACACCGTGGCAACTGAGGCACCACAAGGATGTGTACCTGTTCCAGAAGGCCTTGCCATCGGTGGCGTTCCCCGCGGGGGCGCCGCTGACCGCGCCAAGGGGAAACAAGAGAAGGGCCAACACCACCATGGTGATCAACCCGAGAGCCGCGATGAAGGCTCTGCGCATGAATCGTCCCTCCTTATCCTTTGACGCTCCGTACACGATTGGTTGTTACGATTTTCACAATAGGCTTAGCAACTGCTTCACTGTAGTTGGAGTAGGGGCCTTTGTCCACTACTCCAACGGGTAGTTCCTCCAGGTAGTTCCTCCTCCAATCCTGCGCTCCCTCTAGCGGGCAACCCGAATGAAGCCCCTCTGGAGCCGCCGATGGCCTTGGCAGTCCTCGTTCATGCAGGCGAAGTTGAACTCGCCCGTCTCATTAGCGACAAAGGTCACCGTTGCCTGGGGCTGGCTCTTGCTCAGGCGGGCCGTGAGGTCATAGCCGGCGATGCTGATCTCGTGTGGGTTGTCGTCGGCAAGGCCCGTGTCGCCGTAGACGAAGGTGATCTGCACCTGTTGACCCAGCGTGACGGGCAGGAAGAGGTCTCCACCGCTGCCGTTGAAGCCGTCAGCGCTAACGGTCACGGTGAAGCTGGCTGGGGGCAGGGTCGATGGTGGGGGCACCGGCGTTGGCGTGGGCGCCGCCGGCGGTGGCGTTGGCGCCGGCGCGGCAGGAGCCGTCGGCGTAGGGGCTGGCGCCTCCCGCGTTGCAGTGGGAGTAGGGCCAGGCGCAGGGGCCACTACCGGAGTTGGCGCAGGCGTGGGTGTTGGCTGCGGCACCGCCGACACGTGGGGCTCCTCGCCGCCAGCGCCGATGCTTACCAGATGGGCCAGCAGGCTGTCCATCCCCTCGTCGCTGATCTGGGAATAGGTGAAGGCGGGCATCCGTCCCACGATGCCGCGACGAAGCATGGTCGCCACCTCTGAGCGCTTATGCGGGTGTTTCGTGAGGTCGGGGCCCACCGCGCCTTGGGCGCTAGCAGCGTGACAGGAAGCACAGTACGCGCCATAGAGAGCAGCACCGAGGTCCACGCCGTCAGTGGTGGGGATAAGAAGGCCCACACCGACCATGGGCGCGCCCGCCGGGTGCACGTCGGTCATGACCGGCCAGGCGGCGGCCGGCTGGCCCAGGTGATGGTGAGTGTAGGGACTCGTGAGCACCAGCCAAAGAAGCACGCTGGACAACCCGACCACCGCGAATCCAAGCGCAGCCGGCACGGCCATCCGCTCCGCCAGCCCACCGAAAGAGGAACTGGTGGCGATGCCCCAGACGTTTCGCACGACGATCAAGTAGGTGCCCCACACCCCGCCGAGCACCAGAGCCAGCACCACGGCGATCGGGACGAGGAAGCGGATGCCAGCCTCGGGAGTGTAGAGAGGCGCTGATGGCTCACCAACCTCCATGTGGCTCCAGCCTTCTCCTCGTCGCCTGTCCCAGGAGGGGCCGGTATACGCCACGACTTGAACAGGGCCGGTCTCTCCCGGCGTAAAAGAGACGGCTGCCGAGCCCTGGTCGTTGGTCTCGACAGCGCCGAGGTCCACGAGGAGGTCAGAGGTACGGCTGTCCAGTAGGAAGCGGCTGGTGGTGGCGAAGCGCAGGGCGGTCTTGGCCACAGGACGCCCTTGGAGGTCTCGCAACGTCGCTGTTACCTGAACTGGCTGCCCAGATCGAGCTTCTTGCGGCACGTTCACAGAGATAACGACGCTTGCCGGTGAGGCAACCACTCGCAGCTCGGTGTGGGCTTTGCTGCCGTCCGAAGCGATGCCTTCGAGTGTATAGTCCTCCACACCCACGTTCGACGGGAGAACGACCTGGGCGATAAAACTGCCGTCTGGACCGGCTGCTGCCTGGGCGATGGTTCCCAATCGTCCAAGGAGGACAACGTCCACGGGGCCTGGGGGAAACCCGAGCCCGCTGAGCGTTGTTGTGCCGCCGACCTCGACCGTGGAGGGCGTGGCGTAGATGACACCGCCGAAGGCCAAGGCCGGGGCCACGGTGAGCGCGGCGGCCATGAGCCCGATGAACAGAATCGCGAGGTTAGGAGAGCGGCGTCGCATGGGTTTACTCCTCTCCTCCAGACACTCGCAGAACTCCCGCCGCCACCGGCGACCCCCTTCCACCATCGCCCTCTGCGCCCCGCGACGCCAACGCCGGAACGAGGACAGGTGCCCTCTTTTCCTGTTCTTCAACGACTTCCCAGATGGAGATGAGGGGGAAGAAGCGGGCGAAAAGGGCGTAGAGGAAGAGGAACCAGCCGAAGGAGCCCACGGTGACGGACCACTCGACCCAAGTGGGACTGTATCGCCCGAAGTCGAAGGGCATGAGGGGCACTTGCAGGGTAGGCACCACAATGATGAACCGTTTCAGCCACATGGCGATGTTCACCAGGATAGAGGCGGCAACGATGCCGGAAATCGTGCGGGTCCAGGGCAGCGCCACCAACAAAGCGGGGGCGACGAGGCCACCGAGGACGAAGAACCAGAAGAGAGGCGCTCGATCGCCGATGAACAGGAGCTCCAGGAGGTGCTTCTCCTCGCCCGGCAGCTTGTACCAAACGGTTAGGTACTCGCCCAGCGTGAAGTAGGCATAGATGAGAGTCAGGCCGAGCATCAGATAGCCCAGGTAACGGAACTGCTTCACGGTGACCCATTCTTCCAGGTGGAATAGGCGTCGGAAGATGACCATGGCTGTGATGATGGCGGCGGTGCCGGAGAATATGGCGCCTACCACGAAATAGGGGCCAAAGGCGGTGCTGTTCCACCCTGGGCGCAGGGTCATGGCAAAGACCCACGAGACCACCGTGTGCACCGAAACCGCGATGGGGATGATGAGGATCATCATGATATTGATGGCCCGGTGCAGGAAGCGCTGTTGCGATTCTGTCCCCGTCCATCCGGCGGCGAGGATCCGGTACATGGCTTGCTGCCAGCGCGGGGCTATCCCCGCGAGCCTGTCCCGCAGCAGCGCGAGATCTGGGATGAGAGGCAGGTAGAGATAGATCATACTGCCGGTCAAGTATGTCGTAACGGCGAAGACGTCCCAAATAAGGGGCGACTGGAAGCGACCATAGATGAATACATTGAGGAGGCGATCGGGACGCCCCAAGTCGAAAACGATTTGGATGGCGCCGACCATCAGGGCGACGGCCGTGATGACCTCCGCCATGCGGGTCACCGAGGTGCGCCAACCTGCCTGCGTGACGCGTAGGATGGCCGAAATGAGGGTTCCCGCGTGGCTGATGCCGATAAAGAAGACGAAGTTGGTGATGTAGAGGCCCCAGATAACGACATCGCGCATTCCGGTGACGATCAATCCCCGCCGCAGTTGCACCGACCAGGCGAACAGGCCCCATAGCGCCACCAGGCCCAGGAGAACGAGGATCGCGTCGTGCGCGCGGGAAGGTCGACGGATGGGTTGGAGGACGGTGTCCTCGAGGCGTTCACGCTCAGCAGTGGCAGCCATGTCTTACCTCACTCCTATGGCTGGTGTCCCGCGCTATGGGGCAGGCCGTAGTCCCAAGTGACTGGGAGGAGGTCCCGTTCGTCCTGCGCCTTGCGGCCGAACTCCTGGCCATGTCCGGGGATGTAGTAGACCCGTGGTTGGGTGCCGAGCTCCTCCTTGTAGCGGTAGGCGTTGTTCTCGGCGAGGAAGGTGGAGAGCTGCACCACCTCGAGCCCGTTGGTGGCCACATCCTCGTTGAGGTCGCCCATATAGATGGCGCGCATGGGGCAGCCTTCGGAGCAGGCGGGGAGGCGACCGAGGCGGAGGCGGTGGACGCAGAACATGCACTTGATGACGGTGCCGCGCTTGGCGGGGACGGGGTATTCGGGGGAGTAGGAAGCGAAGGCGGCTTCAGGAGGGAGGTTTGGGTCGCCCCAGTTGAAGAAGCGGCGCTGGTAGGGGCAGGCGGCCATGCAGAAGCGGCAGCCGATGCAGCGCAGGTGGTCGATGAGGACGATGCCGTCCTCGTTGTGGTAGGTGGCGCCGACGGGGCAGACATTGACGCAGGGGGCGTT
>DATDQG010000034.1:0-19067 GCA_035292365.1 Dehalococcoidia bacterium
ATCACCTGGAAGTATCCCAGCGTCATCCTCCAGGGTGATAACTCGGTCGGCGAGTTCTACTCGGTGGCGCTCGTGAACAACTACCAGCAGGCGGACACGGGCACCAAGATGACGCATATCGGCAAGAACACGCGCAGCACGATCGTGGCGAAAGGCATCTCCGCCGGCCACGGCAACAACACCTACCGCGGGCTGGTCAAGATCATGCCAACGGCCACCGGCGCCAAGAACTTCACGCGCTGCGACTCGCTGCTCATCGGCGAGAAGTGTGGGGCGCACACCGTGCCCTACATCGAGGTCAAGAACCCGACCGCGCGCATGGAGCACGAGGCCTCGACCTCCAAGGTCAGCGACGACCAGCTCTTCTACTGCAAGCAACGCGGCATCTCTGATGAGGATGCGCACTACATGATCATCAACGGCTTCTGCAAGGAGATCTTCAAAGAGCTGCCCTTCGAGTTCGCCATGGAGGCCGGCCAGCTGCTGAAGATAAGCCTCGAAGGAGCCATCGGTTAGATGGAACAGTCGCGAATCGCCTTCGGCCCCCGTCTGATGGTCATGAAAGGAACGACCCTTCTGCGGGATGAACCCCGCAGCTATCTTGCAGACAAGCTGAGGGTTTCAACCCTCAGTGCAGAGTATTCGCACCCCCGCCTGGAGGCGAGGGCATGGATGCCGCAGCCTGTGGGCTGCGGTGCTAGGACATCTTGAGATGACTTCGATCTCGGGCGCACAGCATCCCGGCCAGCCACTGCTCGCCGTACGCGATCTCCACGTGTCCATAGGCGACGTTGAGATCCTCAAAGGCGTGGACCTGGCCGTCAACGCCGGCGAGGTGCACGCCATCATGGGGCCCAATGGCTCAGGCAAGAGCACCCTGGCGAACGTGCTCGCTGGAAGGCCCGAGTACAAGGTCACGGCCGGCGAGGTGCGCTACAAGGGCCGGAACCTTCTCGCCATGGAGCCGGAGGTCCGCGCTCGCGAGGGGCTCTTCCTGGCGTTCCAGTACCCCGTCGAGCTGCCCGGCGTTCGGGCCTGGCAGTTCCTCAAGTCGGCGGTCGACGCGGTCCGCAGCCATCGCGGCCTCCCCGAGATGGGCTTTCGCGACTTCGACAGGCTGCTCGAGGAGAAGATGGCGGTGGTGGAGGTCGACCCGGGCCTCACCCGGCGGTCGGTGAACGAGGGCTTCTCGGGCGGCGAGAAGAAGCGCAACGAGATCCTGCAGATGCTGATGCTCGAGCCAACGCTGGCGGTCCTCGATGAGACCGACTCAGGGCTGGACATCGATGCGTTGAAGATCGTCGCCAACGGCGTCAACCAGTTCCGAGGGCCGGACAAAGCCATCGTGCTTGTCACCCATTATCAGCGCCTCCTCAACTACATCACGCCCGACTTCGTCCAGGTCCTTATCGATGGCCGTATCGTGCGATCGGGCGGCCAGGAGCTGGCCCTGGAGCTGGAGGCGAGGGGCTACGAATGGGTGAGGGAAACCGTCGCGGCTGCAAGCGGAAGCTGAGCTATAGTGAGATACGCTTCCGACCTTCGTAGCCGTAGGGGCGGTTCGCGAACCGCCCCTACGCAAGAGGTCCGCTTCACAGGTCATCGGCACTTGGTTCAGCGGTTAGAAGGCACCGACCCAATATGATTCAGGTCCCGGCCAAGTACAAGAAGTACCAGGAGGACTTTGAGGCCCTCGAGCGAGCCGATGGGTCCGGATGGGTCCACGGGCTGCGGCGCGAGGCATTCGCGCGTTTCGCCGAGCTGGGATTCCCCGTAGCCCGTCGCGGCAACGAGAAGTGGAAGTACACCAACGTTGGCCCCATCGCGAATGTGACTTTTGCGTACCCCTTCGCCCCCCAGCTCGACGAGGTGACCGTCGCCGAGCTGCGGCGGCGCGTCCCCTGGGACGACGGCTGGACCAATCTTGTTTTCGTTGACGGGCGCTACGCCGCCGAGGCGTCGACCCCGCCGGCAAAGGCCCGCGGCCTGCGCACGCTAAGGTTGGCCGAGGCCATCCGCACCGACGATGAGGTCGCTCGAAAGCATTTGGCGAGGCACGCCGCCTTCGAAGACGACGCGTTCACGGCCCTGAACACCGCCTTTCTCAGCGACGGCGCGTTCGTCCACGTGCCGGATGGCGAAGTGATCGACGCCCCCGTGCATCTGCTCTTCCTCTCCACCGGCCAGAGTGCACCCGGCGTCTCCCACCCACGCACGTTGGTGGTCGCGGGCCGTGGCAGCAAGGTGACGCTCATCGAGACATACGTCGGCCTCACGGAGGAGCGCTATTTCACCAACGCCGTCACCGAAATCGCGCTCGAGGATGGCGCTGAGGTCTCGCACACGAAGCTCCTGCGCGAAGGCGCTGAGGCCTTCCACGTCGGTGTGACCCGCGTGACGCAGGCACAGAACAGCGTCTTCACGTCGGCATCCTTTTCGAAAGGCGCAGCGCTGGCGAGAAGCGACCTGTATGTGTTGCTCGACGGGCCCGGGAGCTCCTGCTTCCTGAACGGCCTCTACATGACCTCCGGCACGCAGCATAAAGATAACTTCATTAATATCGAGCACGCGAAGCCCCACACGACCAGCCGCCTCTACTACAAGGGCATCCTGGACGGCAAATCGCGGGCCGTGTTCGGCGGGACCGTCCTCGTGCAGAAGATTGCGCAGAAGAGCGACGCTCAGCAGACTGACAAGAACCTCATCCTCTCGGACGAGGCCGAGGTGGACAGCAAGCCCGCCCTTCTGATTTACGCCGACGATGTGAAGTGCGGGCACGGCGCGACCGCCGGCAGCATCGACGAAGACACCCTCTTCTACATGCGCAGCCGCGGTCTCGATCCCGAGGCCGCCAGCGGCCTGCTCATCCAAGGGTTCGCCAAAGAGGTCCTTGAGACCGTCCAGATCGAGGGGCTCCGGGCTTACCTGGACGACTTGTTCTTAGGGGCGCTGCCCAGGTTCCGCTTCCAGTTCGGGGAGCGACCGTGACCTCGGCCAAACCCTTGGCGACCGACGTCACTATTGGCCTCTCACCGGCCTTCGATGTGGCGCGCATCCGGGAGGACTTCCCGATCCTCAAGCAGAAGATGCATGGGAAGCCCCTGGTCTACCTCGACAACGCCGCTACCAGCCAGAAGCCGCAGGCCGTCCTCGATGCCCTCATCCGCTACTACCGCGAGTACAACGCCAATGTGCACCGAGGCGTCTACGCCATAGCCGAGGAGGCGACGGCTCGCTACGAGGAGGCACGGGCCGCGGTAGCCGCTTTTATCGGCGCGCGTCGGCCTGAGGAGCTTGTCTTCACGCGTTCCACCACGGAGGCGATCAACCTGGTCGCCTACGCCTGGGGAGGCGCGAACCTCCGCGAGGGCGACGAGGTCCTCCTGACCGAGATGGAGCACCACAGCAACATCGTGCCCTGGCAGATCATCGCCGCGCAGAAGGGGGCGAGGCTGAATTACTTGCCCATCGACGGCCAGGGGCGTCTGGCCCTCGACGACCTGGAGCAGCGGATCACCCCGCGCACCAAGCTGGTGGCCGTCTCGCTCATGTCCAACGTGCTGGGGACGATCAATCCGGTGCGCCGTATCGCCCAGGCGGCCCATGAGGCGGGGGCGCTCGTGCTGGTCGACGGCGCGCAGGGCGTGCCCCATCTGCCCGTGGACGTGCAGGACCTCGACTGCGATTTCCTCGCCTTCTCCGGCCACAAGATGTGCGGCCCGACGGGCATCGGCGCGCTCTGGGGGCGCTACGAGCTGCTCGACGCCATGCCCCCCTTCAACGGCGGCGGCGAGATGATCCTCGTGGTCCAGCACGATCATTCTACCTACCGCGAGCCGCCCCTCAAGTTCGAGGCCGGGACGCCCAACATCGCCGACGCCATCGCCTGGAAGACGGCCGTGGACTACCTGGGTGGCCTCGGCATGGAGCCCATCCGGGCGCATGACCGGGCGATGGTGGCCTACGCCCTGCCCCGTCTCGCGGAGGTCGAGGGGATCACCCTGTACGGGCCACACGACCCGCGGGAGCGGGGAGGCGCTGTGGCCTTCACTTTTGGAGGCGTTCATCCGCACGACATCGCCCAGGTGCTGGACCACGAAGGGATCGCCATCCGGGCCGGCCACCACTGCACGCAGCCGCTCCATCGCTGCCTCCAGGTGGAGGCCACGGCGCGGGCCAGCTTCTACCTCTATAATACCTTCGCCGAGGTGGACGCCTTGGTGGCGGCGCTGCGAAAGGTGCGCGATCTCTTCCCCGACGAATCGTGATGCAGCTGTGAGGCCTAGTGATGTCTGACCTGCAGGAGCTATACCGGGATATGGTCATGGACCACAACCGGCGTCCGCGCAACTTCCGCAAGATGGACCAGCCGACCTGCTCCCTCGAGGGGTACAACCCGCTGTGCGGGGACCGGGTGATCGTTTACGTGCAGCTAGAGGGAGACCGGATCGCCGACATCGCTTTCCAGGGGTCGGGCTGCGCCATATCGAGGGCCTCCGCCTCCATGATGACAGAGAGCGTCAAGGGGAAGAGGACAGATGAGGCGGAAGGTCTATTCCAGGCCGTCCGTGATATGCTGACGCGACCGCCTGGGTCCGACTTCGACGAGGACAAGCTCGGCGACCTGGTGATCCTGGCCGGAGTCTCCGCGTTCCCCACGCGCATCAAGTGCGCCACCCTCTCCTGGCATGCCCTGCATACGGCGCTGCAAGGACAGGCAGCGACAGTCTCCACGGAATAGGAGGCCACGCCCCATTCTGAAGCAAGAGCGGCGACATTCTTGTAGGGGCAATTCGTGAATTGCCCCTACAACGTCCTGGCGCCCCTCCTGACATTAGGCCTCGCGCTGACCGCCTGCGCGTCGCCCGCCGCGCCAGTTTCCACACCCATCAACCCAACTGCTGTGAGAACACCAACTATCGAAAGGAGTAGCGCAATGGCAAAGCAATGGAGCAGCGCCCCAGCGATGGCGCTCGAGACGGCGAAGACCTATCACGCGACGTTGCAGACCAACCTTGGCGAGCTGTGCGTGCAGCTACTGCCCGACGAGGCGCCCAAGACCGTGAACAACTTCGTCTTCTTGGCGCGCGAGGGCTTCTATACCAACGTGCCCGTGCACCGCATCGTGCCGGGCTTCGTCGTCCAGACGGGCGACCCCACCGGTACCGGCAGCGGCGGCCCTGGCTATCGCTTCAACGACGAACCGGTGGTGTCTGACTACACGGTCGGCGCGGTGGCGATGGCAAACGCCGGGCCGAACACCAACGGCAGCCAGTTCTTCATCGTCCTGTCCGACCTTCGCGGGCGGCTGCCCAAGAACTACACGATCTTTGGCCGTCTCACCACCGGCCTCGACGTGCTGCAGAAGATCGCCGCCGTGCCGGTGACGCGCGCTCCCTCCGGCGAGGTCTCCTCGCCCACGCAGCCGGTCACGCTGCAGGGCGTGGCCATCGTCGAAGGCCGCGAGGAGTGCTAGCCGCGGGCGCCGTCCCGTCAGCGGCGCTTGGCGGTAGGCCGACTCACCAGATCACCTGCCGCGCCTCATAATCCCGCATCTCCTCCGGCGTGAGGCCGAGAACGCGACCGAAGACCTCGACGTTGTCCTGTCCCGGCAGCGGCGCCGCGCGGTAGGGAGCGCCGGCGTCCGCGGACAGGTGGATGGGTTGCCGGTCCAGCGTGATGCGGCCCAACAGCGGGTGGTCCGTCTCGACGAAGAAGCCCCGCGCCCGCAACTGCGGGTCGGCCAGCAGATCGGTCGCTGAGGCTACAACCCCCACGGGAACGCCTGCCGTCTGCAAACGCTCCTGCACCTCTTCCGGGCTGCGCTCCAGTGTCCACTCCTCCACAAGGCGGTCCAGCTCGTCCTGCTGCGCCAGGCGTCCTTCCAGCGAGGCGAAGCGTGCCTCATCGGCCCAAGATGGGCCACCGAGCGCCCTAACAAAGGCGCGCCACTGTTCCTCATTCATGACCGCGACGGCGATCCAGCGGTCCTCGCCCGTGCAGCGATAGATTCCGTGAGGCGCCGCCCGCGGATGGCGGTTCCCTATTGGCTGTGGTGGCACGCCCAGTGCCGTCTGGAGCACCAACGGCCCCATGAAGGCGGCCATCGCCTCGAACTGCGAAAGGTCGATGTGCTGGCCCTCACCCGTGCGCCGACGATGCTCCAGCGCCGCAAGCACCGAGAAGGCCGCGCTCAGACCGCCGACGTGGTCGGCATAGGAGTACGTGAGGCCCAACGGCGGTTGGCCCGGGAAGGTGGTGAGAGCACTGAGGCCGGAGAGCGCCTGCAGTGTCGGGCCGTAGGAGACGAAGTCGCGCCACGGGCCGCTCTGGCCCATGCCCGCCATGCTCACCAGGATGATGTCGGGGCGTAGCGCCACGAGGTCGTCGTAATCGAGCCCCCAGTTCCGCAGCACGCGGGCGCTGAAGTTCTCGATGACCACGTCGCTGGCGGCGACGAGCCGCTTCGCCTGCTCGATCCCCTCGGGCGTGCCCATGTTGAGCGTGATGCCCAGCTTGTTGCGGTTCCACAGGTTGAAGTAGCCCCGCCGCGCATCCTCCGTGAGGCCGACGATGCCCTCGCGCGTGGTCGCCTGCGACTGCACCTTGATCACCTCGACGCCGAAGTCGGCCAGGAGGCGCGTCGCGTAGGGGCCCGCCAGTACCCACGTGAAATCGAGGACGCGGATGCCCTCGAGGGGACGTAGGTGCTCCATTGCCCGAGGCGCGGAGGCCGCTTGCAGAGGCCGACGCTCCTGGTTTTCGATGGTCTGCCTCGACTGGCGAAGCACCTCCTCGTTATGCTCCCCCAGCCGCGGCGCAGACCGGCGCAGGCGCCAGGGCGAGGCGCTGAAGCGGGCAGGCGCCCCGCCGTACGTGAAGGTGCGTCCCTCGCGTGGGTGCTCCAGCTCCACGAAAAAGCCGCGCTCCTGCAGCTGCTCGTTCGCCAGAAGCTGCTCCGGCGTGGTCACCTGTCCCCAGGTGAAGCGGAGCAACTGCCCCTGGCGCATCAGCTCGTCGACCGTCTTGGTGCGGCTCCAGCGTTCCAGGACGGCGATGCTGTGGTCGAGCTGCTCGCGACGGTAGGCGGGTTCGGCGTACTGCGGGTCCTTCAGGTCCTCCACCATGCCATCCGCCTCGAGCCAGCCGACCAGCGTCTCCCAGTTCTGCGTGAGCGTGAACAGGATGTACCCATCCGAGGAGGGGAAGATCCGGAAGCCGCGGCTCCAGTGCAGCGAGCCCTGCCGTCGATGGACAGTGTGCGGCTCGAAGAGGGACCAGGGCAGGACGATCTCGAGGGCGGAGGCCACTGCCTCCTGCATGCTGACGTCGACGTGCTGGCCATCGCCCGTGGCCGCACGCTGGGCCACGGCGAGTAGCGCGCCGATAGCGCCGTACATGCCCGCAAGCTGCGTCGCTTGCTCGCCCCAGGTCTTCAGCGGCGGCGTCGTCTCCTTGCCGGTGGTGTAGGCCATGCCGCCCAGGGCCTGGGCGATCAGCTCCGTCGCCTGCCAGCCCCTGCGCGGACCTGTCTGGCCGAAGCCCGAGAAGGAGACGACGACGAGTCCCGGATGCTCGGCGTGGAGCGCCTCGAAGTCCAGGCCCCGAGCGGCAAGCGAGCCCACAGGCTCGCCTTCCAGCAGCACGTCCGCCTCGGCCAGCAGGCGGCGTAACAACGCTGGCCCATCCGCCTGCGCCAGGTCCAGCGTGATGCCGCGCTTGTTCGTGTTGTAGTGCCAGAACGGCAGGCTCCGTTCGCGGTCCGCCACCTCATCGTAGAACGGGCCTTCCTGCCGCTGGGGGCTCCCCCCTGGGGCCTCGACGAGGAGCACGTCGGCCCCCATATCGGCGAGGAGCTTGCCGCAGAACGCGGTAAGTTGCGTCGCCAGCTCGACGACGCGGAGGCCCTCAAGAGCGCTGGACGGCTTCCTCCCTGCCTCTGGGGGCCTTGTTGTAGAATCCATTGTTGTCGATAAACTCCATTAGCTGGAATTAAGACGATGATTGTGAACTCTGTGTTGATGGTTCAATAGCTACGGAAATAGTACCCTCAAGGCCAGGAGAATGTAATGGCGCTGGCTCCTGCAGATATTCAGCACGTTGCGTCTTCATTTCGTCCACTAATGCCTGAACTATCTCCGCTGGTGTCTGAGTATTCTCCTTTCCTTGACGGAACATAGTCCACCAAACTTGGATCGTTTTGAATCCTGAGTACGCCGCTCCTATCACAAAAATCGCCTTCCATGTTTCACCTGAAATAGCTAAGAATGGCTTGAAGTCACTCGTTACTAGCGGGAGCATAAACGCCAGTAGCACACCAATCCAAGGAAATGAGTCTTCTAATCGTCGTCGTTTCTGTGTTCTCTCCCTTTCTTCTAAAAGCGTTTGGAGTCGCCATCGGTTCACGACTATATCCTCCTGCATCGGAGGATATAATAGATCGTGTTGGGGGTTATAAATGTTTGGCTGTTTTGGCGACGGGTTATCTTGTGACATTTCCAGTTGCCGGTATTGGAAATAATCCAAGGATGCTCGCATTCAGCAACATCGTATATCCACATGCAGCACAAATAACTATGACATGTGGATAGGCTATGTCGGGCAGGAACTTTGGTGAGGCTGGATAGTTCATGCTCTGACCGACATGATCGGCTACAATCCAATTTTGATGGTGCGATAACGGGCAAATTGGTATTCCGTTCGCTAGGCGCGCCATCCAAGTGTGGACGTAAGTGATTTCTGCAGGGCTGAGCTTCCCTTGGCCGTCTGGCATGTAGAACTCCCACAGCGTCAGTTTCGCTGTTCATTCTACCACGACCTAGCGTCTTAGACGTCCATGTTCTGTTCCAGAAGTCAGTTAGATGTTGCAAAACTCTCTCCCAGATGATGCTCTTTCAACAAAGCCCCCTCTGGGAGAGAGTTGGATGAGGGCGACGTCGCGGGTAGGCCCATTGGTCGTAGTATCCAACACAAAGGGTACCATGGGCCAATCGCGGAGGGCGACCGGCCGTTCGCCCCCCGGCGAGTATTCGACCGGCACAGTTGGCCCAGTTGCCTTATAATCGTGCTATGAACTTCCTGCGACGCACCATCCAAATCGCGGTCACCGCCACCGTGGTAGCCGTCGTCGTCCAGGAGCTGCAGAAGCCACCCGAGCAGCGCACCTGGCAGGGGAAGGCCTTCGGCTGGGTGCCCTACGACCTGCGCTATCCCTGGATCGACACCGAGGCGCGGCTGCGCGCCGCGTACTGGAACCCAGTGGACGAGCGGCTGCTGACGGGCAACGTCTTCGGCATCGGCTGGGGGATCAACATACCGGTGCTGTGGCGCCGGTGTCAGGAAGTGCTGGCCTTCGTCAAGGTGCTGCTAACACCCGGCTAGACCTCGTGCTCCGCTCGTATCGCGAGCCGTACGACTGGTGGGGGGCGCACTGGGGCCCGGCCGCTACACAGCTCTCGCTCTTCCAGTTGGTCGAGGCGGGCAGTCTCGACCTGCGGCTCGCATCGCTCCTCTGGCTCGTCCTCGAGCGACACGGCTCGCTCATCGTGGCGGCCGAGCCCAGCCTGGCGGGTAAGTCCACCACCCTCACGGCCTTGCTTGCGCTGCTGCCGCCGGATGTAGAGCCCGTCTATACGCGCGGCGGCGCCGAGACGTTCGACTTCGTCGATGCTACCGATCCCCGTCACACGATCATCCTCGTAAACGAGATCTCCTCGCAGCTGCCCTCGTATCTCTGGGGGCCGGCCGTCCGCGATCTGTTCGCGATGTTGCAGCAAGGGTACGCCCTTGCGGCGACGATGCACGCGGGCTTGATGTCCGAGCTCGTGGCGCAGCTTGAGGCCGAGCCCCTGTCCGTGCCCCGGGAGGCCATGGCCGGGGTCACGGCGGTCTGCTTCGTCAGCGCCGATCGGACCACGACGGGCTATCGGCGGCAGGTCTCCTCGTTGTGGCTGCTCGATGGGGAGGAGCCGAGCGGGCTCGGCTGGGCGCCGGCGGCCTGGCGCGATGCACGCGGCGGCCTGGTCCACTCAGACGACCCGGAGCTTCTTGGCCGGCTCGCCCGCCGGCTGGGCTTTGACTCAGGAGCGCTGCGCTCCGCGTGGTGGCAGCACTTCGACTACTTGAGAGCTCAATACGCATCAGGACGCCGCGGCGGCGTGGCAATGCGCGAGGCCGTGCTGGCATTCTACTCGGAAGCAGCGGTCGGCCGGCTCTAAACCTCCCTTAGCTGCGATACAGCGCTGCCGCCGCATCCGCATCTCGCCGGTACGCCTCAAGCACCGCGCGAAGGCCCTCGCGCTGGAGCGCGCCCTGGTCGGCGGCTCCCGCAAGCACGGCAGCGCGTCGCGCAAGTTCGGCCTTCACCTCGTCGAGTCGCCACGAAGGTGGGGGGATGATCCCTTTGAGCAGCGACTCGGGCTCATGATGGCGAAAGGTGTCGCTGTCTGGCTGCCACTCGACGAGCATGTCTGTGCGGAGTGGGCCGTCGTCCTCACTGAGCAGTTGCCGCACCTCGACCACTCGCCGGATGGGACCTGCGCGAGAGGGCACGACCCGCACCAGCACGTACAGGTCCAGCGCCGCGAGGTGCCGCTCGGCGACGCCTGTCTGGGCTAGCAGCGAGGCCACTTCATCGAATGCGTCGGCGTGCATGGTGACGGCCAGCGGGTGGCCGGCGCGTCCTGCCTCCAGGAACAGCGGCACCTTCGGGCCCCAGAGGTAGGTCGGCACAGGAGCGGGACTGAACTCGTTGGCGATGAGGTAGCGCTTGGGCGACGGGGGCTCGTGGACAAACTCGAATGGGTCGTGGTCGCCCTGGATGACGCGGAAGGTCGTGTCGGGCGCGGTAAAACGCAGGAAGGTGTTGAGGGTGGTGGTCTTGCCCGCGAGGCGCGGCAGCGCCGTCACCATGATGGAGGCGGCGTGCTCGGCAGCCAGCCAGAACAGGGCCGCGATGCGGCTGTCGAGTGTGCCATTCCCGAGAAGGGCGTAGAGGGGCGCGGATTCTGCTTGCGGGAAGCCTCGCGGCTCAGCGAGCATGGGCGCGTCCGCCTTTCGGGTCAACGCGCGTGTCGGTCGCCTTGGTCGTTGTCATATCGGCTATCCGCTCGTATCGGCTATCGTCGAAATCAGCCACACTGGTGCCCCCACGGGGAATCGAACCCCGGTCTCCACCTTGAAAGAGTGATGTCCTAGGCCGCTAGACGATGGGGGCGGCGCCGCTCGGTCTTATCAGTATAGCACCCTCGTTTTCCGCCGAAGCAGGCTCCAGCCCACCCAGCCGCGAGGCCGCCGCCGCGAGGCCGACAAACAGCCAGAAGAGGGCGACGGTGTGCGGGAACTGGAGGTTCATGAAGTAATGGTCGAAGAGGCCGGCGACCAAGGCGCCGACAACGCCGGCGTTGAGTCCCAACTGTAGCGCCTTGAGCGGCGCATCGGTCGCTGTCCGGCGCTGCTGGGCCATCCAGATGGCGAACGTCGCCATCGTGAGCAGAAAGGCGGCAAGCCCGATGAGCCCCATCTGCTCCGCGATGAGCAGATAGATGCTGGCGACAGCGACGTAGAGGCTCACGTCCGGCGACTGGCCGAAGCCGACGCCGAACCATGGGTACCGTTCGATGAGGGCCAGGGCGTCCTTGTACTCGCCGAGACGCATCTGCGCAGCGAGGTCCTGAAAGGCGATACCCTCCTGAAAGCGGCCGACGAAGAGCTCGCCCTGTGGCAGCAAGAGCAACGCTGCCAGCAGGCCGGCAAGCGGCAGCACAGCGCGCCGGTAGCGGGTCGCGATGACGAAGAGAGCGGCGCCAACGGCGCCGATCCAGGAGGAGCGGCTGTAGGTGAGTAGCAGGGCGAGAACGACGAGGCCGAGGCCGACGGTCAGCCAGCGCCGCGGCAGGGTCTGCACCTCGCCGAAAAGCTGGACCAGCAGCAGCGGCAGGGCGATCAGCAGCATCCCACCCAGTACGTTGGGGTCGATGGCGGTGCCGATGGCCCGTTGCGTGTCGGTGTAGGCGATGAAGCGCAGCACGTCGCCGGATGGATAGCCAAGGGGTCGCAGCAGGCTAAGGAGCCGGTTCGCCAGGTCGGTGCTGAGGAAGTAGAGCATCAGAGCAATCGCCGCCGCTGCGATCGCCAGTGCGGTCAGCGCCCGCACCGCCGTCAGGAGCTGCGGCCTATCGCGCATCACGTTCACGACGCTGACATAGAACAAGAGGCTGTTGACGGTTTTAATGAAGAAGCGGAGCACCTCGTCGCTGGTGGACTCGATCCCCAGGATGAGGGAGACAAACGCGAGCCCCAGGAACAGGGCGAGCGGCCCGGCGACCGGCGTTAGGACAGGTGGTTCCTCCGGGCGCGCGAGTCGACGCAGCAGCCAGACGAGCAGCAGCACCGTCAGAGAGGCGTCAAGGAGCGTCGGTTTCAACCCGCCCAGGAAGCCCAGCGGCAAGACCCCGAAGGGAAGCAGGTAGAGCACCCCAATGCTGACCAGAAGCGCGATGAAGGCGTCCTGCACCATGACGAGGCCCACAATCCCCGCCGCCAGCACGGCGAAAGCGGCGATCGGATGCACCGCCACCGTCAGCGCGCCGCCGGCGAGGGCCAGCACGAGCACCGCTGCCACCAGCGGCCAGGTGCGGCCTGGAAGAGGCTCAGAGCCGCGGACCCATGCGAAGCGCATCTCAGTGAGGACGGAGAGACACCAAGGAGGTGGGGACATACCTCTCGGGGCGCCGGCGGGCCTTCGTCGACAGGACCGATGGGCCCCTGGCGTGCAGTTGGCTCCGCGCTGGCGTCAAGTTCACGGGGTCGGGCCGTTCTCCCGCACGTACAGAGAGACGTCGAGATCGCCCGGCGAGTGGCCGAACTCGGTAATCGCCATGGCGGTTTCGGCTCGATGCTGGGTGCTGTGATTGAGCAGCTGGCCAAGGAAAAGGTCGCGCCGCCAAGTCGTTTCTCGCCCGTTTCCGGCGATATAGCTGAAGCTCTGTCCCACCATCTCGTCCGTCAACGAATCGGCGAACGCCTTTTGCTCCGCGAACTGCTGCTCCCAACGACGGCGCAGCACTTCGAAGGTCGGGAAGTCATCCTCGGTCCGCGGCGCCGGTGAAGGCTTACCCATCAGCCGGGCGAGATACGCCGCTTCGGTGCCCGATATGTGGCCGAGAGTCGAGCGGACGCTGCCGAAGTTGAACCGGCGAGACGAGTACTCGTCCGCGGTGAGCTCTGCAACGCGGTCGAGGACACGGCTCCAAGCCCAGCGGTTGTAGCCGATCAGGGTTCGGAAGTAGCTTGCGGACATGGTGACCTCCTTTAGAGCCGAAGGAAACGACGCTCGTCTGTGGCTTCCACCCATCCCGTCCTCAGACTACGCAGTCAACGCACGGGTGGGCGGTTCGGACAAAAGGCGGTTGGGACAAAAGAGGTAGGCTGGCCTCTAATCGTCATCGTCCTCGTCCGGCTCCTCGATCTCCGGCGGCAGCGCCGTGGGCTGCTCCTCGCGCATCGCGGGCAGGAGCGCCTCGCCGCGTGGCCGCGGACGTTTGCGCGGCGGCAGGGCGCCGATGATGTCATGGAGACGGGCGATCGTGCCCTCGGCGACCGGCAAACGGACCAGGACGCCAAGGGCACCGGCATCGCGCAGGGCCACGAGCTCATCCCGTCCCCACGATGGCTCGGCGACGACGATGAGGGGCTTGCGCACGAGTCCCGCTACGCGGTAGGCGCTCATGAGCCGTTCGACGGTAAGCGCGCCATCGGTCAAGTCGAGCAGCGTCGCATCGATGGGAAGGGCGTCCGTGGCGCGGAGGACGGTGTCGGAAGCCTCCGGGTCGACCACGAGCACCTTGCCCAGAGTCTCCTCGTTCAGCACGGAAGCGGGAGCCTGCGCCGGCTCGAAAGCGAGGAAGTCGCCGCCGGCCTCGCGGAGGGGACCCGTCTCCGCCGTGCTCGCCTGCGCTCCCCACACGAGGCTCTCGGCCGCGGGCGGCTCGGTAGGCCCCTCGGTGACGAGGAAGGCATCCACGCGCCCCGCCGTTTCCGCCGGCAGAGCCCGGGCCTCCCCCGACGCCAGCAGCAGCAACGGCGGCACCTGATCGGTGGAGCGCGGACCGAACCCCATGCGCGTTTGGGGGCCACGACTGACGCGGGTCAGCAGATCGGCGAGCTTGCTCATGGTCTCTCCTATCCTGGTCTTGCCCATCGGCAGGCAGGGCCTATCCCTTCGATTGTAGGGCGACGTACGCGACACGGCAACGCGGAGGCTCCCAGTGGACCATCTCGCGGATGACCGTTTGAGCGGTCATCCTCGCGCCGCTCGTTCCTGACGCAAGCATGTGGTCGTGCTAGACTAGCGCCACTAAGCCGCCCTCTAATGACAAGGAGCATAGCGTGAACGCGCTTCAAGACTACCTTTTGGGCGAGATGATCGAGGAGTACCAAGACGGGCGCATGAGCGGTCGTGAGCTGCTGCGTCAGGCCGAGGCCATCGCCGGCAGCGCCGCGGCGGCGCTCGTCGAGCTGGAAAAGGCCCATCTTAGCGTAGCCGAGCTCTGGGTGCGGGACGAGGCGCCGGTTCCGCCGCGCAACGAGGTCAGCCGCGCGCCCGAGGGCGTCACGATCTCCCCGGACGACCCCGAGATCAGCGCGAGTCCGATCGACTATCAAGGTGAGGCGGGCACGATGCTTGCCTATATCGCTCGACCCAGAGCGCTGGGGCGATACCCAGGCGTCATCGTCATCCACGAGAACCGCGGCCTGGTGCCGCACATCCGCGACGTGGCGCGGCGCGTCGCCAAGGCCGGCTATGTCGCTCTTGCGCCCGACCTCGTGTCGCGCGTCGGCGGCACCGACAAGTTCCCCGACCCCGCTGATTTCCGCGGCGCGCTGAGCAGCATCCCGCCCGAGGCGTTCATGGCCGACCTCAGCGCGAGCCTGGACCACCTCAAGAGCATGCCCTTCGTCCAGAACGACAGGCTCGGCTGCGTTGGCTTCTGCTTCGGCGGCGGCCTCACCTGGCGCTTCTCGACGAAGCGGCCGGACCTGCGAGCGGCGGTGCCCTTCTATGGCCCCGCGCCCGCGCTTGAGGATGTGCCCAACATCAAAGCAGCCATGCTCGGCATCTACGGTGGCCTGGACGAGCGGATCAACGCGGGCATCCCGGCGCTTGAGGAGACCATGAAGACAGCGGGCATCCGGTACGAGATCGTCGTCTACCCTGGCGCGGCGCACGCCTTCCACAACGACACCGGCGCCAACTACCACCCCGAGGCCGCCCGCGAAGCCTGGGCGCGCACGCTCGCCCATTTCGCGACGCACCTCAAGGGGACGACGGTAGGGTAGGCCTTCGCTTAATGGGGTGTAAGGGCGTTCAATCGAACGCCCTTACAGCATCGGCAGAATTGCTATAGGGATGACCAAGCTGGTCGCCCCTACGGTATGATTTACTGTGGTTTCTCAACTGGCAAACCGGCCTCCTTCCAAGCCTTGAAGCCGCCATCGAGATGGGCGACGTTTGTGTAGCCTAGTTGGCCGAGGGTAGCGCTTGCCAAAGCCGAGCGACCGCTTGAAGCGCAGTAGAGAACTATGCGCCGGCCGGGCTGGAACTCTTCTCTGTGGTAGGGGCTGGTCGGATCCGCCCAGAACTCGAGCATACCGCGCGGCGCGCTGACTGAGCCAGCGATAAAGCCGTTCTGCAGCCGCTCATCGGGCTCACGAATGTCGACGAGGAGCGCGTCTCCTGAGCCTGCCTCTGTCGCCACCCTCTCTGGCGGCAGGTTCTCGATCTGCTGCCTAGCTTCGGCAACCAGCTGAGATGCAGTCTTCGGGGATATCTGGGTCATTTGGGTCACCTCCTCGAATATTCTTCAATTATCCGTACCGAGCGGTATGTGTGTGGCACCGATCACCCGATGGCCTTGTGCAAGGTCGATTTGCCGATCGCTCGGATTACTGTTCGATGACCAAACGCGAGGAGAATTTGACAGCTCTCAAGGAATGCCGGGTGGGGGAGAGGTCCTCCGACATCTTGGCAAGCTGCTCAAGTTGCTCCTTTGGAGCGCCGCTCTTGACGTAGTACGTCGCTCGGAGCTCCTGAAAGCCGGGCGGGACCACCCCAGGCTCCGGCAGGGCCAGCATACCTTGTAGGTCCATGTCACCCTCCACCTCCACGCGGAGCGCCTCTACCGGAATGCCCATATGCGCGCCGTACGTAGCCCATCCCGAAGCCAGGCAGTGCCCGAGGGCCGAGAGCAGCACCTCCACCGAGCTTGGGCCTGCGTCAGTTCCCAAGAGCTCCTGCGGGTGGTCTCCGACGATGCGAAACGGCTGTTTCCGCGATGTGTCGTTCCGGGCGCCGCCCAACGAGAAGACCTTGACCGTGGCCTCATTGTGAAATCCGCCTTTCCAGATGGTGGTGGCGTAGAAGACCGCCCTGGCCGCCTGTGGCTGTGCTTTCACCATCGCCACCATGTCCTGGATCCCCTGCACGCTCAGCCCGTTCAGGACCGTCGTAGTTGCCATGCGAGCACCTCCTACTGAAGTTGAGGCCATTGTGGAGCGTGCACACGGCTTAGGCATCTGACGTTCGTCAGATTTTGTCGCAGTTTCAGCGGGCATTTCGCCCGACTCAGGAGGTACTTAGGAGGAGGCTGATCCGTTATGGGAGCAAGCCGTGCTCGACGGCAAACAGCGTGGCACCAGACCGATTCGAAACGCCGATCTTCGTGTAGATGTGCTCCAAATGAGAACGAACCGTGCCCTCGCTCACGAAGAGCGCCTTCGCAGCCTCCTGCCTGTTGAGACCTTTAGCGACGGCGCGCAGGACCTCTACCTCCCGATCAGTAAGCCCCGCAGGCCACTCATGCTGGTGAGCTCGTTGCCGTGTTGGACGAGTCAGCCCGCCTAGTTCCTCGGCAAGCGCCCTAAAGGCGTCGGGTGCAAGACCAGGGCCCGCCTCCTGGCGCATGATGCCTAATGCCTCGTCAACCTCGAGAGCGGGATGGTCAGGCTGGTCATGCGTCAGGTCATCGAAGCGGTCAGCCACGGCTATGATCTGTGCCGGTAGCGGTATTTGAGCGCCCGGAAGTCCGCGGTGGTACCCCTGGCCGTCAATGCGTTCGTGATGCGCTGCCACGGATGGGATGATCGCGTGAAAGGCGGGGATCCTGGAAAGGATCCGCTCCGAATAGTAGGGGTGAAGGCGTACTTGCTCGGCGGCAGCCTCCGTTAGCCGCTCGCGCGGCTGGTTCAGCACAAAGGATGGCACAGCGACAACCCCGATATCGTGTACGAGCGCGGCGCGATAGATGTCGAGAATCTGTGCGTCGGAAATTAACATACGCCGCGCGATCCGCACTGCAATATCCGCTACTCGTCGCGAATGGCCGAGCATGTAAGGAGACTTCATGTCGGCATAGTCGGCAAAACACAGGGCTACGTCTGTCAGCTTTTCCTCTCCAATATACTTGTGAGGCGATTCTTCGGGCTCTAATGAAAGGACCGTTTCCCAAACGCGCTCGTGTTCCAGTCCCTCCCAGAATCCTTCTTCCTGACCCACGGAGAGGAAGGCATCGACGACGGAGGGATCAAAGGCTTTGCCCCTTCGCTCACGCGCCAAGCGCTGTGCCGCCTCACGGCCTCCGATTCTGTGAAAGATATCCAAATAGCTCGTTACAAGAACGATGCGGGAGATGATCGGAATGGAGCCGCCACGCCTGCCCTGCGGCATTCCCCTTCCGTCCCACTCCTCAAAAACATTCATCAGCGCGTTCTGAACGGCATCAGGCATACCTAACCGGTGGGCGATACGCGCGGCCATCTGGCAGGTGCTCTCAAATCCCTCTCGCATGTCGCCTTGCCCGTCTTTCAAAAAGTCCAGCATCCGTGTTGCCCTCGTCGCGAGAGGCGCTCCGGCCGCCACGTATTGCATCAGCCAGAAAAGTATATCCGCCGGGTTGTGGAAGTCTCTGAGGAACAGGAGTTCTCGCTTCGCGACGATCTCATCCGTGAGCCAGAGCGTTGCCAACTGACTGGTATACGCTGTGCACCCAGCGTCCTTCAGTAGCTCCGCATAATACAGATTGATGCGATCCTCAGACCCCAGGCCCAAAGCTTGAGCGATGCGCATGCCGATGTAGCACGACCGCGTCCCGTGTTCCGGCTGCAGTCCCACGGCCAGATCGCCCGCTAAGGAAAAAGCACCCAGCACGTCGGCCATGCGGATTGCATTCTCCCTTGGCCGAGCCACTGAAGATGGGAGTCCAGCCATGGTGTCCTCTGAATCCTAATCGGTACCGAGCAGTTGTGGAATCTTACCAAAGATTGTGCGTGAGCACAGAGGGTGTTGGGCAGAGCTCTGTCAAATGGCTCACCCAGTCACAAATGGAAGTGGGCGACGAGCCCTGTTGCCCTATGAGCACCACAGCTTCCTAGGCCTTTTCTGTCTCTTCCGGTTGATACACGCGGATCCGCCCGCGCTGGATAACCCACAACCTCTGCTCGATGCTTTCCTTGTCCAGACCCCCGATCAACGTTCGCAGGGCGTCGGTCGAATCCCGCGGAGTCGTCCTGGCCGGCAGCCTGAGCACGGCAATACCGTTATAGTCTGATGGATTGAAGATGAGCGGATTTCCGAAATCTAAGTCCAGTGTGACGAGACATCTGCGGTCACCACGACAAGTCTGGATGATCTCCGTGTCCGTGGCGCCATACAAGCCTTGTTCGGGGACAGTGCTTATATCATGTCCAGCCTGACGAAGTAGGTCGGCGTCAATCGTCCCAGGTTCTCGTCAAGCTTCAGCCTCACGTCGCCGTCTCAATCGGAATCTCGATGTAGCGTCCGCTGGCGGCTTCAGCCCCGTAGGCAATGCAGGCATACACATCCGCCTCCTCGAGGCCAGGATACGTTTCAAGGATGTCTCCGATGGTCGAACCGCTGGCCAGGAAATCGAGGATAAGGGACACCCATATGCGATGGCCTCGAATGCAGGGCTTCCCGAAGCAGATATTGGGATTGATCGAGATCCTCTGAAGCAGCTCCTGTCGCGTCATGTCAATCTCCCCCAGCAAGC
>DATDQG010000035.1:0-12415 GCA_035292365.1 Dehalococcoidia bacterium
GAAGGGGGGCTTGATGCGGGGCATCGCCCGCCCCTCGTCTATGGAAGCGATGAGGCCCGTCTCCTCGCCGACGACGTAGGAGCCCGCGCCTTCGATGACGCTCAGCTCGCTGTTGAGTCCGCTGCCCAGCACGTTCTGGCCCACGAGGCCGTGAGCGCGGGCGTGTTCGAGGGCGAGGCGCATCCTCTTGATGGCGAGAGGGTATTCGGAACGGATGTAGATGAAACCGTACTCGGCACCGGTGGCCTTGGCGGCGATAAGCATCCCCTCGATGACGAGATGCGGGTCTCCTTCGAGGAGGAGGCGGTTCACGAAGGCGCCCGGGTCGCCCTCATCGGCGTTGCAGAGGAGGTACTTGGGAGAGCCAGCAGCCGTGCGGAGGAAGTCCCACTTGCGGCCGGCGGGGAAGAAGGCGCCGCCGCGCCCGCCGAGGCCCGAGTCGTTCATCTCCTTGATGATCTCCGTGGGCTCCATGCCTAGGGCGCGCTCGAGGCCCTGGTAGGCGCCGAGGGCGATGGCGTGGTCGAGCGATTCTGGGTCGACGACGCCGGCGCGCTCGAGGAGGCGGCGCTCCTGCTGACGGAAGAAGTCGTGGTCCGCCACGGGCGGGACAAAGTCGAACGGCTCGCTGTGGCGGACGCCGATGGCTCGCTCCTCGAAGATGCCGCCGCTCACGAGGACTCGATCGACAAACCCGGGCACGTCGGCTTCACGGATGGGCCCGTAGAGGGCGATGGGTCGCCCGGGGAACGATACTTCGACGAGGGGCTCCGCCCAGCACATGCCGTTGCAGCCGACCTGGCCGACGACGACATCGAGGCCGCGCCGCGCGACTTCGTTTCGTAGCGCGGTCAGCGTCTCCAGGGCGCCGTCGTTGAGGCCACACCAGCCGAGGCCGACGGTGAGCCAGGGCTTGTCGCCGGGACGGTGGGCGCGCCAGATGGCGTCGGCCTGGGGGCGAAGGTCAGCGAGGGTAGTCATAGCGTGATGGGTTTCTCAACCGCCGCCCTGAAGGGCGGGCCTTTGGGGTAGCGCAGGTAGGGAATGCTCATCTGGTGAGTTCGACTTGTAGAGGTGGGCGCGGCACGCCGGCTTCCTGGAGCCGCTCGCGAACTGTGGCTGGGGTGACGTGGGCGAGCGTCTGGCCGTTCACGGTGAGCCACGGGGCTAGGTGACAGAGACCGGAGCATTGGAGGAGCTGGAGCTCGACCTGACCTGTGGAGTTGGGCACTCCCTGCCGGATGCGCCAGTGATGCTCCAGCACGCTCTGGATGCGCTCGGAGCCCTGGATGTGGCAGGTGGGGCCGTGGCAGATGCCGATGGCGTAGGGCGGTGGCGGCTGGGTGCGGAAGTCGGCGTAGAAGGTGACGACACCCCAGAGCTGGTTGCGGGTCATGTTCAGGACGCGCCCCAGCACGTCCAGGGATTCCGGGGAGATCCAGCCGAAGTGCTCCTGGATGAGGTGCAGCGCTTCGAGGAGGGTCCCTTTGGTGCCTCGATACGGCGCGAGGAGCGCCTCGAGGTCGGCCGCCGGAGCGTGTGGGGTCGTCAAGGCCTTCTACAGAGCGGCGAGGGTCGTGCTCTGGATGAGCGCCTGGTCGATGGGGTCGTAGCCGCGACCGATGCCGCGGTAGATGAAGCCTAACCGGGCCATGTCGGTCGGGTCGTAGATGTTCCGGCCGTCGATAACGACGGGGCAGCGGAGGGATTCTCGAAGGCGGCCAAGGTCGAGCTGCCTGAACTCGTTCCACTCGGTGGCGACGACGAGAGCGTCGCAGCCGGCCGCGGCCGCGTAGGCGCTGTCGGCGAACTCGACGTTGCTCACGAGCCGTTGCGCCGCAGGGACCGCGACGGGATCGTAGGCCCGCACCCGCGCGCCCTCGGCCTGGAGAAGGCGAATGACGGCCAGAGCGGGCGCCTCGCGGACATCGTCGGTATTTGGCTTGAAGGAGAGGCCCAGGACCGCGATGTGGCGTCCGTCGAGGGAGCCGAAGATGTCGCGCAGGCGCTGCACTACGAGGCGGCGCTGGTCGCGGTTGATCTCCATCACCGCCCTTAGGAGTTCAGGATGGAGCCCCTGGATGGCGGCCATGTGCTCAAGGGCCTGGATGTCCTTGGGGAAGCAGGAGCCCCCGTAGCCCAAGCCGGCCTCGAGGGTGCTGACGCCAATGCGCTTGTCGAGGCCCATGCCGCGGGACACGGTCTTCACATCTACGCCGTAGGCGGCGCAGATGGCGGCGATCTCGTTGATGAAGGAGATGCGGGTCGCGAGGAAAGCGTTGGAAGCGTACTTGATCAGCTCCGCCGTGTTCAGGTCGGTGATGAGAATGGGGCAGTCGAGCGTCGCGTAGAGGCCCCGCACCTTCTCGGCGACAGCGGGATCGGAAGCGCCGATGACGATGCGGTCGGGGTGAAGGAAGTCGTTGACCGCCGAGCCCTCGCGGAGGAACTCGGGATTAGAGGCGACGCCGAAGGGGACAGAGCCGTTGGTTCGCTGAATAATGCCGGCGACCAGGTCGCCGGTGCCGATGGGAACGGTGCTTTTGTTCACCACGATCAGTGGCCCGCGCATGCTGTGGGCGATGCTCTCCGCGGCGCGACGCACCGAGGCGAGATCGGCCTCACCTTCGGTGCCGGGGGGCGTGTCCACGGCCACGAAGGCGAAGTCGGCACGGGCTAGCCCTTCGTCGTAGGAGGAGGTGAAGGCGAGACGGCCGGCGTGGGCATTGCGCTCCACGAGGTCGTCAAGCCCTGGCTCGTAGATGGTCATCTCCCCGCGGCGCAACCGGTCGATGACGGTGGGGTTGATGTCGACGCAGGTGACATGGTTGCCCAGATCGGCGAAACAGGCGCCGGTCACGAGGCCGACGTAGCCCGTGCCGATGACCGTGATGTCGCTCATAGGAGGGGGTGTCCCTCAGCCTGCCCTCTCCTAAGCGGAGACGGGAACGGAACCTGTGAAAAGCGGCACATTGTTAGCGGTCAGTATAGACCTGGGTAGCGTGACCCGCAACCGACGTTAGGTTTCATCTGGAAGGTCGGTGGGCACGGATTTGGGTGCTCTTCGCCTTGATCTGACACGGCGGGCTTGTTTCCAGCCCGTGCAATCGCCGGAGCCCTAGCGCGAGGGAGCCGGCGTCGTCGAGCGGAGCCGAGCGGTGTCTTCGAGCACCAGCCGTGCCGCCGTCTGGCCGAGCCGGATGCTGTAGTTGCTGCCGCGGTCCTCTGGGTAGATCTGGCTGGTGTTGGCTAGATAGAGCCCAACGATGGGCGTGCGGTGGTCCAGGATGCGGCGTCCGTAGCCCGGCGTGACGATGGGCTGGGCAGCCTCGTCCTTGAAGAGATAGCGCCGCTCTACCCAGGAGGGGTCGAACTCGGGGTTGATGCGCTGGAGAGCGGGCACGAAGCGGGCCAGGACTTCGTCGGGGCGCATGCGAACGAGGGGGTCGTCCTGCGCGACGTAGTTGGAGAGGTAGAGGATGTGCCGGCCGCCGTACTCCTCCGGCGGTATGAAGTTCGTGTGCTCGATGGCCGCCACGAAAGGCATCTCCGGGTCGCTCATGTTCATCCAGTAGATGGGGGAGAGGGAGCGCTTCAGGACCAACACCATCACCACTGCCGCCTGGTAGTGGACCGAGCTCAGCCGCTCGGCGTAGTCTCCCGTGATCTCCGGCGCCATGCGCGCGAGCTCGTAAGAGGGGGCGGTGCAGACAACGGCGTCGAACAGGTGGCGCTCCGTGGGGCCGCTGTTCGAGGAAGCTTCATCCTCTTCTTCGCGCAGGCTGCCCCGAACGCGTTTCACCTCAAGCCCTACGACCCGCGCATCCTCCACCAGGATGCGCTGCACCGGCTGGCCGACATGCAGCGTGCCGCCATGGGCGCGTATGCGCTCGGCCAGGGCGTCGGTCATGGTGCTGAAGCCGCCGTGGATGTAGCCCAGCTTCTCGCGCTGGCGGAGGCCGGCGCGCGAGGCGAAGCGGACGAAGATCTTGCCCCAGAACCAGACCATGCCGACGTTCGGGGCCTGGTCGCCGAACTTGCCGTTGAGGAGTGGGCCCCAGACCGTGTTGTAGATGCGCTCGCCGGCGTAGCGGCGGATCCAGTCGCGGGCGGTGACGTCCTCGTAGCGCTGGTAGTCGGCGCGGCGGCGCAGGTAGAGGCCGACTAGGCCGAGGCGGATGCGGTCGAGCAGCGGCAGGGGGGTGAAGCGCAGCAGGTCGCCGGGCGTGACGAAGGGATAGATGTGTCCGTTGTTAAAGAAGCCGACCTTCGAGTCGTACCAGCGGAGACGGTCGCTGAGGCCGAGGTCATCGAGGAGGTCAACGGCGTAACGGTCGCCGGCGAAGAGATGATGGTAGAAGCACTCGAGGCGGGTGTCGGCGATGCGGAAGGTGTAGACGGCGCCCCCCAGCTGCCCCCACTTCTCAAAGACGGCGACCTCGTGGCCGGAGCGGGCCAACTCGTCGGCGATAGTGAGGCCGGCCACGCCGCCGCCGATGACGCCTACGCGCACGTTCGTGGTCCCGATCGCATCCTTACCAGTATAACAGTGTGCTTGCGACCCTCGCGGAGACGCTGGTTTTGAACAAGGTCAGTGAGAAACAGTTCGTCGCGCCTAAATGCAGACAAGCCCACGTGGTAGGGACTGGGAGATCGCAGCGCTACGGCGTAGGAGGCGATCTAAGCGGCGCCTGCGGACATGAATCTTTCACATGCTGCGCAGTATTCGCTCGGCCTCGTCCAACTGCGCTTTGTCGTTGACCGGCAGCCACAAGCTGCCGCGCACTACCTTGATCTTTTTGCCGCGTTCCTGAATGAGTTTGGTCCACACGTCCGGCGTTTCATACTCACCCCGCGCCGACGGGGCAACCTCAACGGCAAAAAAATCCTCGTCCATCACCATCGCTCCCGCCCACACCAGGTCCGACACAAACTCTTTCGGCTTCTCCACCGCCTTCAGCAAGTTCCCCGCGTCGTCCGTGACCAGCACGCCAAAATTTTCTGGATTCGGCACATGGTAAGCTAGCACGGCCGAACCGTCCGCTTCAATCAAAAGAGACAAGTCGCCTTCGCCAAAAATGTCATCGCCCACGCTGCCGATCCATCGCCCGCTAAGATGGTCGCGCGCCGTGCGGAAAGCATGCGCCAAACCCAGTTGCTCTTCCTGCCGCACAAATGTAATTGGAACGCCCTTATATTCCCCGCTGGCGAAGTGCTCCTGGATTAGCCGTTCATTCGGGCCGCCGACCACGAAGACAAACCCGTCCACATGAGACACTAGCTGATCGAGCAGGTATTCGACAACCGGCTTGCCGTTGACGGGCAAGAGCTGCTTTGGCCCCTCGTAGTACGTGGCCATGCGCTTGCCGGCGCCCGCCATCAGAACCACGGCTTTCATGACTTCGTTTGTAGCATGACCGAAAAGCGTCGGCAAATGCGAATCTACCAAACTCGTTCAATTACATCCGCTGGTCGAGTTGCTCACCCCGCTCCAGACGGCCGAGTGCCTGTTGCTTCACGGCATCGTTGCGCGACACCCGCATCAGGAGCTCGCGCAAGGGCGTGGCCTCAGTCGAAGCTATGTCGAGCCGGCCGGTTTGGAACTGCCAGAACTCCCAGGAGTACGGCCAAGATTCTGTAAGCATCAGCTTTGTGGCACGGTTCTCGAGTTCGCCCATGGAAGGAATCAGACAGGCGTACGTGTTGGCGATGACTGCCCACGGGACACCAACTAAACCGATGGGGTTCCGGAGCAGTTCGAGCTTGCTGCACAGCCAGGAGACCCCAAGCATGGGGAAGAGTAGAACCATCCAGACGAGACTGAACGGTAGCAAAAGAAGGCCGAACGTCAGGGATACAAGGAGCCCAAGAATGAGCGTGGTAACCACCTGTACCGGGACGACTATCCATGCGAGCACGGTCAGAATTGCGTCTAAAACCCGATTGGCGAGCACGCTCGCTTCCTAAGATGTGGTCACAGTCTTCAGCGAGTTGAGCATCTGCACGTTAGCTCCCCTCCTCTCTCCGCAGCACCGCGGTGAAGACCTCCGGCGGGACGTCGACCTGGCCGAGGCGCTTGAGGCGGCGCTTGCCCTCGGCCTGCTTCTCGAGGAGCTTACGTTTGCGGGTTATGTCGCCACCGTAGCACTTGGCGAGGACGTTCTTCCGTAGCGCGCGCACGGTCTCGCGGGCGATGACGCGGCTGCCGACGGCGGCCTGGATGGGCACGTCGAAGAGCTGGCGCGGGATGAGCTCGCGCAGGCGGGCGACGAGGCCGCGCCCCTGTCGGAAGGCGTCGTCTTGGTGGACGATGCGCGAGAGGGCGTCCACGGGTTGGTTGTGGACCAGGACATCGAGCTTGACCAAGGGTGCGGGCCGATAGCCGCTGAAGCTGTAGTCCATGGTGGCGTAGCCTTGGCTGCGCGACTTGAGCGCGTCGTAGAAGTCGGCGAGGACCTCGGCGAGGGGGGCATCGAACTCCAAGAGCACGCGCAGGTCGCCCGCCGCCTCCTCGCCGCCGTCGCTGCCGGCGTGCTCCAGGTATTCCAGGCGGGCGAACTCGCCTCGCCGGGCGTGCAGCAGCTCCATGATGGTGCCGATATAGCGGGCGGGGGTGATGAGGGTGAGGCGCATCCACGGCTCCCGTAGCTCGTCGATGTGCTGAGGCGCCGGGAGTTGGGCGGGGCTATCCACGGTGACCTCGGCGCCGTTGTGGAGGAGCGCGACGTACTCCACGCTGGGAGCGGTGATAAGCAGCTCCAGGTTGTACTCGCGCTCCAGCCGCTCGCGGACGATGTCGAGGTGGAGCAGGCCCAGGAAGCCGCAGCGGAAGCCGGGGCCAAGGGCGACGCTGGTCTCCGGCTCGAAGGACAGGGCGGCGTCGTTGAGGTGCAGGCGCTCCAGGGCCTCGCGGAGGTCGCCGTACGCCTCCGGCATGTTGGGATAGAGGCCCGCGAAGACCATGGGCTTGGCCGGCCGGTAGCCTGGCAGGGGCGCTGCGGCGGGCTGCGTCTCGAGGGTGATGGTGTCGCCCACCTGACACTCGCGGGCGTTCTTGAGGCCGCTGGCGACGTAGCCGACCTCGCCTGCGCCGAGGGTATCCTGCGGGCTGAGGGTGGGGCGGAAGACGCCCACCTCCAGCGCCTCTGAGGTGGCGCCGCTGGCCATGAGGAGGAGGCGCTGCGCGCGCCGCAAGCTGCCGTCCACGATACGGACGTAGGCGATGACGCCCTTGTACGGGTCGTACTTCGAGTCGAAGATGAGCGCCCGCAGCGGCCCTGTCGCCACGCCCACCGGTGGTGGCACCTGGCGGACGATCGCCTCCAGGATGGCGCTGGTGCCGATGCCCTCCTTGGCTGAAGCGAAGATGATGTCGGAGCGGGGGATGCCGAGCACCTCTTCGATCTCTTGCGCTACTCGCTCCGGCTCGGCGCTGGGCAGATCGATCTTGTTCACGATGGGGATGAGCGTGAGGTTGTGCTCGAGGGCGAGATAGACGTTGGCGAGCGTTTGCGCCTGGATGCCTTGGGTCGCATCCACCACGACGAGGGCGCCCTCGCAGGCGGCCAGGCTGCGAGACACCTCGTAGGTGAAGTCGACGTGGCCGGGCGTGTCAATGAGGTGGAGCGTGTAGTCTTGTCCATCGCGGGCGCGGTAGCGCATCTGGACGGCCTGCGCCTTGATGGTGATACCGCGCTCGCGCTCCAAGTCCATCTGGTCCAGCACCTGCTCGCGCATCTCACGCTGCGAGATCGTGCCGGTGGCCTCCAGGAGGCGGTCGGCGAGCGTCGACTTACCGTGGTCGATGTGGGCGATGATGCAGAAGTTGCGAATGTAGGCCGTGTCCATGCGTTTTCATGCTAGCACATGTGATACAGGCTGTTCAGCGGATCGGCGCGCCGCGATCCCCCTCGCCACTCTGATAGGTCTTCTCTCATGCTCATGAGGATAATGAGCGCTTCGCATCACGATCCTTGGGAACGCAGTTTCTTCCCGCCCACCCGCCCATGGTTACCAGGGATACCCTTCGGGCGCGCTGCCTTTCATGGCTACGGCACCACGGTCGCGACTGTGAGAGGCGGGCCTCCGTAGCGCAGGCGGGTGATCTGGAACAAGTAAAGCGGCAACGGCGTGCGTCTGGCCTGGTCGTCGAAGGCCAGGACTCCGAGGAGGGTCGCGAACCCCTCAGGTCGTCGCAGGGCTGCCGCGATCTCCTCGCGGTTGTGGCGAGGATTGGCTTGCCAGGCATCGTGCGCGGCCTGAAGGAGGAGGTTCGCGGCGACGTAGGCCAGCAGGCCCTCCGGCCCGGGCTCAAGCTCGAGGGCAGCGGCGAGGGCTAGGTTGCGATACGCGGTGTAGAAGTCGCTCGTCGGTGCAAAATCCGCCGGATCGGGCGCGGTGCCCAGGTAGAAGACCGTCTCGGCACTCCCGCCGGCGAGCTGAAGGAAGCGGGGCTCCACCGTCCACGGCGCGAGGAGCAGCTTCGGGGGCTTGGGCAGAGTACCTAGCGCACGACTCAGGGCAGCGGCTTCGTCGGCATCCCCCAGGAAGACCACCAGGTCGATGCTCAACCCCGACATCTCGCCGGCTGCGGCAACGGCTTCGTCGGCGCGGTTCGAGATGCCACGCTGCAGAGCGACGGCCAGCCCGGCTTCTTCAAGTTGCCGCCGCATCAAGGACAGGGCGATGGGCGCCTGCCTCTCTCGGGGGTCGTTGACGCTCCAGAGCAGGGCGAGCCGCTTCGGTGCCGGGGCGGTCATGCCGGAAGCGAGTGTGGCTACAGAGCGCCCAAGCGACTCCAGCGAGGGCGACAGGCCGAGGGCTGGGCCGTTCCCCGGGGGGCTGTCGATAGGACCGAGCAGCAGGGCCGGCAGGCCGGCGGCGCTGTAGACCGGCGCAGCCGCGCTGGCGGAGGCAGGGCTCGGATGGCCAATGACGCCAATCAGGTCGCGATCGAGCGTGAAGGCGCGAGCTTGTAGGCGCGCTGTCTGCTCCCGGGACTCATCGTCGAGGGCGATCAGCTCGATGCGCCGCCCGACGACACCCCCCTGCTCGTTCCACTCACGGACGGCGAGTCGCGCTGCGAAGAGGACCCGATACCCGGTCAGGTAGCTCTCGCCGCTGAATGGTGCCGCGACGGCGATGCGCGCCAGTCCGCCTGTCCTCTGGAAGGAGGCGGATTCGGAGAGGCATCCCGAAAGAACGACGGTGAGGGTCACCCACAGCAAGAGGCCCCTCCGTTCTGGGAGAGGCCTCTTGCTGGAACGTTTGGTCTTGATGCTCAGAGCGCTCCTGGGCCCACGCGATGGCATGCTACCAGATGATTGCCGCCGACCTCTCGCAGCTCTGGCAGGGCCTGCTTGCAGTAATCAATGGCGATGGGGCAGCGCGTGTGGAAGTTGCAGCCCGGTGGCGGCCGCATGGCGCTCGGCACGTCGCCGGTCAGGAGGATGCGTTCCCTTCGGGCCTCGACCGCTGGGTCGGGGATGGGCACGGCGGACAGGAGGGCCTTCGTGTAGGGGTGTAGAGGGTTCTCGTAGATCTCGGCACGGGAAGCAACCTCGACGAGCTTGCCGAGGTACATCACCGCGACCCTGTCGCTGATGTGACGCACGACCGAGAGGTCGTGGGCGATAAACAGGTAGGTCAGGCCGAACTCCTCCTGAAGCTCCTCCAGGAGGTTGATGATCTGGGCCTGGATGGAGACATCCAGGGCGGAGATGGGCTCGTCGCAGACGATGAAGTCGGGCTCGACGGCGAGAGCGCGGGCGATGCCGATGCGTTGCCGCTGGCCACCGCTGAACTCGTGCGGGTAGCGGCTGGCGAAGTAGGGGTTGAGGCCGACGATGCGCATGATCTCTTCGACGCGCTCGCGGAGCTCCCGGCCCCTGGACAGGTTGTGCACAACCAATGGCTCGCCGATGATCTCGCCGACACTCATGCGCGGGTTGAGCGACGCGTAAGGGTCCTGGAAGATGAGCTGCATCTTGCGGCGTATGGGTCGCATCTGGGAGGGCTTCAGCTTGGTGAGGTCGACCCCTTCGTAGAGGACCTCACCGCTGGTGATGTCGTTCAGCTGGAGGATGGAGCGGCCGGTGGTCGTCTTGCCGCAGCCGCTCTCACCGACCAGGCCGAGCGTCTCACCGCGATGGACCTGGAAAGAGACGTCGTCCACGGCTTTGATGTCCGCGATCTTTTTTTGAATGATCAGGCCTCTGGTGACCGGAAAGTACTGCTTGAGGTGGCGGACATCCAGAAGGACTTCGTCCGTCTGTGGCTGAGTCGGTTGAGTCGCCTGCTCGATCACGTGAGCCTCCGGTCCATAGCCACCCAGCAGGCGGCCCAATGGTTCTTGTCGACCTCCATGAGGGGGGGGATCTCTTCGTGGCACTTATCGATGGCGTACTTGCAGCGCGGCCAAGAGGCGCATCCCGACGGGAGGTTGATCAGGTCTGGGGGTAGCCCTTCGATGGGCTCCAGCTTCTCCTTGCGGGACTGGTCGAGGCGCGGCACAGAGCGCAGTAGGCCCAGCGAGTAGGGGTGGCGTGGCTCCCGGTACAGGTCGGCCGCGTTAGCCCGCTCGATAATCCTACCGGCGTACATGACGTTCACCCGGTCGGCATGGCGGGCGACGATGCCCAGGTTGTGCGTGATGAGGATGACGGAGGTGCCGAACTCATCACTAAGCCGCTTGACCAGCTCGAGCACCTGGGCTTGGATGGTGACGTCGAGAGCC
This sequence comes from Dehalococcoidia bacterium, assembly GCA_035292365.1. GTDB lineage: Bacteria > Chloroflexota > Dehalococcoidia > DATDQG01 > DATDQG01 > DATDQG01. Next base: position 10,736 of record DATDQG010000035.1, read on the forward strand.
GTGGTGGGCTCGTCCGCGAGGAGCAGACGGGGGTTACAGGCCATTGCCATGGCCATCATGACGCGCTGACGCATGCCGCCGCTGAACTGGTGGGGGTAGTCCACCAGGCGACGTTCGGAGTCGGGGATGCCCACCAGGCGGAGCATCTCGATGGAGCGCTGGCGGGCCTCGTTCTTGTCCATGCTCATGTGCAGCTCGAGGGTCTCACTCATCTGGGTGCCGATGGAGAGGACGGGATTGAGGCAGGTCATTGGCTCCTGGAAGATCATGGTCATCCGGTTGCCCCGGATGTGCCGCATCTGCTCCTCGCTGATCTTGAGGATGTCCTCGCCGTCGAAGATGACCTCGCCGCTGATTGTCTTTCCGGGCGGCCAAGGTATCAGGCGCATCAGCGAGAGGGCGCTGACGCTCTTGCCGCAGCCGCTCTCGCCCACCAGCGCCAGCGTCTCGCCCTCTTGGAGGTCATAAGTGACCCCGTCAACGGCCTTTACCACGCCATCGTCTGTGTAGAAGTATGTGCGCAGGTCCTTGACATCCAGCAGCGTTCCCATACAACCTCCTCGACTTGCGGCCTGAACTTGCGGCGAGGTGCGTGCGTCCTGGTGGGGAAGGGGAGATTCGAACTCCCACGCCGTATTGGCACATGATCCTAAGTCATGCTCGTCTACCGGTTCCGACACTTCCCCCTTTTGCTACAGGTCACCTAGGGCTACTGCGGTTGCTGCGTGGTGAGCCGCGCAGGACTCGAACCTGCAACCCGCTGATTAAGAGTCAGCTGCTCTGCCAATTGAGCTAGCGGCCCGGAGGTTGGCGTGCAATCTAGCACAGCGCTTTCACGCAGTCAAGCGCTTACGCCCGTACCAATAATACTGGAAAAGGTCTCACTCTAGAAGGGCGCAAGTCAACCGGCACTCGAGCCGACTCCCTGGCGGCGGGCGACCTCATCACGAATAAAGGCGATGATGTCTTTGGTGGACGTGCCTGGCCCGAAAATACCACGGAAGCCTATCGCCTGCAGCGCCTCGAAGTCCTGGTGGGGAATGATCCCTCCCGCGACGAGCACCACATCCTCCATGCCCTTCTGGCGGAGCAACTCGGTGATGCGCGGGAACAGCTCCAGGTGGGCGCCGGAGAGGATGCTCAGGCCGATGACGTCCACGTCCTCCTGGAGGGCCGCTTCCACGATCATCTCGGGCGTCTGGCGGATGCCCGTGTAGATGACCTCCATACCAGCGTCGCGGAGGGCGCGCGCCACGACCTTGGCACCGCGGTCGTGGCCATCCATGCCGGGCTTGCCTACAAGGACGCGTATCGGTCGTTGAGACACGCTCACACCTCTTTCACCTTTCACCCTAGCCCTCTCCCATCAAGGGAGAGGGGAGAAAGATCCGCAACCAACCGCCGCCCTGAAGGGCGGGCCTTGATATCAGACCGCCTGGTCTTCGCCTTGAATTCATTTCAAGAGACTGCCACGTCGCTTCGCCCCTCGCAATGACGGGTCTAGTCGGGCTGGGCCAGTTCGATGAGGACGCCGAGGCCGCTACGGGGATGGAGGAAGCAGATGCGGCCCGAGATGGGGCTGGGGCGCGGCTCTTTGTCGAGGAGCTCGACACCCTTGGCGGCCAGGGCCTGGGGCTCCGTGTCGATGTTGTCCACCTCGAAGCAGATGTGGTGCATGCC
>DATDQG010000036.1:0-2370 GCA_035292365.1 Dehalococcoidia bacterium
CCCCTCCTTCTCCGCTACCATCCACAACGACGCCAGCGCCGGACGCGTCCAGAGTATCGAATCCAGAACCCAGGGCAGGTAGCGACGCCGACAGAATTATCGTGAGCGGCTCCTCCATCTGAAAGACCTCGGGGTCGAAGACTATCGTGTCCGCGGACTCCACGCCAGGCGATTCCGTCAGGTTGGCGCCCTCTCTCTCATCCAGGCTGAGCTGACTGAGCTCGCCTGTCGCCAGGAGGAGCGCCTCTCTCAGGGTGACCTTGCCGTCTCGCGCGTTAACGTCGCCCTCACCGGTGACGGTAATTGAGGCGCTGTCATCGGGAGGATCGGCGGGAGGAATATCCACTGCCGAGCCTCCATCGCCGGGCGAAGATGGGGTGGCTGTGAGTGTAGGCGTGCGGCCAGGGCTGTCTGACCCACCGCCGCTGCAGGCCGCCAAGCCGACCATCAAGACCAGGCCCACTGCCATCGCTGCCGTCCCGATCCTCATCGAGCTCCCCAAAACGTCGCCCCTCATTAAACGATGCGATTCGTCATTCAATGATGCGATTCGCACCCTGTCCAGTCAAGGGAGCCCCCACGCGCCGAGAGGGTGAGAGACAGCCAGGGCCCAGAACGCGATCCGCCCCGGCCGCAAGAGGCCGCCGACCGGCGGGCTGGCGCAGGCGGGGTGGCGGAAGCTGGAGTCGCGCCGTCGCCCTACTACTTGCCTGTGAGAACGGCGAGCTGGGCCCCGAACGCGGGATCCGGCCCGACCTGGTCCGCCGCACGTGCCACCGCCTCTTCCGGCGTCAGCCCCTCCAGCGCGGTGAGTTGAATCAGGCGTTCGGTCGCCTCATCGGTGTGAGAGGCCGAAGCGTCCTTGTCCCAACTGATCACGGCTGTGGCGCCCCTGTCAAGGAACGCCTGGGCCGGCGTATCCGTGAATAGCCCGTTGCAGCCCATCATGATGACCGTGGAACCCTCGAAGTCGCCGCGAATTCCGGACCTGACGAACCCGTGGCGCCCCCAGCGCTATGGCACATAGCCATCTTCGCCGGGTCCCGCGAGGACCGCCGAAGCCCCCGCGCGTGCCATGAACCCCTCTGGCGCTAGCCCGGCTTCTCGTGTATCCTTTCGGTAATCCTTCCAAGCTACGGATTATGAGATTCCGCATTTCTCCGGCTCTCGCCGTGGCGGCCTTGATGGCTGCCACGTTGTTGGTTGCCTGCGGCGGTAACGATGCCGCTGACGGCGACGGCGGTGAGACGACTCCCGACGGCCCAGCTACGGACGTCAAGATTCAGGTACTAACCAGCCTGGAGATATTCGCCGACATCGTCCGCGAGGTCGGGGGTGACCGCGTCGAGGCGCACTCCCTCGCCGAGACCGCCGCCGACTTCGAGTCCTTCGAGCCAACCCGAGCCGACATCGAGAACATCAGCAAGGCGCGGGCGATCATCATAAACGGCACCAATCTCGACGCTTCCATTCTGGACACCATAAACGAGTACCGGCACGGCTCGTCCCAGCTCGTACGGGTATCACGCAACGTGCCCTCGCCGTCAGAGGCGAAGCCTCCCGAGCGTGAGCCCTCCGCGGAGGACGTGGGCGACAACCCTTACCTCTGGCTGGACCTGGACCTCGTCCCATACTACGTCGAATCCATCGCCGACGTGCTGTTCATAGTGGACGGCGCGAACACCGCTTACTACCAGGACAACGCGCGACGGTACCGAGAGACGCTGACGGAGTTGGGCTCGGAACTGAAGGCGGAAGTAGACAACATACCGGATGCAGACCGGAAGCTCGTGACCCTGAATGACTTCTACCCTCATCTCGCCCGCTATTCCGGCCTTGAAGTTGTGGGAACGCTGCAACCAGACCCGAAGAAGCAGCCGACCGACGAGGACATTTCGCGCCTGGCATCCAAGATAGAGGAAGAAGGCGTATCGGCCGTCTTCCGAGACGCTCTGGCGGATGCCACGGCCATACAAGCGCTGAGCGAGAAAGCAGGCGTGCCCATCTGCACGCTCTACAGCACCAGCCTGGATGACGACGTTACCTCTTACGCGGAAATGATGCGCTTCAACGTCGAAGAGCTAGTGCGCTGCCTCTAGGGTCAGCGGCCGGTAGGGGCGGGCATTCCCCTCCATTGGCGAACCGATGTTTCCAAAGGCGTGGCCTTGGGCGGGATCGCTTCATACGATGACCGCCGGCAGCGCGCCTCCGCTCTCCCGCACGAGGGCTGTGCGCCAGGCGCTGCGTCTCCTCTGCACGTCCGCAGCCATCGCCCTGGCCGCCGGCTGCGGCGGCCAGGGCGATGGCCCAACCCCCGCCCCAAGCCCGACTGCAGACACTCCGACTGCCACCCCCACCACCCGACCCGCC
>DATDQG010000037.1:0-18814 GCA_035292365.1 Dehalococcoidia bacterium
GGGCCGCGCGCCGTCGTGCACGATCACCCAGGCGCAGTCGTCGAGCAGCTCCAAGCCCGCACGGACCGAGTCCTGTCGCCGCTCACCGCCGAGGCAAGTCACGATGGACACGCTGCCTTCCAGGCTGTCGGCAAGGGCCTGGCCGGCCTTCATCGCCTCGCGCCGCAGGACCAGCACCAGCCGCTGCAGAGACTGATACTCCAGGAACGGCTCCAACGTCCAGGCGAGGAGCGGACGTCCCAGGACAGAGGCGAACAGCTTGTCCTGGCCCGCGCGCTGGCTGCTGCCGGCGGCAGCGATGATGACGCCGATGGGCTCTTCAGCCATGTTGCTCATCTCTCGCGTTCAAACGACCCTTTACGACCCACCAACCCCAGCGGCGCCAGTACGAGCCGTCGCTCGCTGTCCGCCACTACCCTGCCGAGATGCCAGACCGGCGTCCCCTGGGCCTCGATGAGGTCGTGCGCCTGCTCGGCCCGGGCCTCCGGCACGATGATGGCGAAGCCCACGCCCATGTTGAACGTGCGGTACATCTCGGCTGGTGAGACGGGGCCCAGCTCCTGAATGAGCCGGAACAGCGCGGGCGGCTCCGGCACCTGCTCGATGCGCAGTCCGACGCCCTCGGCCTGGTAGCGCAGCAGGTTGAGCCAGCCATCGCCGCTGATGTGGAAGAAGGCCTTCACTGCGATGTTCGCGTCGAGGAGTGCGAGCGCCTCTGCCACATAGATGCGAGTTGGGCTAAGGAGAGCCTCGCCCACGGTCTGGCCCAGCTCGGGCACGACCGTGTCTACTTGATACGGCGCCTCGCTCAGCAGGATGCGCCGGGCCAGAGTCAGACCGTTGCAGTGCAGGCCGCTGCTGGGGAGACCCAGGACCACGTCGCCCGGCGCCAAGTCCGCGCCAACGATGAGGCGCTCTGGGTGCACGACGCCGATGGCCGTGGCGGAGAGGTCGAAGGCGGTCTCGGGGCGGACACCCTGCAGCAGCTCACGCACCTGGGCGAGCTCGCCGCCGACGATGGCGATCCGCGCCTGACGCGCGCCCTCGTACAACCCTCTGCCGATCTGCTCTAGCGTCTCAGCCTCGATCTGCGCGACTGCGATGTAGTCGACAAGGGCCAGAGGCGTCGCGCCGACACAGAGGAGGTCGTTCACGTTGATGGCCACACAGTCGAAGCCGACCGTGTCGTAGCGCCCCGCAAGCTGGGCCACCAGCACCTTGGTGCCAACGTTGTCGGTGGTGATGGCGACCGCGATGTCCGGGGTAAGGCGAATAGCGTTGGCGTAGGCGCCTATCGGCAGGAGGGGCTTGCCCAGGTCGGGGCGGAGGGCGAAGGTCTGGCTCACCCAGCGCAACAGGCCGGCTAGGCCGGCGGCCTTTCGCTCTGGGTCGACCCCGACTTGCTGGTAGGTGAAGCCGGCCATCACAGTCACCCCCGAGGCGCTCGCCTCGGTGAGCAGGCTTAGTCTACGGCCTCAGACCACGAAGAGCGGCGCTTCGTCGCGGATGATCTTCGTCTGCGCGGCGATGGCGTCCCGGAGGTACTTCGGAATGCCGAATAGCCCCTGATGCGTAAGGCCGTCGTAGAAACGCAGATCGCCTGCAAGTCGCGCAGCCACCCGCGAGTCCACCTCCGCCGCGCTCAAGGCGAGTGGGTCGGCGCCCTTGCTGGCAACGCTGAAGCCCCACGGCACGCCGAACGAAGGCACGTCCACGGCGTACGGGCGGACGACCGGAAACACCACTCCGAGGGTCCGACAGATCGCGGTGAAGCCCTGAGTTTCACCCATGAGCGCGTCCTCAGACTGGACGGCGAGCAGGCCATCGTCGCTCAGGCGCGACCAGACCAGCCGGTAGAACTCCTCCGTGAATAGGCGGTAGGAAGGCCCGCCCTCAAGAGGGTCGGTGATATCCACGATCAGGACATCGAATCGCGCCGGCTCCTCCTCGAGATAGCGCCGGGCGTCCTGGATGACGAGCCGCGCCCGCGGATCCTCGTAGGCGCCTTGCGACCACTCCGGCAATAGCCGCCGACACGTGTCCACCACCTCGGCGTCGATGTCCACCATCACCGCCTCCGTGACGGTGCGGTGGCGAAGCACCTCTCGGAGCGTCGCTCCCTCTCCCCCACCGATGACGCCGACACGGCGCGGATTGTGATGAGTGATCAGCACGGGATGGACGAGCGCCTCGTGGTAGATGAACTCGTCGCCGATGGTGGACTGGATCTTGCCGTCGAGCACCAGCGTCTTCCCGTAGTTCGCGAGCTCCAGCACCTCAACCCGCTGGTACTGCGTCCTCCCTTGATAGTGCCACCGCGTTACTTCATGAAGGAGGGTCTCGCCTCCTCGAATCTGGTCCGCCAACCACTGGCCGGCAAAGGCCCCGTTGCTCACGAATGGACTTCCTCTGGTGTCACGACCTGGTGCGGTATCTTCATCTCCCCCGGTCCTAGGAGGCCTCTCGACACCTCCATGACGGCCGGGTTCAGGGAGCCGAAGTTCTGGACGAGGATGTCGACGGCGTCGGAGGCTAGGAGGAGATCGCCGCAGGTGAATATATCGGCAGCGGCGTAGCGGTGCTCCGGCCAGGTGTGGATGGAGAGATGCGACTCGGCAATGATGACCATCCCGCTGATGCCGTAGGGCGCAAACTGATAGAACGCCTCGGAGACGATCGTCGCTCCGGCGGCGCGGGCAGCTTCGACAAGGATATCGCGAACCCTCTCCAAGTCCTGAAGAACGGCCACGTCGCAATCGCGAAGCTCGATAAGGAGATGGCGACCCAACGATTCCAACGGAAGGTTATCTCCCCCTTTGTGAAATGCCGCAGCTTGTTCGCGGCACCCAGCATGCCTAGAAGGCAAGCACCCGCCAGTATACCCCGCGGTCAGGCGGCACGCAATCTCAGGTAGTGTGGCGGGCCCAGAATCCGCCTAATCCACGCGGAAGGCAGCATCAGCGGCGGCAAGAAGATGGCAAGTGCGCTCAGTGCCTGCGCATCTCCTTGCCAGCCGGCTTCGCGCCATGGCCACGCGTGGCCGAAGGAAAAGCCCAGGACGGCGAGAGCGCTGAAGAGGACGAGACGCACAGCCAGCGTCGGCTCCTGCGCCGATCGAACGTCAGCGGCCCGCCTGGGCGCGCAGTTCGAGCCGAAGCTGGTTGCCCTTCAGGCTTCATCCGCGGGGTCTTTCAAAGGATAGTCACTCGGATCGATGATTCCCGCCTCGGGGACTCTCTTGTAACGACGGTTGCGGACGAGGGCGGGCTTCCCGTTTTGCTCTACTACATAGTAGGCGAACCCGCGCATCCGCTTTACCGCATCGTAATCCGCGTGTCCCGGCAACGAAACGGGATCAACTTCCTCGAAGTTCACAGGGCTATCGTCCGCTGTTACCAAGAAAGTCCTACCGATGTTGACCACCAAATGCCCCCAGCCGCTGGGCATATATAGTGCATCGCCGGCCTTGACCTTGACCACATATATGCCCTCGATCTCGTCGTCGACCGGGCCGTCAGGACCATCGACTCTCTTTTGGACCACTGCGATGCCTTCGCCATAAAGGACCCAATACGTCTCGTCCAGATCGCCCACGTGGTAGTGGCCGTAGGTCTTGATGTACTCGCCACCTACCTTGCCGGGCTCCCAAATGGTGATGTTCCGCTGGTCCGACCCGCCCCGCACCATGTGGTAGTGGACCGCCGGCCCCGCCGCCTCAGGCACCATCAAGACGTCCTGCATCTGGCCATGAGTCCTGGCCGCGTAGTGCTTCGCGGTGAAGTCAATCATCGCTTCTCAGGCCGCGGAGCGTCATCCTTGTCCCACGCCAAGCCGATTTCTGCGCTCCCGCTCGCTAGGCGTCTCGTCCTGGCGAGCGTAGTCATCTTCAAGCCGGTACGTGGTCCCGCTCTCCGGTGTGGACACCTCCACGATATCGCAATCGGTGATGCCGGCGAGCCGGTGTCTCTGGTCCACGTAACAGCTGTAGCCCTTGCCGACTTCAAGCTCCGTCTCCAGGAGCTCCCCGTTCTCTTCTGACTCCCATATGACCTTGGCCCGCCCGCTGATCAGGAACCAGCTCTCGAGCTTCTGGTCATGCTTTTGCAGCGAAAGCCTGGCGCCGGCTTTGATATGAATGATTTTCCCCATGTACGGCTTGCCATCGGGGACCCAGTGGACCTCCCAACCCCACGGCTTCTCAATCCGTCGAACGTAGGGCGAAGTGTCGAAACTTGCGGTGCCCTCGGGCATGTCACACGCCGGCCAGCGTTCGGCCCTCCGAAAGCAGTCGCTGGCAGCGCGCCTCGCTGTTTGTCTCCGTATAGATGCGCAGCAACGGCTCCGTGCCGGAGAAGCGCAGCAGCAGCCAGGAGCCGTCCGCGAGGCGATAGCGAACGCCGTCAATCGTGTCTACCCCTTCTACCGGCGCGCCATCAAGCTCCTCCGGCCGCGAGGCCTCGAGCCGCTGCAGGATGGCGCCGCGCTCCTCGGCGTCAAAGCGCACGTCGAGGCGGTCGTAGTGGTGGGGCCCGACCAGCGTGTACAGGTCCGCGATGAGCTGGGAGGGCGTGCGGCCCGTGCGCACCATCAGGTCCAGGAAGTAGAGCCCAGCCAGGATCCCGTCTCGCTCCGGGATATGGCCGCGAAAGCCGTAGCCGCCACTCTCCTCCCCTCCAACAAGCGCCTCGTGTTGCAGCATGAGCGGGCCGATGTACTTGAAGCCGACCGCGGTCTCGTAGACGGGCACGTTGTAGCGCTCGCCGAGACGGTCGGCCATGCTGGTCGTGGTGATGCTCCGCACCACCGCTCCACGCTCGCCGCGCACTTCAAGGAGGTAGTAGACCAAGAGCGCGAAGGTCTGGAGCTGCGTCACGAAGCCGCCGCGCTCGTCCATGACGCCGAGGCGGTCAGCATCGCCATCCGTGGCCAGGCCGACGGCCATCCCCTCCTCCTGTATAACCTGCGCCAGGGCATTCAGGTTAGGGGCGATGGGCTCCGGCTGAGCAAAGCCGGGGAAGTTGGGGTTGCGCTCGGCGTGCAGCTCGGTGAGCGTCATCCGACCGCCACCCAGCAACTGGCGCAGGTAACCTATGCCGGCCCCATACATGGAGTCGATGGCCACGGCGAGACCAGCGGACCGCAGCCGCTCAAGATCCACGAGTGTTGCCAGGTGGGAAAGGTAGGGCGGCGAAGGATCGAAGCGATGCAGCAGGCCCTGCCGTACCCCCTCATTGAGCGGCAGGCGCGGCACCGGCCCATCGCCGTGCTGGGCGATGCGCTCTTCGAGCTCCGACACGATCTCGGGCGAAGCGCTGCCCGCGTAGGCGGGCTTGTACTTGAAGCCGTTGTACTCAGGCGCGTTGTGGCTCGCCGTGATGACGATGCCGCCGCCAGCGCGCTGGTTGAGAATACTATACGAGACGACGGGCGTCGGCGTGGGCGCAGCAGCTAGATAGACGGGTATATCGAGGGCGGTGGCCACTTCGGCGGCCGCCGCAGCGAAGCGGTCCGAGGCAAAGCGCGTGTCGAAGCCGATAACCAGACCTCGCTCAGCGAGGCCCGTATCGCGGAGGTGCTCGGCCACCGCCAGCGCGCAGCGGCGAACGTTAGCGAACGTGAAGTCCTCGGCTATGATGGCGCGCCAGCCGTCGGTGCCGAAGCGGATGTCGGTCATCCCCGTCCTCCAGGAATACCCACTGCCGCCTCCGTCCCACGACCGGCAGCAGAGATGGCCTATTATACCCGTTCCCGCCAGTAGTCCAAGAGGTCGCTCAGCGTCTCAGGGAAGGGGATGAGCGGCTCCCAGCCGGTGAGTGAGCGGAACTTCGCCGCATCCGCCTGCAGCACCTCCAGGTCGCTTGGGCGCAGGCGCGCCTGGTCCTCGACGACCTGCACGGGCACCTCGCTGAAGGAGAGCAGCGTCTGCAGCATATCTCGCACGGAGTGGGGCACGCCGGTGCCGATGTTGTAGACCTCGCCCGGCTCCCCTTTCTCGAGGGCCAGCCAGTAGGCCCGCACAGTGTCGCGCACATCCGTCCAGTCCCGCTGGGCATTGAGATTGCCGACCATGATTTTGGGAGGATGCAAGCCTCGCTCGATTTGAGCGATCTGCTTCGCGAAGTTGGAGGTGACGAAGCTGTCGCCGCGGCGCGGACCCGTGTGGTTGAAAGCGCGGGTGACCACGGTGCGCAGGCCATAGGAGTAGCGATACTGAAAGGCGAGCATCTCCTGCGCCACCTTGCTCACCGCGTAAGGACTCATCGGGCGCAGGGGCGTCGTCTCTTTCAGAGGCATCTCCTCTGGGCGAGCGGCGCCGTACTCCTCCGAGGAGCCGGCGATGTGAATGAGCGGGTCGATCTCCGCTGCCCGCACCGCCTCCAGCAGGTGCACTTGACCAATGACGTTCACCTGCAACGTCTCTACGGGATACGTCCACGAGCTGGCAACGAAGGACTGCGCCGCAAGGTGGAAGATGCGCTCCGGCCGCACCCCGCCGACCAGCGTCTGCATCGAGTAGGGATCGGTCAGTTCAGCTTCGATAAGGTGAAGAGCGCCGGGGCGCTGCTGCTGTGCGATCACGTCGGCCAACTGCGCGGGACTCTTGATCGCGGCATTCTCCCCAACGAGCACAAGCCGGTTCGCCCTGCGGAGGTCCTCGAGGTTGTCCATGGTCGTGAAGCGCCGGTACATGCCGAACACCTCAACGCCAGCCATGGCTACGAGGAATTCGGCAAGATGGCTGCCCGCCATTCCGTTCACGCCGGTGATCAGCACGCGCATCAGCTCATCCTCGGTGGTGTCTCAGCTTCGGGTAGAAGGACCCATGGCAAATGTTGGGGCAACTCGCGGCTCGCCTCCGTCAGGTCTTTGATCGTGTCCACCGCGCGCCAGTAGCGTGTCGCCCGATACCCGTTGAGAAGCCCACGACGCGCGAGGTCTGGGAAGGTCGAGTCTTCGTGATCCCCCAGATCGGGTAGCATGGCGGCGCAGGCGCGGTCCAGCACGTACACGCCGGCATTGATCCAGTACGGCAATACGGGCTTCTCGCGAAAGCCGCGAATTCTGTCCTGCTCATCAAGGTCGGCGACCCCGTAGGGGCTGACGAGGGGCGCCAGCAGCACCGAGGCCAGCGCGCCAGACGCGCGATGGGCGGCGAAAAACGGCGCGAGAGGCTCCGCCGTTAGCACGTCCCCGTTGGTGGCGACAACCAACTGCTCATCGGCGGGGACTTGCGCAAAACCCTGCTTCAAGGCGCCGCCGCGGCCAAGCGGCGTCTCTTCGACCGCGTAGTCGATCTCGATCCCCCATCGGCTCCCGTCGCCAAAATGCTCCACGAGCGCTTCGTGCAGGTAACCGCAGAGAAACACCACGCGTGCGATGCCGTTCTCTTTGAGCCACCGCACCTGGTACTCCACCAGCGGCCTGCCGAGCACCGGTACCATCGCCTTGGGACGGTCCTCCGTGTACGGTCGCAGGCGTTCCCCTTTCCCCCCAGCCAGCACCAGCGCTTGCATCAGGCCTGCCTGCTCACGCGGGTCAAAGCGGCATCCTCCGCGGCAACGCGTGCTCGCCAGTCGTCCAACGTGTCGTGCAGGCTCTGTTCGAGAGGGATTTGGGGTGCCCACCCGGTGAGCCGCTGGAACTTGGAGACGTCCGCCGCAACGATCGAGGGGTCGCTGGGGCGCAGCGTTGTTGGGTCCAACTGCACGGCAACCTGAACCTTGGCCAGCGAACGGTAGGTGTCGAGCACCGCTTGCACGCTCACCACGCGGCCCGAGCCGACATTGTAGAGGTCGCCCGGCTCGCCGAGGCGCAGCGCAAGCTCATAGGCCACGGCCATATCACGCACGTCGGTGAAGTCGCGCTCCGCTTGGAGATTTCCAACCAGTATGGTCTCGCGCCGACCTGCCTCCGCTTCGGCCATGTAGCGGGCGAAGTCGGCGGCCACAAAGCCGGGAGCCTGGCGCGGACCGACCTGATTGCCGGGGCGCACGCGAACGCAGAATAGGCCATAGCCAGCGAAGTACTGATAGCCCATAAGGTCCTGCACTGCCTTCGTGAGGGCGTAAGGGCTCTGTGGATGAAGCGGCGACTCCTCCGTCCACGGCGCTCCCCCGTGTGGCAACGGCCCGTACTCGTCCCAGGAGCCAACGATCAGCACGCGCGGGCGCGGTTCGAGACGCAGCAGTGCCCTCAGCAGACGCTCCTGACCCACGACGTTGGCCTGCCAGGTGCCATCGGGGTCATCCCAGGAGGCGCGCACAGAAGGCTGCCCAGCGAGATGGTAGACCCACTCAGGTCGCGCCTCAGCCACGACACCGGCGAGCCACGACGCATCGAGCAGATCGCCCTTGCGGAATGTGCCAAGGAAACGATACGTGCTCGCCTCATGGCGAGCGACGCCCCACACGTCATGGCCCAGGCCCAGCAGGTATTCCGCTAAATGCCCGCCGACGAAGCCGGTGACGCCGGTGATCAGCACCCGCATGTTGGCTTTCTGTCAGTGCCTTACAGGCCGGCCGCCTGTCGGATCGCCGACGCTCTATCGGTGTGCTCCCAAGGCGCATCGATATCGTCGCGGCCGAAGTGACCGTACGCGGCCGTCGGGCGGTAGATGGGGCGGCGGAGGGCTAAATCGCGGATGATCGCTCCCGGACGCAGGTCGAAGTGCTGCCTGATGAGCTTGAGGATCATCTCCTTGGGCACGTGCTCGGTGCCAAAGGTCTCCACAGCGATGGAGAGCGGCTGCGCCACGCCGATAGCGTAGGCCAGCTCCACCTCGAGGCGATCGGCAAGACCGGCCGCGACGATGTTCTTGGCGACGTAGCGGGCCGCGTAAGAGCCGGAGCGGTCCACCTTGGTGGGGTCCTTGCCTGAATAGGAGCCGCCCCCGTGACGCGCGTTGGAGCCATAGGTGTCCACGATGTTCTTGCGCCCGGTGAGGCCGGAATCGCCCGCGGGACCGCCGATGACGAATCGCCCCGAGGGATTGATATGCACCGCCGTCATCTCGTCCAGGAGGTTCGCGGGGATCATCGGGCGGATCACCTGCTCCAGGATCCCCTGGCGGAGCTTTTCGTCCGCCACGTCCGGATCGTGCTGGGCGGAGATGACGATGGCCGCGATGCGGCGCGCGGTGCCGTTCGTGTACTCGATGGTGACCTGCGACTTGCCGTCGGGTCGAAGGAAAGGAAGGATGCCCTCCTTGCGCGCCCGAGCCAACTGCCGCGTGAGGCGATGGGCCAGGTGAATCGGCAGCGGCATGAAGGTCGGCGTCTCGATGCAGGCGAAGCCGATCATGTGACCCTGATCGCCGGCGCCGATCTCCAGGCCCTCTGCTTCCTCCTGACCCCGCCGCACCTCCAGGGAGACATCGACCGCGCTGGCGATATCCGAGGACTGCTCCTTCACCGAGACGATGATCCCACAGCTGTCAGCGTCAAAGGCGTACTCCGGCCTGGTGTATCCGATCTCGCGGATTGTGCGTCGAGCGATGCCCTCGTAGTCCACCCGCCGCGTGGTCGTGATCTCGCCGAAGATGAAGACCAGCCCGGTCGTGGCGACCACCTCGCAGGCCACCCGACCATAGGGATCGACGGCCAGAATGTCGTCCAGGATAGCGTCCGCTATCTGGTCGCAGATCTTGTCTGGGTGACCCTCAGTGACCGACTCGGACGTATGGAAGTGCACTGCATCGCTCAGGGACGTACGTGCCAGCATATTATCTCTCCTCCCTATGGGTAGTGTTGGTGCCCGCTAGGGCAGAGCTGTTGGAAGGCCATTATGTGCCACCCTCCCACGAGGAGAGATAGCGCTGCTGTTCCTCGGTCAGGGCATCGATGGAGATACCCATCGAGGCAAGCTTCAGCCGGCTGACGGTACTGTCCAGCTCCTCAGGCACAGGGTACACTTTGGCCGATAGCTGTCGGCCGTTCTGCGCCAGGTGCTCGGTGCTCAGGGCCTGGAGGGCGAAACTCATGTCCATCACGCTGGCCGGGTGGCCTTCTCCCGCGGCAAGATTGACCAGACGGCCCTCGGCGAGCACCAATAGACGGCGCCCGTCGGCCAGCCGGTACTCGTCGACGTTAGCGCGGACGCTCCGCGGTTCGCCGTTCATCGCCCGAAGCGCTGCCAGATTGATCTCTATATCGAAGTGGCCGCTGTTCGCCAGCATGGCGCCGTCCTTCATAACGGCAAAGTGCGCGGCGTCGATAACGTGCGTGTCGCCCGTGGCAGTGATGAACAGGTCGCCGATGGCGGCGGCCTCCGCCAGCGGCATGACCCAATGGCCGTCCATGACCGCCTCGAGCGCGCGGACAGGGTCCACCTCCGTCACGATGGTGTGACCCCCAAGCCCGCTAGCACGCAGGGCGATGCCTCGCCCGCACCAGCCATAGCCGCAGACGACCACCTTCTTGCCGGCGATCAGTACGTTCGTGGCGCGGATGATGCCGTCGAGGGTGCTCTGGCCGGTGCCATAACGATTGTCGAAAAGATGCTTGGCGTTCGCCTCGTTCACGGCGATCACTGGAAAGCGCAGGCGACCGCCCTCTGCGAGTGAGCGGATCCGGAAGACGCCGGTGGTCGTCTCTTCGGTACCTCCGTAGAGCGCCGCGATCCGGTCCGGATCGGCACGGTGGGCCGCGGCCGTCAAGTCCGCGCCGTCATCGAGGATCAGGTGCGGCCTGTGGTCCAACGCCGCCTGGATGTGCCGGTAATAAGTCTCCGTGTCCTCGCCCCGACGCGCGTAGACGGCGATGCCGTGTTGGAGGGCCAGCGCGGCGGTGACGTCGTCTTGCGTGCTGAGGGGGTTCGAAGCGCACAGGAGGACCTCAGCACCACCCGCCTGCAGCGCGAGCATCAGGTTTGCCGTCTCGGTCGTCGCGTGCAGGCAGGCCGACACACGCAGACCGGCCAACGGCCGTTCCCTGGCGAACCGCTCCTGAATCAGACGCAGCACGGGCATCTCGCGCGCTGCCCACTCGATACGCCGCTGTCCTTCAGCGGCCAGCGCCGGATTCGCGATGTCGGAGGGATGACCAGTCGTCGTCATCGGTGGAAGAAGTATGGCAGCTCGGCCAGCACCTGTTCAACGAGGGCGCCCGGAGCCTCGGCAGTGTTGACGCGGATATGCTGAAAGGACGGGATGTCGTCGAATGGCTCGAAGGACGCCTGAAACCTCGGCAGGTCACGGGCCAGGGCATCCGAGACGGAGACCTCGGACTCGCGGCGCCGCATCCGTTCGCGCGTCGTCTCTTCGTCCAGGACACACTCGATGACCCAGGCATCGACGCCAAGCTCCTCAGCGACGGCCAGGGCGCGAGCGCGGTCTTCTTTGCCCCGGAACGTCGCGTCGAGGACTACCGAGCGAGCGAGCCCGAGCTGGCCTCGAGCCCGCTCGGCCAGGCCCTCATAGGTGCGGTGTGTGAGCTCAGGCCGGTAGATCCCCTCCCCAAACTCGCTGTAGCGATGCTCGGTGGCGGCGATCCCCGCCAGCTCCTTCCGTACGACGTCCGAGTTGAAGACCTCGGCGTCTAGGGGCCCGGCCAGGGCTTGGGCCAGAGTGGACTTGCCGGTGCCTGGCAGCCCCACCACCAGATAGAGGGCAGGCTGCCCCGGGGTCGCTGTATACGCGTAGGCGAGGCGGAAGTAGCGCTGGGCGCGCCGCTGCGCCTCCTCTCGCTGCTCCTGGGGGACCTGAGGGTCGTCCAGGCGGAACGACTCGACCTTGCCGCGTACATAAGCCCTATAGCATTGGTAGTACCGCATGACCTGTCCCAGCCCAGCGTCGCCGGACAGATCGCCGTACGTCGCGATGAGCCGACTAGCCAGGTCCGGCCTGTCATGATAATCGAGGTCCATGGCCAGAAAGGCGATCTCCGCCGCCACATCGCAGTAGCGGAACCGTTCGTTGAACTCGATGCAGTCGTAGATGTAGAGGCCATTGGCGAAGCACACGTGCTGCGAATGGACATCCCCGTGACAGTCGCGAATACGCCCTCCCGCCACCCGCTCCCAGAGCAGGTCTTGATGGTCCGAGAGGAACTTGTAGCTGTAGGAGCGGATGCGCTCCCACTGGCGTCGGGTGATCGAGCGACCGATGTACGGCTCGCACTGAGTGAAGTTCTCCTCGGTGTTGGCAGCGACCGCTTTCGGCTCGCCATAGGCGGAGATGGCGGGCCTGGTCTCGGCTTGAGCGTGAAACTCTGACAGCCGCCGCGCGACCCGATCGGTCATCTCAGGCGTCACCTGGCTCCGATCGAGGAGGATGTCGAGCATACGGTCATGGGGCATCCGCACCATCTTGACGGCGTACTCCACGGGCGTGCCCGCTCCCTCGACCACGAGCCCACCGGGGCCAGCCGTTATCCCGACCACGCCCAAGTACAGGTCGGGGCACAGCCGTCGGTTGAGGACCACTTCCTGTTCACAGTAGAAGCGGCGTTTCTCCAGCGTCGAGTAGTCCACGAAGCCGAAATTCACGGGCTTCTTCACCTTGTAGACGTGCGGCCCCACAAAAAATAGGGCCGAGAGGTGTGTTTGTACCACCTCGACGGCCGATGGCCTTTCCGTGTATGCCTCAGGCTGGCTGAGCCCGTGTATAATCTCCGCCACTGTTGGTGCCGCGATCATCCCCTCTCCGTCTTCTCATCCGCGCGCGAGATGAGCCCAGGCTGCAGCCTATTATCGGCGACCCGATGGCTTTGCACAAGCGCCAGCAAGAGCGGCCACTCACCCCAGGTACTTGCGCACCAGCGGTGCGAGGTCTTGGCGCACGCCCTCCGGGATGGCTTCGCGGTTGGTAATGATGGCGTCCGCCAAGGCGTTCCGGCACGCACAGGAGCGTTCCACAGGGATGCTGGGCGCCACGCTGCGGATCACCTCCTTGGCCACCGCCACATTGCTCAAGAGGTTGGCGACGACCATGGCCACGTTGACGGCCTCCTCCGTCTCGTGCCAAACGTCGTAGTCGGTCACGCAGGCGAGGGTGGCATAGCAGATCTCCGCCTCACGGGCCAGCTTCGCCTCGGGCAACGCGGTCATGCCGATGATGTCGGCCCCCCACGAGCGGTACAGAAGCGACTCAGCCTTCGTGGAGAAGGCCGGCCCCTCGATCACCACGCAGGTGCTCCCGAGATGGACCGTGCGGTCGGTCTCCGCCGCGGCCTGATGGAGCAGGCCACTCAGCTCACTGCAAAAAGGGTCGGCGAAGCCAACATGCGCTACGAGCCCCCGACCGAAGAAGGTGCTCGGCCGGCCCGCAGTCCGGTCGACGAGCTGGTCGGGCACGACGAGGTCGAGCGGGCGGATATCGGCGCGCAGGCTCCCCACGGCGCTGACCGAGATGATGCGCTCCACCCCGAGCGTTTTGAGGGCGTAGATGTTGGCGCGAGAGGGGACCTCGGCCGGCGTGAGGCGATGGCCCCGCCCATGGCGGGGCAAGAAGGCGATGCGGACACCCTCCAGTGAGCCCACGACGATGGTGTCGCTGGGCTCGCCGAACGGCGTCGGCAGGCGCACTTCGTCGACGTCAGTCAGGCCCTCCATTTCGTAGAGGCCGCTGCCGCCAATAACGGCGATCGTGGAGTTGGTCACGCATCCTCCTCGATAGCGCGCAGGAGTTCCTCGGCAATGAACACTCTGTTTCTTTTGTGGCCAGTCACCTCACGAATGACCCTCTGCGCCTCGAGGTCGCCGAGGGCCCGATTAGCTGACACACGAGATACTCGCAGTCTAGCTGCGGCCAAGGGCATCGAGACCACGGGCATCTCGAACAGCAGGTCAATAAGGCGGAGTCTGAGAGAAGAAGCGCGCATTCCAAGAAACCGATCTCTGTATGCCTCGCGGAGGCCAAGCAAGCGCTGGGACCGTACAACCGCATCGTGCGCTTGCTCGGCCACGCCACGAAGGAAAAACGTTATCCACTCGGCCCACTCGCCTCTTTGGCTTATTGCGAGAAGGCGCCCGTAATAGTCGCTTCGGTTCGCTTCAAAATAGGCGCTCAAGTAGAGCAACGGCTTGGAAACCAATCCCTTTTCGGCGAGATAGAGGGGTATAAGTAGTCTCCCTACCCGGCCATTGCCGTCCACAAAAGGATGAATAGCCTCGAATTGGTAATGCATCAGAGCACACTGAACCAGCAGCGGCAAGTCACTCTCCGCGTGAAGGTAGCGCTCCCACGCATCGAGAGCTTCGTGCATCTCTGGAACCGCGGGCGGCACGTAGGTCGCTTCTCCCACAGGAGCGGCTGGCGGGCCGATCCAGTTTTGTTCGCTGCGGAACTCCCCGGGATGTTTTTCTCTACCTCTCACTTCCCGCATGAGTATCCCATGCAGCTCGCGCGTGAGACGCAGACTCAGCTCCAATTCAGCCAGCCTCTCCAATCCATACTGCAGCGCAACACGATAGTTGCGCACCTCCCGAACCTCTGACCTTGGCTCCGAAGACTCAGCGCCTAACACGGCAAGCTGCGCCCCTTCATACTGAAACAACTCAGTCACCGACGTCTGTGTGCCCTCTATACGGGAGGAAAGCACTGCTTCGCGGCCAGTGAATGGCCCTATCAGCAGCTGTGGGTTGGGCAACGTGTCACCCACACCAACCAGTTTGCCCAGGGCGCGCTCGGCCTCAGAAAGCAGGGTGATATCCCTGTTGCCAAACTGTAGTTGCGGCGGCAATGGGTGCGGCACAAAGGCCCAGTGACCCTGAAGTGTCTTCATGACCTTGCCTGCAGGACTATTCGCAAACTGCTGTGGGTCCACTAGCCTCAGCCTCACCAAGCATCTCTGCCTATAGTTAACTTCAGGTTACTAAGCCATTCTATAATAAAGCAAAGAGCCATTCAGTTTAACAAGGAATGCGCATCCTGAACAATCCCGTGTTTTGGCTACCTCCGAGCCCGGCAACTTCTTCTGAGTCTTCTGGTTCTATCAGACTTCTTAGTAAACTCAATGTTGCTATGGATTGCCATGATTAACCATTCGCATCAAGACTTTACTAAACATCTGCGGTTCGCATCATCCCCGCCATCCACACGCCATACTCCGGCCCGCGCACGACGCCCCGCTCCGTGATGATCGCGGTGATGAGCTCGTGTGGCGTCACGTCAAAGGCGGGGTTTAGCGCCTCTACTCCTTCGGGCGCTATGCGTCGCCCCAGCACGGTGCGCACCTCCTCAGGGTCTCGCTCCTCAATGGGGATCGCCTCTCCAGTTGCCAGCGACGCATCGATGGTCGATGTCGGCGCCGCGACATAGAAGGGAACGCCGTGCTGCCACGCCATCACCGCCAGCGTGTACGTGCCGATCTTGTTCGCCGTGTCACCGTTGGCAGCGATCCGGTCCGCGCCGACGATCACTGCGTCCACAGCGCCTCGCTTCAGCAAATGGCCGGCGGCGCCATCAACGACGAGGGAACACGGGATGCCGAGGTGCTGCAGCTCCCAGGTAGTGAGGCGCGCACCCTGGAGCAGCGGCCGCGTCTCATCGACCAGCACGTGCAACCGCTTCCCCTGCTCCCACGCCGCCTGGATGACGCCAAGCGCCGTTCCGTACGGCGCCCCCGTGGCCAGAGCGCCGGTGTTACAGTGCGTCAACACGCGCTGGCCGGCGGCGAGCAACGTGGCGCCGTGTTGCGCGAGCTGCCGGTTTGCCTCCTGGTTCTCCCCGTCGATGCGCAGCGCCTCGTCTGATAGCGCCTCTTTGACAGCTGCGACATCGGAGCCCTCCAGCGCGACGCGCCAGAGCCGGGCCACCGCCCAGCCAAGGTTCACCGCCGTGGGTCGGGCGGTGCTCAGCCGCTGACAGGCCGCCTTCAAGGCCTGCATGAACACCGCCTTATCGGTTGTGTCCAAGTGACGCGCCGCAAGTGCCACGCCGTAGGCGGCCGCGACGCCGATGGCCGGTGCACCGCGCACCCGCATCTCCCGGATGGCCGCCGCAACCGCTTCCTCAGTGAACAGGTCGAGGTAGACCTCCTCAAAGGGCAGGCGCGTTTGGTCGAGCAGGCGCAGGCTGTCGCCGAGGAACTGAATGGGCCGGAGCGGCTTCGCGGACATGAGCGACTTGTAGCGCCACCTCGTTGGCGTGTCAAGGAAGGCGGCACGCTCCCAGGCGCGATGCTACAATGGGCCACGGAGCATGGGCATGGCGGAGCGTATCACGGACCCGGGTCGCGTCGAGGAAGAAGTCGCCCTCGAGCAGACCCTGCGGCCACGCCGCTTGGCCGAGTTCTCCGGGCAGCAAAAGGTCGTCGAGCAGCTGCGAATCGCCATCGCCGCCGCGCAGCAGCGTCACGAACCCCTCGATCACGTTCTTCTGTACGGTCCGCCAGGCCTGGGCAAGACGACCCTGGCCATGCTCCTTGCCACCGAGATGGGCGTCAGCGCGCGCATCACCTCCGGGCCGGCCATCGAGCGGCCGGGGGACCTCGCCGCCCTTTTGACCAACCTCGCTCAGGGAGACGTCCTCTTCATCGACGAGGTTCACCGGCTACACCACTCCGTCGAGGAGGTTCTTTACCCGGCTATGGAGGACTACGCCCTCGACCTGGTCATCGGCCGGGGACCTGGCGCCCGCAGCGTGCGTCTGAAGCTGCCGCCATTCACGCTCGTCGGCGCTACGACCCGCTACAGCATGATCAGCGCCCCGCTCCGCGATCGGTTCACGCTCACGCATAGACTCGACTTCTACACCCCGGAGGACCTGACCACGATCCTGCGCCGCGACGCGCGCATCCTCGGCATCGCCGCGGAGCCGTCCGCCATCGCCGAGCTGGCCCGCCGGGCGCGGGGCACGGTCCGCATCGGCATCCGCCTGCTCAAACGCGCTCGGGACTACGCCCAGGTGCGCGGTGACGGCGAGATCACTCTGACCGTGGTGCGCGAGTGTCTCGACCAACTGGAAGTCGACGAGCTCGGCCTGGACTCCATGGACCGGACACTGCTCGGCGCCCTCATCGAGAAATTCGACGGCCGGGCAGTGGGCCTGGGAACCCTGGCTGCGGCCATCAGCGAGGAGCCCGACACCGTGGAGAATGTGTACGAGCCCTATCTTCTCCAGCTTGGCTTCCTGGAGCGCACGCCGCGCGGCCGCAAAGCGACGCGCCTCGCCTACGTGCACCTTGGCCACGCCGAGCCCGAGCCGCAGTCCGCCACCCAGCAGGGACGGCTGCTCTAGGCATGACGCCTCCAGATCGACGGTCGATGCTTGCCCGCTCCCTCGCCTGGGGCGTCGCCGCCGCCTTCTGGCTCGACGGGTTGCTCACCTGGGCAGCGCTTTCGACCGTGCCGGGTCTGCGCGAGGCAAACCCACTGGGGGCCATCTTCTTGGGACACGGCGTGATCGGTATGATCGCCCTAAAGGCCTGGGCCTCTCTCTACGCGGTGGCTGTGGGCTACTTGGTGCGGCCCCGACGCGCTGTGCCCGCGCTCACCGCCACCTTGATCGCCTATCTGGCGATCATAGTCTGGAACCTCAGGCAGATGCTGCCGTTGGGTTGAGGCCATCGCCTCTGCCAAGGCGCAATGCTTAGGGGCGGTCTGAACCGCCCCCTGTGTCATCCGCCAGAGCCTTTCGCTGGCTCAGGGCTTGTAGACGCAGGGCTCCAGGACACACACGGTCATCCAGGCCAGGCCGAGGACCGCGCCGATGGTGACGGCGGATAACGCGCCGCAGACAGTCAACGTAAGCCACATCGGCCAGCGGTTCCAGCCGCCCAGGAAGCCGACGAAGGTGGCGCCCCCGCCGAGGACAAGGGGGACGAGAACGTAGTAGGGCGAGTGCAGCAGCATGGCCACACTATAGCCGATCCATCCAGCCTCGCCAACATGACTCGTCGCTGGCGAGGCGCCGTACAGCAATGTAGGGGCGGTTCGCGAACCGCCCCTACGCTCCGTTGAGAACCCCCGAGCTACGTGGCCGTTGCGGCAGCGGCGCCGGTGCTGCGCGCCTCGCGGCCGTCCGCGCCCTGCTGCGCCTCGCCGACAGCGAGGTAGCTCTTGGCGTGGATGTCGGCGTAGAGGCCGCCCAGGGCCAGCAGCTCCTCGTGCTTGCCCATCTCCACGATCCGTCCCTTCTCCAGCACCACGATCCGGTCCGCATCCCGGATGGTCGAGAGCCGGTGGGCGATGACGAACGAGGTGCGGCCCCGCAGCAGCTCCTTCAGCGCCCGCTGGATCAGCATCTCCGAGTAGCTGTCGATGTTGGCCGTCGCCTCGTCCAGGATCAGGATGCGCGGGTCGGCCAGAATGGCCCGGGCGAAGCAGACCAACTGCCGCTGCCCCATGCTCATCCCCTGGCCCCGCTCGTGTACCACCGTGTCGTAGCCGTGCTCCAGGTGGGCGATGAAGTCGTGCACGCCCACTGCCCGCGCCGCGGCGATGACCTCCTCGTCCGAGGCCTCGGGCCGGCCGTAGCGGATGTTGTCCCGGATGGTGCCGGAGAACAGGATGGGGTCCTGCAGCACCATGCCCATCTGCCGCGCCAGCGAGGCCCGCCGCACCCCCTTGATGTCGTGTCCATCGATCAGCAGTCGGCCGCTCTTCACCTCGTAGGAGCGGCTGACCAGCGCCACCAGGCTCGTCTTGCCCGCGCCCGTGGGCCCGACCAGGGCCACCGTCTCGCCGGGGGCGATATCGAGGGTGATGTCCTCCAGCACCGGCATCTCCTCGAAGTAGTGGAAGCCCACGTGCTCGAGCTGGACGCGGCCCTGGATGGGCGGCATCTCGTAGGCGTCGGGGGCGTCCTGGATCTCCGGCACCTGGTCCAGCACCTCGAAGATGCGCGCCCCCGCCACCATCGCCCGCTGGAGCTGCG
>DATDQG010000038.1:0-2729 GCA_035292365.1 Dehalococcoidia bacterium
CCCCTCCTGCATCACCTTCGTCACGAGGTCATCGAGGGGCCGGCCGGTGTCTTCGCTCACGACCTTGAAGACTGCGCCGAGAGGCCGGCCGACGGCCTCTTCCTGGCTCCAGCCGGTGAGCGACTGGGCGGCGGGGTTCAAGAAGGTCACGCGTCCTTCGGTATCGGTGGCCATGACGGCATCGCCTATGCTGCTCATGGTAGTGGAGAGCCACCCCTCGCGCTCCCGTAGCGTCTCCTCCGCGCGCTTGCGCTCCGTGATGTCGGCCATCATGCCGACGATGCCGCTGATGCTGCCGTCCAGGTCGCGCAGCGGCGCCGTCGATAGGCTTATGTCAAGCAGCAACCCGTCTTTCGCCCGGCGCTGTACCTCGACGCCACTGGACGCGCCGCCTTTCAGCACCCTCTCGCGCAGGGCGCGGTGCTCCTCCTCTTTGCCGTCGGGTATCGTGGGGAGGGGACGGCCGAGGACCTCGTCCGCGCTCCAGCCGAACATACGCTCCGCCGCCGGGTTCCACATCTCAACCCTGCCATCCGGGTCGAGGATAGCGATGCCAACGGGGGAAGCCTGGACCAGGGCCTGAAGCGTCTCGTTGGTCTTGCGGAGCGCCTCCTCCGCCCGGCGGCGGGCACGCCGCACCTCCGCGTCGCGCAGCTCGCGCTCGACGGCAGGGAAAAGTCGCGCCAGATTGCCTTTGAAGAGGTAGTCGTGCGCGCCGGCTTTCATGGCCGCCACTACGATTTCCTCGCCGACTGTGCCCGTCACAATAATGAAGGGCAGGTCAAGCCTGCTTTCCTTCAGCAGCGTCAACGCGGCAGCCGCGCTAAAACGCGGCATCACGTAATCGGCGAGGATGACATCCCATTTCTCCCTACCCAGCGCCTCGGTCATGGCCGCGGCCGTATCCACGCGCTCATGCGTCGGCTCATAGCCGCCGCCCCGCAGCTCCCGCAGCATCAGCACCGTGTCGTCTTCTGAGTCCTCGACGACCAGCACGCGAAGGGGTGTGCCCATCAAGCGCTCCCTCCCCCAGGCGCGGGTTCGTTGAGGCCGAGCCAGTACAGCCCCAGATGCTGCATCCCTTCTTCAAACTTGGCAGAGTCCACCGGCTTGCGCACGTAGCTGTTGGCGCCCAGTTTATAGCTATTGGCGATGTCACTTTCCTCCTTGGAGGAGGTGACGATGACCACGGGCAGCAATCTTGTGCGGTCGTCGGCACGCAGGCGTCGCAACACTTCCAGACCATCCACTTTCGGTAGCTTCAAATCGAGCAGCACGACTGCCAGCGCTACTGTGACGTCACGACCACTGACCTTCCCACTACCGAGCAGATGATTCAGGGCCTCGGCTCCATCGCGGGCGACCACCACTTCGCCGCGGATGGTGCTTCTCTTGAAGGCGCGCAGGGTCAGCGCCTCGTCGTCCGGGTTGTCCTCCACCAGGAGAATGGTCTTCTTGTCCATCGCGTCCCTCCTGCCTGACAGCGCCTAAGACCCTACTGGACGGTGAAGTAGAAGGTGGCCCCCTGCTCCACGGCGCCCTCCGCCCAGACGCGGCCGCCGTGCCTGTGGACGATCCGCTGCACCGAGGCCAGGCCGATGCCGGTGCCGGAGAACTCGTCCATCCCGTGCAGGCGCTGGAAGGCGCCGAATAGCTTATCCGCATACGCCATGTCGAAGCCGGCCCCGTCGTCTCGCACAAAGTACACCGGTTGTTCGGGCTGCTGCCACGAGGCCCCAAACTCTATCCGTGCCCTTTTGTGCTTTGACGTGAACTTCCAGGCGTTGTCGAGCAGGTTGGTCAGTGCCACCCCAAGGAGCTGCGGATCACCGGTAGCCACGAGTCCGTCCGCGATAACGAACTCAGCCTTGCGCGCCGGGTCCCGCTTGTGAAGCTCTTCGGCGGTCGTCTCTGCCAGAGCGCTAAGGTTAACGGCCTCACGGCGTATCTCGGCGCGCGTCACGCGTGACAGCTCCAGCAGGTCGTCGAGGAGTTGCCCCATATGCTGGCTGGCCCCGCGCACACGCCGCGCGTAGTCTTTGCCCTCTTCGTCCAGTTTGTCGGCGTGGTCTTCCAAGAGCGCCTGGCTGAAGCCGTCCATGCTACGCAGCGGGGCGCGGAGATCGTGGGCCAGGGAGTGGCTGAACAGCTCAAGCTCCTTGTTCGCGGCCTCAAGCTGCGCGGTGCGTTCGACGACCCGCTCCTCCGCCCGCCTGCGCTCGGTGATGTCCTCGATGGCCAGGAGGATCGTCTCCGTACGGCTGCTCTCGCGATAGATTCGGCGTGCGTTGAGCAGCATCGATCTGCGCCCAATGGTGGTGAATTCGTGGTCAACCTCGAAATCTTCAATCTGCGTATTTTGGGGGAGAATCTCCTCCAGCAGCTTTCGCAGCTTAGGAATATCCCACTCGCGATTGCCAAGCTTGTAGATGAGACGCTTCTCTGTCTTTTCTGGGGACACCTGGAAGGCCTGATAGAAAGACCGGTTCGCCGATATCACACGCAGGTCCGCATCGAGCACCAGCAGCGGTTCCCGCACTGTCTCCACGATGCTCGCGGCGTACGCCAAGGCTCCCCGCAGCTCCTCCCCCGCCCGCTTGCGTCTTCCGGCCCCGGCCGGACGGACGACCGCACTCCTGGTCGCGCCTTTCGTCATACCTCGCTGCCACCTACTCACCACAGCCAAACGACAGGGCACGCCGAAGCGAGGCCCCGAAACAGCCTAATAT
>DATDQG010000039.1:0-9581 GCA_035292365.1 Dehalococcoidia bacterium
AGGCCGCTGATGGCAGCGACGTACTCGTTCCCGGCCTCCATCAGCTTGATCAGCCGCTGGCCCAGGCGGGGCTCCACCTCACCGATGAACTCGTTGGCGGTCGTCTTGACGACAAGCGCCCCGTTGTCCCGGCACAGGTCAACCTGGTCTCCAGCCGTCATCCGCGCCGCGATCTGCATGTTGGGCTTGAGCAGCGTGGTGAGGCCGGTCTTGCCCATCTCCTCGATGAACATCTGCGGTGACAGCTTCTGCGTGGCCTGTCGCGGTGCGCCCGCCTCACCCAGGGTGGCCAGACGCGAGAGGTTCTTGCGCGCGATGGAGTTTAGGGGGTCGATCTCCAGCCCCTTCTGGTAGGCCTCCCGCGCCTCTCCGTAGCGGCCCAGCTCCGTCATCGCCTTGCCCAGCCGGTTGTAGGCGTCCACATCCGTCGGGAACACACCTATGATCGACTTGTTGAGGTTCGCCGCCTCGTCCCAGCGGCCCTGAAGGGCAAGCTGGATCGCCGCTTCCGCCTGCTGCCTTCTTACTTTTGCCCTGTCCTCTGCCTGGTAAACCATCCCTCCGCTTTCCTCCAGCACTCACTGAGTGTCCCGCATTGTAGGCCCGCTCGTGCGGGGCCTGCAAGGGGGTTTTGGTTACACTAGGGTTATAACGAAACCGCGGGTCCTGAGGTTTCGTCTCCGCTACCCGTGTAAGACGAGAGTTCGCGCTAATCGTTACCGCCTGCCACCTCCTTCAGCCACCCTCGCGAACCGTAAAGTCTACCACCGGCTGTCAAGGGGAGAAGCGTAATGCCGCCGCAGTAGGGACGCCGGCGGGGCGGGATGGTCGGGGTGGGCGGATTCGAACCGCCGACCTCACGGTCCCGAACCGTGCGCTCTAGCCTGACTGAGCTACACCCCGAGGCGGATTGCAGACGAATGTTATCAAATGCGCGCAGGAAGTGTCGAGGAGTCGAGCCTATTCGGCGGGCTCCGTGCCCGCCGTTGGACGGGCGAAAGAATTAGGGCTTAAACTCTAGGCCGATGCAGATGGCAGGTAGAGGACACCGGCTAACAGCGCGGCCCTTCCCGGCCCCGAAGAGATGACGACCGAACCCCCGACGGCAAGCACGCGCTTCCTGTTCAACGTCAACGTCCTCTTCTTCTCGCAGCTGGTCAACTACGCGCTCCAGTTCATCCTCACGGTCATCATCGCCCGCGGGCTGGGCGCGGCCGGTCGCGGGGATTACGCGCTGTTCGTCCTCTCGACGACGCTGGCCGCGTCCGTCGGCACCCTGGGCGTCGGTCTCGGCTCCATCTACTACGTCGGCAAGGCGAAGCACAGTGTGCGCATCCTCCTGGGGAACAGCCAGTTCCTGGTGCTGATCGCCGGGGCGGCCGCCGCCGCCATCCTTCTCGCCGTCGGCCTCACGCTGGGAACGCAGGGCTTCCTCAAGGGCGATTCCTACTGGCTATACCTGCTCGCCTTCCCGGCGGTGCTGGAGTTCCTCCTGGTCACCGCGCTCCTCGTCGGCCAGGACCGGTTCGTCGGCCTGAACGCCGCCCAGCTCTCGCAGACGCTGCTCCTGCTGGCCGGCGCCGCCACCCTGCTCTTGCTGGACGAGATGACGATCTTCGCCGTCCTCGCCGTCTGGTCGGCGTCCTTCCTGTTCGCCACCGTCGTCGCCCTCGCCTTCGTCGGCTTCGAGAACTGGAGCGCGCGGGCGGCGCTCCAGCCGGAGTGGGCGGCGCTCTCAGACCAGGTGAGGCTGGGCGTGCCCGGTCAGGCGGGCAACGTGTTGCAGTACCTGAACTACCGGCTGGACCAGTTCCTGGTGCGGGCCATTCGCACGCGGGCGGAGGTGGGCGTCTACTCCGTGGCGGTCGCGCTCTCCGAGAGCGTGTGGTGGATCTCGAACGCCGTCTCGCTGGCCCTGCTGCCACGCCTGACGCGCATGGAGTCCGAACGCGCCGCCGAGGTGACGCCCGTCGCCTGCCGGAACACCATTCTGGTCAGCGCTATCGGCGCGGCGGCGCTGGCGGCCCTGGCCCGGGTGGCGGTGAAGCCGGTCTTCGGATCGGACTTCGCAGACGTGCCCGACGCGATCGCCCTGCTCATGCCCGGTATCGTCGCGCTGAGCGGCACGAAGGTGCTGAGCAGCTACATCTTCAGCCAGGGGAAGGTGATGCTGAACAGCGCCGCGGCGCTCGTCGCCCTCGCCGTGACGCTGGCCCTGGACGCCGCCCTCATTCCACGGTTTGGCGTGGACGGCGCGGCCGCCGCCTCTTCGGTCGCCTACGGGGCGTCCATGGTGCTCACGCTCTACTTCTACCGCCGCCTATCCGGCGCCGGCGTCTGGGCGTGCATCCTGCCCAACCCCGGCGACGCGACGCTCTACGCCGGGCTGGTGCGCAGGATCTGGGGCCGGCTGGCCGGCGGCCGCGCCGCCGCCGCCGGCGAGAGCGAGCCGGGGGGCTGACGGCGCACCGCTCGTCGGCAACGCCGCCAGCCGGGGCGGGATACCTTCCGCTAGGGCTTCGGGCTGGTTTATCATCAAGCCCGGTGGATGCGCACACGCCGGTCTCGCTTCCACCGCCATGCTGATGCTTTCGGCAGTTTAGGAGTTGCTCTATGCCTACAGCGCTGATTACCGGGATAACGGGGCAGGACGGTGCCTACCTGGCACAGCTGCTGCTGGAAAAGGGCTACAAAGTCGTCGGCGGTGTCCGTCGCAACGGCTACAACAGCCAGGGCCGATTGGACTACCTGGGCATCGCGGACGACGTGGAAACCGTACCCCTGGAGCTGCTCGAGCACACGAATCTGCTGGACGTCGTCGAACGAATCCAGCCGGACGAGGTCTACAACCTGGCAGCGCAGAGCTACGTGGGCGTTTCCTTCCAGCAGCCCCTCTTCACGGCTGAGGTGACCGGCCTGGGCGCGTTGAGATTGCTGGAAGCAGTCCAGCAAGTCAACCGAAAGATCAAGTTCTACCAGGCCTCCTCCAGCGAGATGTTCGGAAAGGTCAGCTCCGCGCCTCAGAACGAGGAGACCCCGTTCCACCCGCGAAGCCCTTACGCCGTCGCCAAGGCCTTCGCTCACTGGTGCTCCGTCAACTACCGGGAAGCCTACGGCATGTTCGTGTGTTGCGGCATCCTCTTCAACCATGAATCGCCGTTGCGGGGGATCGAGTTCGTGACACGCAAGATCACCCACTCGCTGGCGCGCATCAAGACGGGGAAGCAGAACAGTCTCCACCTGGGCAACCTGGAAGCGCGGCGTGACTGGGGCTACGCTCCCGAATACGTTCAGGCGATGTGGGCGATGCTTCAGCAGAAGGAACCGGACGACTACGTCGTCGCCACCGGGGAAGCCCACAGCGTGCGCGAGTTCGTTCAGGAGGCCTTCGCCACTCTCGACATGGACTGGCAGCAATACGTCGTCGCTGACGAGGAGCTCCGCCGTCCGGCTGACGTCGAGCTCCTGGTCGGCGACTTCAGCAAGGCTCAGAGCAAGCTCGGATGGACGCCGTCCACACGCTTCAAAGATCTCGTCGGTATCATGGTTGAAGAGGACCTGAAGCGAGTCCCGGCGACCACTCCGTGAGGGGCAGAAGAGACGCTGGGATGCAACCGGCGACGGGCGCTGAGCCGGCAGAAGACGCGAAGTCTCACCCGCGGCGGACGAACGGCTCAACCCGGCGCAACGTCCTCTTCATCCCTGCCTGGTATCCATCGGCCGAGAATCCGGTGGCGGCCGACTTCATACGGCAGCACGCCCGCGCCGCCTCTCTCTTCGACAACGTGACCGTGCTCCGCGTGACGACCGAACCGCCGGCCCCCGGCGGCGGCCGCCTGTCCTGGCGGGAGGAGCAGGACGGACCACTCCGTACGATACGCATGCGCGTGCCGCGGGTCAGAGGGAGCTCATTCCTGGGCATCCTCGCCGGCTACCAGCGCCTGCGCTGGCGGGGCTACCGACCGGATGTCGTCCATGCCTATGTCTACCACGCGGCCGTGCCAACCGCCCTGATCAGCAAGCTATATCGCGTCCCCCTGGTCGTCACCGAGATGTGGACCGGCTTCCCGATGAAGGAGCTTTCACGCTTTGGAATCGTCAAGGCCAAGATAGCGTTCGAGTCCGCCGCCTGCGTGTGCCCAATCAGCACCTCACTCCAGCAGGCGATAGCGGACTACGGCATCAGGGCGCGTTTCAAGATCGTGCCCTGCACCGTCGACACGGAGGCGTTTCGCCCGAAGACTGCGCGGCCGAACGACGAGACCAAGCGGCTGGTCTATATCGCATTCCTGGACCAGCCACGCAAGGGCCTCAACTTCCTCCTGGAGGCGCTAAGGGCCCTGAGCCAGCGCCGGCACGATCTCCATCTCCATATCGTTGGCGATGGGCCGCGGCGCTCCGAGTACGAACGGATGGCGACGGAGCTGGGCGTCCGCGACTCCGTGACCTTTCATGGAAGGATCGAACGGGAGGAGATAGTCCAGCTCCTCCACCGGTCCCACCTCTTCGTCCTGCCGAGCCTGTTCGAGAACTTCAGCGTCGCTACCGCAGAGGCCCTCGCCACCGGGACACCCGTCGTGGCGACGCGCTGCGGCGGGCCCGAGGACTTCGTTACGCCGGAGGTAGGCCTGCTGGTGCCACCGGGCGATGTACAGGCCCTGGTCGACGCGATCGACTGGATGCTGGATAATCATGATCAGTTTGACCCAGGGGCAGTGGCGGCCTACGCCCGCGCACGGTTCAGCCTTGAGGCGGTCGGCCGGCAGCTTCATGAGGTCTATCAGGCTGCCGTCTCTTCGCGGTAACATGCGGGAGAGCGCAGCGGACGCGATTGGCGAAGGGAAGTGAGATGGAGCCACCGGCATTTGTTAAGGCGATGGGTAGAGGGCTACTCCCGCGCACATGGCAGCGGCTTCCTCTCCGCCTGAACGAGAACTCCAAGGCGATCCAGATGCTCGCCGCGTTCGTGGCCCGGCAGCAGTACCCATCCATCGCAGACTGCCAGGACGGCCGGCCTGGGATTAACGGGTTCGAGTTCAAGGTCTACTCCCAGAACGGAGAGGACGGGATCATCCTCCAAATCTTTTCGCGCGTCGGCGTCACGAACCGCAGGTTCGTCGAATTTGGCGTTGGAGACGGGAGAGAGTGCAATACGGCCAACCTGGCCATACACTTCGGCTGGCATGGCTTCCTTATGGAAGCCAACGAAGCAGACGTGGCCACTGCCAAGCGGTACTACCGCGCTCGGCTCGGTCCCAGAGCCTCGGCCGTCAAGATCGTCCAATCGTGGGTGACCGCCGAGAACATCAACGAGACGATATCGAAAAACGGCATGGAGGGTGAGATCGATCTGCTATCGGTAGATATCGATGGCAACGATTACTGGGTGTGGAAAGCGATCGACTGCATCAGCCCCAGGGTGGCCGTGATTGAGTACAACGCTTCATTGGGTCACGAGCCGATCACGGTTGGATACGACCCGAATTTCGATAGATACGAGAAGCATCCCAGCGGCTTCTATCACGGGGCGTCGCTCGCCGCCGTGGACAAGCTGGCCAAGACTAAGGGTTACGTTCTCGTCGGCTGTGACTCCGCGGGAGTCAACGCCTTCTTCGTCCGCAGAGACGTCGCGCAGGACAGCCTACCCCAGGTCTCACCTGAGGAAGCTTACTTCCCTCATTCCAAGAGAGTGCAGACACGCACCACCGAAGAGCAGCTCGATCTCATCAAGCATCTGGCGTTTGATCGCGTGTAACCCTTCGAGATGCCGGGGTCGGGCGCACGGTAAGGCCTGCCGGGACTGGCCGACGGCGGAGGTCGCCGAGCTTATGCCGGTCGCTCACTGGGAAGCGACGCGCCCACCCGGCGGCCGGTCGAACCTCGGCAGCAGTTCCTCGTATACCTCCCGTGTGTGGGCGGCCTGATCGAAGTGGAGCATGATCTCGCGTAAGGCGACGTTCGCTGCTCCCTGGTCAGACCCGATGGTGATCCGCACGTAACGCGCGTCCCCGGGGTCCTCCAGGTCGTAACCGTAGATCGCGGTGCGATGGACGCCCGTCGCGTTCTCGCCGCGGATACGCGCGGCGGGCGACCCCTCGGTCACCGTGAGCGCCTCGACCCAACCGTCCCTATCGGACGAAAGCTCGACCGTAAAGGTGTCAGGCGCGCTGGCCTCCGTCACCGCGAAGAACACGATTCGCGAGACATCCCGCTCCACCTGGCCGAGGTCCAGCGTAATGACGACCGGAAAGCGGTCACTGCTCCAGTAACCGTAGTAGTTGGTGTTGTCGATCAGCCCTTCAGCCGCGAACTCTGGCGCGGCCGGTTCGTAGCTGGCTTCGACATCTTTCACGAAGGACCCTTCCGGGTTCGTCCAGCCATCGTAATTCACCCACTCGACTGCGAGGTCCCAGAAGAACTCGTCAGCTGTGACGCAATAGACCCAGAGCAACTGCTGGACGTGCAGGGAGTGATAGCCGCCTTTGCCCGTCGCGTTACTGTTAAGGTAGACTTCGTAGGCGCTGGTGAAGCCCTTGTCGTACTCCTTGACCTTCGCCTTGAGCGAGGCTGTGCCCTGCTCGAACAGCGCTTCCGCCCGCTCGTCGCCGGTCTGCTGCCAGTCCTGGTACAGTCCTGCCAGGGCGAACATGAACCCGTTGAGCACGTGAGAAGGTATCGCGGTGGCGTACTCCTCGTACCAGACCGTTCCGTCATCCCAAGTAGAGCGAACGCCGCCGTCAGCCACCGGAACCTCGAAGGCCTGCAGCGCCAGCTCGGCGATAGACTCGTACGCATCCGCCTGCTCGGGATTGAGGGCCGCGGCCTCTAGCATGACGGCGAGTCCCCATCCCTGCATAAGAGCTGACACCCACGGTGCCGAGGCCTCGAACGGTTCGTAATCGAACGGGTATTGCCATACCCCAAAGGCTCCGGCTCTCACGAAGTTCTCGCGCAGCCACTCCGCTTGCCTTGAGAAGTCGGCGAGCCTCTCCTCCTCATGGGTCTCGAAGTGCTCCGCGTACAGTGCCAGCGCATATTTGGCCACCAGAGCGGGGTTATGCTCATCATACTGTGGATCGTAGATGACCCTATCCGCGTCTCGAGGATAGTTATCGAACTTCTCGAGGTTGCTGTTCTCGAGCGGATACGGCGGCGGCAGGCCCGGCGAGGGCGGAGGGTCAGCAGTGCACGGCGGCGGTGCCAACGCGGGTGGCGTCGCTGACACGGGTGGCGTCGCTGACGCGGGCGGCGTCTGCAACGGTGAGGTTGGGCTGGAACCCGGACTGTCGGCATCGGAACAGCCCGCGAGGAGGACCAGGAACCATATCCCGAAGGCGGCGAACCCCAGCAGGCAGCGCACGCCGGCAGGTTGGCGAAGTGGCCCACAGCGAGATCCGGCTTGCCTCCCGGGAGCCGGAAGGCGGTGGGAGATCAGCCGGAGCGTTGCTGACGACGAGGAAGAGCGAGCTTTCGAACCAGTCCCCCGACTTGGCCAACCGAACCCTGCGACGCCGCGATGATAGCACAAGACGCGAAGCTACCGTAACGCTTAGCGGCGTGTCCGGTCAGGCCGTGTAGTAGCCCTTGAGAACGACGATAACCTGAATCGTATCCCCGCTAGGCCGGACCCTCAGCGTGAAGCTTGAGCCGGCCAGCTCCACCCTGCCGCGGGCGAAGCTCCACTGGTTTCGCATCAGGGTCATTGGATACACGGCTATACTGCCCACGCTGGCCTCGAGGCCGTCGTAGGCCGCCACATAAGCGCCGTCCACCCAGCTTCGGCAGCCGACCAGGAGCTCCACGGCCACAGCCTCCGGTGGATATCCGTAAGCCGTGACGTCCAAGGTGGTCACGTATGCAGCTTTCGGAGGCGCCGGCGGCGCAAACGACTGGTACTCGTAGATGCTGGTCCTGCTTGGCGTGTACATGCTCTCCCCCTTGCGGGCAGCGCCCCTACTCCAGCGTATAGTACCCCTTCAGCGTTGCTATCACTTCCACCGGCTGATCGATGGGCCGGATCCTCAACAGAAACTTGGAGCCACTGAGCTGCACCTTGCCCCTCCCAAAGTTCCAGCCTTGACGCAGCGGCGCCGTCGGGTAGACCGCGATGTTCTCAAGGCTGCTGGCGGTGCCATCATACGCGGCGACATAGGCGCCGTCGCCCTTACTCTTGCACCCCACCAGGACGTCCACAGCCGTGGCTGTGGACGGATACCCGTAGGCCGTCACATCCACGTAGATCGCATGGGCGTCGCCAGACGTAGGCACAGCGAAGGTCTGATTCCGATAGATGCTGCGGTTGCGTGGTGCATACACGTCTCTCAGCCTCCTCAGGTCTTGATGTAGCCGCGTCCGCGGCCAGCCCGTGCCGGGGCAGCGTGCCCTGTTCACCGAGTCGATGCGGTGGTGGCCGATAAACCCGTGGTCCAGATTATCCAGAAAGTGGCGGAGATGATAGGTGTCAAGTAACCAGGTCGTGAGGGCCAGGCTGGACCGGTACATCGCCTCAGGCCACGGGTTTCCGGTGAACCCCTCATGCTCGATGCTGATAGTCCTCAGGTTGGGATTGATCCGATGGTCATAGCAGTATTTCAGCCACGGTATGCTCAAGTCCGGCTCGTCCATCAGCCCGTTACCCCAGGCCGCGTCCTCCACCCGCACGTACTGATGGATCTGCCCGCTGAGCCCTACCGCAAAGTGCGTGCTCGCTGATGAGGAGCTGTTGTTGAACCAGGCATCGATGCCGCCGAGCGACCCCTGTGCGATGTGATAGACTATCGCCTCCGGGGCATTCCCGCCGTGGGCGCCATCGGGGAAGCCGAAGTTCTGGCTTCCGATCCAGGTGATTCCCGGCTTGACGGCCACTACATCAGCCCCCGTGCCAGCAGGAGAGACAGCTGAAACCGCCCTCACGGCGCCGGGCGCAGCGGGGACAGGTGAACCCTCCACAGCTCTCGCAAACAACGTACCCGGCGCGAGTATCCACCGAGGCGCGGCAGGATGAGCAGTCCAGGCGTCGCTTTACCGCCTCCTCTTGGGCGGCGACGCGCCCCGTGCCCTTGAGCGGGTTCACGCCCACAAGCAACGCGCACGTCACTCCAGCCGCCACGCCCAATGCGCCGCGGAGGAACGTTCGGCGGCGAATACACCTATCGAGAAGCGTCACGGCTCTCCCACCGCCTACTGCAATGACAAGTTTGTCCGGGCAAGCCCAAGAGGCACGCCTCGTCGCTCAGCACGCATATGTAAGAACGCGATGTCCTGCCCTTCGTTAGCGTCGGGTGTCCGGCCTCCAAGACGATTAACCTTAGCGTTGGTTCAGTGTTTAAGATAAGGGGTGTTGTCAAACCAAACTTCCATCCGTCCTCGTGAAGAGACGCTTCGGCGTCCCTCAGTGTTTCGCGCGGTCCGGCAGGGAGAGCTCACAACAGGACATGTGTAACACTTAGTCGGTGTGGCCGTCCATTCGGTTGCGAGTTCCAGCTGTGCCTCACCTCCCACGAATTGTCCGCATCGGTGCGTTTGGGCTGGCCCTGGCGGCGTTCTCAGCACTGGCGGGCCTGATCTCACCTGCCAGCCCC
>DATDQG010000040.1:0-13502 GCA_035292365.1 Dehalococcoidia bacterium
CTGTCGGGCGGCATGAAGCGGCGGCTCACGCTGGCGCGCGCGCTCGTCAACGATCCCGACCTGATTTTTCTCGACGAGCCCACCACCGGGCTCGACCCGCAGGCGCGCCGCAATGTCTGGGAACTGGTCCAGCAGATACACCGGGAAGGCCGCACGATCATCCTCACCACCCACTTCATGGAGGAGGCACAGCTCCTCTGCCAGCGCGTCGCTATCATGGATGCCGGTCGCATCGTCGCCCTGGACACCCCGTCCGGCCTCATCCGGCAACTGCCGGTCCCTTACACCATCCGCTTCTCCAGCAGACTGCCGCCTGCGGACGCCGAGTGGGCGTCTCTGCCGCAGGTCCAGGCGGTGACACACGAGAATGAGACGGTCGTCGCGGCCGTCTCGGACGCGGCGCCCGTGTTGGAGCGCCTCATCGCCTGGGGCCGCTCGAACGGGCATGCGCTGGCGCACCTCGAAGTCCTCCCAGCAACCCTCGAGGACGTCTTCCTAGCCCTCACGGGCAAGCAGCTAAGGGACTAAGGGCTATGACTACACGGGCCACCAATACTCAGCAGATTCAGCCGCCTCCTGCGGTGGGCGAGGCTTATGGTCATCGAGTTAATGCCTTGACTACATCCGGGGAGTCCAGAGGGGGCAAGCCCCCTCTGGCGGGGGCTTGGGGGTGTCCCCCAGTACGTCACTGGGCGGGCGGGTGGGACAAAGTGGGCGCCATCTTGTGACCGTTCCCGTTCGAGTACCGAAGGGCTGCTAATTGGCCAACGGCCAAGCGAGATCATCATGGCCAAGCTCCTCCTCGCGAACCTCAAGATGATCGTTCGGGACCGCCAGGCCCTCTTCTGGGCGCTGGCCTTTCCGCTGGTCTTCGTCGTCATCTTCGGCCTCTTCGACCTCGACAGGCCGGCCACCACCGATCTGGCCGTGGTGGGCCCCTCGGAGGGCCGGCTGGCCCAGACCCTGGTGGAGCAACTCAGGACCTTCTCCTTCTTTCGCCTGAACACCTCGTTCGCGGACGAAGCGGCGGCGCGGCAGGCCCTGGAGGCGGGCGATGTGGATGTCGTGCTTATCTTGCCGCCGGACCTGGATGCCCAGCTCGGCGGCGGCAGCGGGGCGAGCGGGCCACCGCCGTTTCGCCTGCTCCAAGACGAGGCCAACACGCAGCGGAACCAGATTGTCCGCAGCGCCCTGGAACAGGTTATCCAGCGCTTCAACCTCGAGCTTGTTCGGGCGCCGACGGTGCTGAGCCTGGAGGTCCAGGGGCTCCGCACGCGACGCCTCACCTTCTTCGACTTCCTCCTGCCCGGCCTCATCGGCATGGGCGTGATGAACTACGCGGTCATCGGCATGGCCTCGGTGGTGAGCCTGTACCGCGAGCAGAAGATCTTCAAGCGCCTTCTCGTAACGCCCCTGCCGGTGCGCACCTTCTTTGCGGCCCAGATCATGGCCTATCTCGTCCTGTCGCTGGTCCAGGCGGGCGTCATCCTGGCCGCGGGAGTGCTCGTCTTCAAGGCGCACGTGTATGGCAGCATCCTCTGGATGTTCCTGCTGGTGGCAGTCGCCAACATCGTGTTCCTCAACCTGGGCTTCCTTGTTGGGGCCTTCTCCCAGACCGTGGCCGCCGCCTCCGGCCTGGGCAACGCCGTCACCCTGCCGATGATGTTCTTCTCCGGCACCTTCTTCCCGACGGAGTCGCTGCCCGCCGCCATGGGCCAGGTCGTGCGCTTCCTGCCCTTGACGCCGCTGCTCGAGATGATGCGCGGCGTCATGCTCGACGCGCAGCCCTTGTGGCACTATCCGGGACAGCTGGCGCTCCTCCTAGGCTGGATCGCGGTGAGCAGCCTGCTGGCAGTGCGGACGTTTCGCTTTGGGTAAACGGTCGGTCACGTTCAGCAAACTGGCGGTGCGAACCATGTCTCGGAAACGGGCGCATTCCCCTGGGTAGTTTCGACTAATAGGGTACGCTTCTTGACTCTGTACGATGCCATCCTTTAGTCTGTTTGGTACAATGTCTTTTGCAGAACCAGAATACGATCCAGAGATAGTCGATGCAGCAGGTGATACTCTCATCGGCTATGCCGATGCTCAAGAGTACCTTGACGATCTTGAGCTAGACCCCTTGGACATCATCAACAACTGGAGGGCTGCACACGCCTACCCTCTCAACACGTTTCAGATGACGCTCAGAAATCGCGCTCGCCAAGTCGACCATCAGAACATTGTCGCGCAAAGGATCAAGCGGCTTTCGTCTATTGAAGACAAGCTACGTCGCTACGATTGGCTCAAGCTATCCGCCATGCAAGACATTGCTGGCTGCAGAGTCATCGTTAACACAGTGAGCCAAGTCTATGAACTCGTGGAAGGTTACAAGCGGAAATACTCCGGCCACGTACTCGACAGCGAAAGTGATTACATTCGGGAACCGAAAAGTGACGGATACAGAAGCTATCATCTCATCTACCGCTACCAAAACGCGTTACACCCTGCTTACTCGAACCTGAAAGTGGAGATGCAATTCCGCTCAATACTACAACACTGTTGGGCCACTGCGGTAGAGACAGCAGATATCTTCTACCGCGAGGGCTTGAAATCCCATCGTGGGTCTCCGGACTGGCGTCGCTTCTTCGCGTTGATGGGAAGCGCAATTGCGCTGCGGGAAAACTATCGGCGAGTGCCGAGAACGCCTCGGGGTGAGGGGGAGCTTCTGACGGAGCTGCGTGATTATGCCGAGAGGCTAGATGTTCGGACGCGTCTGAAAGCGTTTGGGGACACGCTCAATGTCATTGG
The DNA here is from genome assembly GCA_035292365.1 of Dehalococcoidia bacterium. Classification (GTDB taxonomy): domain Bacteria; phylum Chloroflexota; class Dehalococcoidia; order DATDQG01; family DATDQG01; genus DATDQG01. The sequence continues at coordinate 2,791 of DATDQG010000040.1, forward strand.
GGAAGAAGAAACGCGTCGTGCGCGAATCAAGTACGTGATCCTGGTTCTCGACCCTCCGTCGGGAAACAGAAACATCAGCCTATACGGGTACCGGGCTGGCGACCTTGAGGAAGCAACCGCAAGGTATGAAGAGCTGGAGCGCCACAAAGCGCAAGGTGCTGACGCGGTGCTAGTCTCGGTATCTGATGCCGTAAGCCTCCGGCGTGCTTACCCGAACTATTTCCTTGATACCACGGTCTTTCTGGAGGCTCTCGACCAGGCCATCTCGTAGATACGAAATGCGCCCGTTAGCGGGTGGCGCACGGCGCGGTTCGTCATCACACCCCCCGAAACGCCCACAGCACCGCCAGCGCCGTGCTCGCCCAGAGGACGATGGTCAGCCAGAGGGGCCAGTCCTGCAGCAGCACGTCCTCCGGGCTGCCGCCCTGGTCGCGCACGTTGGCGAGGTACAGGTAGCGGAACAGGCCGAAGAGGACGAACGGGATCGTGAGCATCATGGCCCCGTTGCGCGGAAGGTTCTCCGCCGTGAAGGTGTACAGGCTGTAGGCGATGACGGTGGCCGCCGTCACGACCGCCAGCAACTGGTCGAGCACCGGCAGCGTGTAGCCCTCGAGCACGGGGCGGTGGTTCACGGCCTCAGCTTCGAGCAGGCGGTACTCCGCACGGCGCTTGGCCAGGGCGAGGAACAGCGCCCCGAGCAACGTGCAGAGGTAGAGCCACGGCGAGATGGGGACGGCGATGACTACCGCCCCGGCGACCGCCCGCAGCACGAAACCGGCCGCGACGGCAAACACGTCGACCAGCAAGACGTGCTTTAGCCAGAGGCTATAGGCGGTATTCAGCACGACATAACTGCTTTGGACCGCGCCATATGCGCCGCTCAGCAGGAAGCCCCCCACCACGCTGCCCAGCGCTAGAACGCCCGCAAGGACCAGCGCCAGCGACGGGCTAACCAGGCCTGCCGCGAGCGGCCGCAGGCGCTTCGTGGGGTGCAGGCGGTCCCGGTCGAGGTCGAGCAGGTCGTTCACCAGGTAGCCCGCGCTGGAGAGCAACGAGAAGAGCCCGAAGGCGACCGTCACGCGCAGCAGCAGCGCCAAGAAGCCCCCGGGGTGGGCAGGGTCCCACTGCAGGTTCATCGTGAACAGCAGCGGCGCGAAAAGGAGGAGGTTCTTCGTCCACTGCTTGGGTCGCAAGGCGCGCGCTAGATGAACAATTACGGAGCCCCGCGCCTCCGTGGTAGCCGTGACCAGAGCCGATGGGACGCTCATGCGCTCAATAAGACGGGCCGCGGGTCAACCCCGTAGGCCCGCCCTTCAGGGCGGCAGTTGGCCCTCATTGCAGCCGACGGTTGTCCCCTACTCACGCGCTCGATGATAGGTGTCGCACTAGATAGCGTCAACGGATGCCTGACTGTTCGCGGGCGCGGTTTGACACTCATCCCAAACACATTATGATGGTGGTACACGCCGGGGACACCGGCGTTTATTCCTTACTTGAAGAGTATGCGCGCCGATCTCCGACTCGTTGAACAGGGCCTAGCGCCGGACCTGCAGCAGGCGCAGCGCGTCATTATGGCGGGCGCTGTCCTCGCGGAGGGCAGCCCCGTGCCGCACCCCGCCAGCCAGGTCGCCCGCGAGGCCCAGCTCCAGCTTCGCCCGCAGCCGCGCTACGTGGGCCGCGGCGGCGAGAAGCTGGCCCACGCCCTTGCCACGTTCAGCCTCCCCGTCAATGATGGCATCTTCGCGGATATTGGCGCCTCCACCGGTGGCTTCACCGACTGTCTGCTGCAGCACGGCGCGAGCCGCGTCTATGCTATCGACGCGGGACGCGGACAGCTCGCGGAGCGCCTGCGCTCCGACGAGCGCGTGGTCTCGCTGGAGCGCACCAACGCGCGCCACATTGAGAGCCTACCAGAGCCAGTGGATGGCGTTGTTATGGACGTCGCCTTTATCTCGGTAACCGCCACGATACCCAACGCCCTGCGCTGGCTCCGACCGGATGGCTGGCTGTTGGTCCTCCTCAAACCTCAGTTCGAGCTCGAGTTGCGCCTCGCGCCGGGTGGCGTCGTCACCCAGCCAGCGCACCATGCCCTGGCGCTCGGTCGTTTTCTCCGGTGGTGCCTCCAGCGCCGACTGCGCCTGGGCGGCCTGGTCGCCTCACCGTTGAAGGGCGATAAGGGCAACCGCGAGTTCTTCTTTCTCCTGCGCCCGTCGCCGACAAGCCAGGCGAGAGGCCATGCATAGCGCCACCCCGAGCGGGCACCCTTGGCACGAGGGAGTGGTGGATCGAGTCGGCGTTGTGTACCACCCGCGTCATCCTGAGGCCTTCGCCCTGGCCCAGGCCATCGGCGCGCGACTCGAAGAGCTGCAGGTGGCCCATTGGACCTCCTCCGCGTTCGACGACGGCCCCTTCACAGCATTGCTACCCGCCACCGACCTGATCGTCAGCGTCGGCGGGGACGGCACCATCCTCAAGACGGCACGCTCCGTCCTGCCGACGCCCATCCCCATCCTTGGGGTCAACTACGGGAAGGTCGGCTTCATGGCCGAGCTCGCCCCAACCGAGGTCCTGCACGAGCTGCCGCTCCTCCTGGCCGGCCAGGGCTGGCTCGAAGAGCGCGCCATGCTCGCAGCCTGGGCCGAGACGGGCGAGACTGGCGGTGACGCGCCACGCTCGCCGGCCAGGGCCGCCCACGCGCTCAACGACGTCGTGGTCGCGCGTGCCGCTGTAGGCCGCCCCATCGGCGTGAGCGTCCACCTCGACGGCGAGATCATCGCCACCTATCGCTGCGACGCCGTGATCGTGGCGACTGCGACCGGCAGCACCGGCTACTCCCTCTCGGCAGGCGGCCCCATCCTCCCGCCCGAGTCGGACGCGATCCTGCTCACGCCCGTCTCGGCGCACCTGAGCCTCTCCAACGCCATCGTGCTGCCGCCCACATCCACCATCACCCTGACTGTGGCGACGGAGCACGTCGCCGCCCTCAGCGTCGACGGCCAGAGTGACGTGACGCTCTCCGATGGCCATCGGGTCGTTGTCCGTCAGAGCCCGTACCGCACCCGCTTCTTGCGTCATAGGCCGCGCTCGTATTTCTATCGGGCGCTGCGCTATCATCTGAGTCCCCACGCCGACCCGCTCTGGAGTGAAGGGGACCTCCGCTAACTCACGAGGTTATCCCATGGAAGCCGACGTTATCATCGAAAAAGCGACCATCGCCGACGTGCACGACATGCATCGTCTCATCAACTTCTTTGCCGAGCGGGGCGATATGCTCCACCGCACCCTCGGGGAGCTCTACGAGAACCTGCGCGACTTCTACGTCGCCCGCTCCGATGAGCAGGTCGTCGGCTGCGGCGCGCTGCACGTGGTCTGGTCCGACCTCGCCGAGCTGAAATCGCTGGCCGTGGACGAGGCCTGGCAGAAACAGGGGCTCGGCAGCCGACTCGTGCAGTCCTGCCTCAATGAAGCGACGCACATCGGCCTCGCCAGCGTCTTCTGCCTCACCTACCGGCCCGACTTCTTCGCTCGGCACGGCTTTGATCGGCTCGACGTCATGGAGCTGCCGCGCAAGGTCTGGGGCGAGTGCATCCGCTGTCCGCACTTCCCGCACTGCAACGAGATTGCCATGATCCGTCGCTTCCAGCCCCACATCGCGCCCGTGGACCTGCGCAACCTCAGATAAGGAGAGCCGATGTCCATCGTCTTCGCCTTCGTTTTCCTGCTCACGCAGGTCTTGGCCATCGCGATCATCGTCCGGGCGTTGCTGTCGTGGTTCCCCATGGGGCAAAACCCCCTTATCATCCTGCTCGACCAGGTCACCGAGCCGGTGCTCGCCCCACTCCGCCGCGTCGTGCCCCGGCTTGGCATGTTCGATATCACCCCCATCGTCGCCATCGTGCTCCTGCAGCTCATCGGCAATATCGCTCAGGGGTTCATCGGGGCGTAGCGACATCCCAGGCATCGGCGCGTCAAGCTGACAGACGTCTCGTAGCTGCGGGATTCATCCCGCAGGACGTATCGTCCTCTTTAAGGCCATTAGCCTGACCAACGCCGGCTACCTCCGCCTGCGCCCTCGTCGAGTTTGTGCACTGCCCAGTTGACGAGCGCACCGCCTTCGTGGATTATCTGGCCAACCCCTTCCCACTCCGACTACCCGTAGAAAGGACGCCCCCATGCTCAGCGAACGCGTCCAACGCCAAATCGACCGCCTCCTCGACGAGGCCGAGCGCGCCATGGCCGAACGTAACTGGGCCGCCGTCCGCGAAAACGCCCTCGACGCCCTCGCCCTCGACCCCGATAACGCCGACGCCAAGTCCTTCCTCGCCGCTGCTGACCAGCGCCTGGGCTACACCGCCCCTCCAGGCGAAGCACCCGATGCCGTAGGGGCACAGCGTGCTGTGCCCTCCGCGCCCCAAGCGCCGGTTCTCCCCACCTCCTTCGCCAACGGCCGCTACACCGTACGCCGCTTCCTGGGCGAAGGTGGCAAGAAGAAGGTCTACCTCGCCCACGACAGCCTCCTCGACCGCGACGTCGCCTTCGCCCTCATCAAGACCGAAGGCCTCGACGAAGCTGCGCGAGAGCGCATCACTCGCGAGGCCCAGGCCATGGGCCGCCTCGGCGACCATCCTCACATCGCGACCATCTATGACTTCGGCATCGAACCGTCTCCCTCGGCCTACGATGGAGAGCCAGCTGCAGGCCAGCCGTACATGGTGCTTCCTCTGCTGCCCGGCGGCGACGTAGCGGACCTGATCGAGAAGACAGAGAACCATCAGCTACCCTTCGAGCAGGCGGTCCGAATTGCTGACCAGGTTTGCCAAGCGCTCGAACACGCCCATCGTCGAGGTGTGCTGCACCGCGATGTGAAGCCAGGAAATGTGGTGCTGTCGGAGGACGGGACGGCGAAACTCGCCGACTTTGGCCTTGCCGTCGCCATCGATCGCTCACGCCTCACCCAGGCTGGCATGATGGTCGGCACCGTCTCCTACATGCCCCCAGAGCAAGCCCTCGGCGGCGAGATCACGGCCAAGAGTGACCTCTACTCCACAGGCTGCATGCTCTACGAGATGGTCACCGGCCGCCCTCCCTTCGTCGGCGACGACAACATCGCCATCATCGGCCAACACCTCAACACCCCTCCCGTCTCTCCCTCCTGGCACCGCCCCGACCTGCCGAAGGGGCTCGAAGCCCTGATCCTACGCCTCCTCGAAAAAGACCCCAACAGGCGTCCCGCCTCCGCCGCCGAAGTGCGGCAGGCCCTTGCCTCCATCGACCTACGTCCCGATGCCGTAGGGGCAATTCATGAATTGCCCCTACAACAGACCACCGACAACCCCCTCTACCGCCGAACCTTCGTCGGCCGCGAGGCCGAGCTGCGCCAGCTCCAGTCCGCCTTCGACGCCGCCATCTCCGGCCAGGGCTCTCTCGCCATGGTCGTCGGCGAGCCAGGTATCGGCAAGACCGCGCTCGTCGAGCAGCTTGCCACCTACGTCTCCCTCCGAGGCGGTCGCACCCTCGTAGGCCACTCCTACGAGGAGGGCTCGCTCTCGCTGCCCTACCTTGCCTTCGTCGAGACCATGCGCTCCTACGTCGTCGCCCGCGAGCCAGATGCGCTCAAGAGCGACCTCGGCACCGGCGCCGCCGACGTGGCCCGCATCGTCTCCGAGATCCGTGACCGCGTGCAGGTGGAGCTGCGTCCACTCGGCGACCCCGAGGACGACCGTTGGCGTCTCTTCCAGTCGGTAACTTCGTTCCTGCGCAACGCGGCCACCGTGCAGCCGCTGCTCATCGTGGTCGAGGACCTCCACTGGGCCGACCGGGGTACATTGGACCTAATGTTGCACATAGCTCGTAACCTTCAGGGCGCGCGTTTGACCATCGTGGGGACATACCGCGATGTGGAGGTGGACCGGACACATCCCCTCTCCAGCGCCTTAGCCGAGCTAAGCCGCGTCACCAACCTCACTCGCATTCGCCTACGCGGCCTGACCGTAGATGAAGTGCAGCGCATGATGAACAACATTCGCGGCCAGGAGGTGACGTGGTCGCGAGCCGAGGCGATTCACCGCCAGACCGAAGGCAATCCGCTATTCGTTCAAGAGGTCCTGCGCTACCTCGTCGAAGAGGGTCTGGTCGTGCGCGAGGGTGGCCGCTACGCCCGAACCGACGCAGGCGGGCCGCCTGAGGCCGGCATCCCCGAAGGCCTGCGCGACGTCATCGGCAAGCGTCTCTCCCATCTGAGCCCCGAGACGAACCGCCTCCTGAGTATCGCCGCCGTCATCGGACGCGAGTTCCGACTCGAGACATTGCAAGCCATTGCCAGTCTGGACGAGGAACAGCTGATTGGCTCCCTCGACGAGGCAGTCAAGGTGGGTGTCCTCGAGGAGCGCTCACAGGTCGGTGGGGTGCACTATCGCTTTGCCCATGCCTTCTTTCGTCAGACGCTCTACGAAGAGCTCAGCGCCCCACGGCGATTGCGGCTACATCAAGACGTAGCGCGTGCCCTAGAGGCCCAATATGCCGGCCGCAAACAGGAACACGCGGCAGAGCTGGCTGAGCACTTCGCCAACTCGACGGACCGGGCAGACCTGGCAAAGGCCGTCGAATATGGGGAACTCGCCGCTCAAAGGGCGATGGCCGTGTTCGACTACGGCGAGGCCGTACGTCTGTTGGAGCGAGCGCTCGACGTGCAAGAAGTGCTCGATCCCGATGACAAGGCAAAGCGCTGTGATCTGCTGGTGGCCTTGGGGGAGGCTCTGGGCCCGGCAGGGAATCCTTTGCGCGCCTACGAAGTTGTGGCAGAGGAGGCATTCGGTCTGGCGGAGACACTTAGCGACCAGCGGCGTGCCTCGCGGGCCTGCTGGATCGCGCTGGACGGCTTGAACCGCTACGGTGCGGCCACGATGAGGCGGACCCCAATATACCGCCAATGGGCCGAGAGAGCGGACCGCAATGCTGCGCCCGGAACAGTGGAACGGGTGCGGGCTGACGTGGCTGTGGCTCGTGTCCTAGCAACACAAGATCGACATGCTGAGGCCTGGAGGATAAAGATCCGAGCTCTGGAGGCTGCCCGAAAGCTTCACGACCCTGAACTCCTCTTCTCGACTGCCAGCAGCTTCCTTGGCACCCCTCGGTCGCCGCGCCAAGAGGCGGAAGTCCTGCGATTGGCGGAGGAGTTTGCTGCAGCGCCGAGGGGGGGCGTGGCCGCGCGGACTCTCGGCGGAGTTCTGTTTTTTGCAGGAGCTTTGCTCCTTCAATACGGTGAGCGCAGCCGCGCCGAGGAGCTTTTCGCGCAGATGAAGGAGCTTGCGACGAGAACGCAGGATGCCCAGCTCGTCCTCAACCCGATTATTGCGGAAATAAGAGTAGCTACGCTGGATGGCGAACTCGAAGCAGCGGTTACCGCCTCTGAGCGGCTCGTGGCGCGTGCCGAAGAATTGGGTGCTCCGGTTCTTGGCCGACAGTTCGCAAGTAACGCCAACTATGCGTTGGTGTGCTTGGGCCGTGGCGAGAAGGTGCTCGCACGAGTGGTCGACGCGCGTGAGATGTCTGGGGCCGAGGCCAGTGTCACAGAGCAATTACTAACAGCTCGGACGATCGCGCAGGTTGGCCGTTCGGCCGAGGCTGGCCATTTGCTCCGCCGCGTTATTGCAGATCTGAACATGGGCTCCGAAGACGACGGAACGTTCACATTGACCCTACTCAACGTGCTTGAGACCGCGGTCTTGCTGGGCGAGGCAGGTCCGCTTCCAGCGCTCGTGAGTAGGCTAGAGCCAGTTCGCTCCTTCAGCTGGTCTGTTTCACCCGCATGCCCGGCCCGCCTTCTGGGTGCCGCATCGGCCCTCCTCGGCAAGCCGGCGGAAGCCCAAGCCTACTACCAGCAGGCCCTCGAAGCCTGCGCCAAAATCCGCTTCCGCCCTGAAATCGCCCTCACCCGCCTCCAGCTCGCCGAGCTGCTGCTGGAGCACTACCCGCACGAGCGCGCCGAAGCGCTGGAGCACCTCGACTTCGCCATCAGCGAATTCAGAGAGATGAAGATGCAGCCGTCGCTGGAACGGGCGCTGCGGCATCGTGGGCTGCTGAGGGCGTGAGGCGCAGGGAGCAGCGAGTCCCCTCTCCCTTGCGGGAGATCGAAGATCCGCCTTTGGAGGAGGGTCAGGGTGAGGGGGATGACCCTCAGGGCTTGTCGCTAGGCGGCCGGAGGAACACAGCGACGGGCACGGTCCAACTTAGCGCACGTTGATAACAAACGAGATGAATGATAAGCTATGCGCGACATGGCAGCACTGATCGGAGAAGACCACGGCCCCGAACGGGACTATTACACCGTCCCCGAAGCTGCCAGTCTCCTCCACGTCAGCCCTGCCACGATTTGGCGCTGGATCGACGCAGGCGAACTGCAGGCATTGAGGGTGGGGCGGCGCAAGATACGGATCGCACGAGAGGAGTTGGAGCGCGTGGTCCGACCCGCCCGCGCCCATGAGGTGCCGGCCGAGGAAGCGCCACCTGCCTTGGAGCCGAGAAGCAGGCGGTTCAAGCAGAAGCTGCTGGCCCTCGCCGGCGTTTGGAAGGATGTCGACACCGATCGGTTGATTGAGCGCATCTACGACGCACGCCATGAGGCGCCCCCTAGCCCTGCTCAGCAAGCGTGAGGTATCTCCTCGACGCGGACTGGGTGATCAACTACCTTCGAGGCAAAACGGAGGCCGTGGAGCCCGTCACCGCGCTCGCCGATGAGGGTCTGGCCATGAGCCTCGTTACCTACGGCGAGGTGCTGGAGGGCTTGGGCGGATCTCCCAGTGCGCAGCTGGCCCATTTTGACCAGCTCGCCGAGGCCCTGGAGCTTCTAACGCTGGATGTGGAGATCTGCCGCCGCTACGCGCAGACGCGGGCTCACCTGCGGTCGAGAGGCGAGCTCATCCCGGACAACGACCTCTGGATCGCTGCTACCGCGCTGCGGCACGACCTGGTCCTGCTCAGCCATGACCATCATTTCACGCGTATTCCTGGTCTCAGTCTGTTCCAAACACGCTGACCCCGCGGTCGATCAAGGCACGCGCGCGTTTGCCCATCCTCCCACCCACCTGCTAGACTGCCGCCGAAGTTCGCCTCGAGGGAGAGCCCATGCGCCCGCTGCCCCTGCCCGATAGCCTGCCCCACCGCGAGATCTACTTCAACATCGGCCTCGAACGCATGTTCATCTACTTCTTCATGGCGCTCATGCTGGCCGTCTTCTTCGCGGGCATCGTGCGGGTGATGCGCCTCTGGGCCCTGGGCAGACCAGAGATGCGGACGGACCGCCTCCTCGAACGACTCGGCTCGGTCTGGGTCTTCATCGTCGGCCAGCGCCGCGTCAGGCGGGAGGCCTCGGCGGGCTCGATGCACCTGCTCGTCTTCTTCGGCTTCACGATCCTCGTGATCGCGACGGCCATCGTGGCCCTGGAGGACTGGGCCCAGCTCGTGACGAAGCACTCGTTCCTGAACGGCGTCCCCTACCTCGTCTACTCCCTCTTCGCCGACATCGGCGGCCTGATGCTCGTCGTCGGCATAGTCTGGGCTATCGTCAGGCGCTACGTCCGGCCGGCCCGCCGCCTGCTCCACCAGCCCGCCGACGCCATCCACGTGGCGGCCCTCCTTTTCTTCGGCGTCTCCGGCTTCTTCATCGAGGGGTTCCGAATCGCCATCACGGAGCTTGACACGCATCTCGACTGGGCGGCCTGGTCACCGGTGGGAACGCTCGTCGCCTTCGCCGTGCAGGGGCTCGGTGAGCCCTTGCTGCGGGCGGCGCACCGCTTCACCTACTGGAGCCACATCACGCTGGTCTTCGCCTGGCTGGCCTACATCCCCTACTCGAAGATGGCGCATATCCTCTATGCTCCCCTCAACGCCTTCTTCGTGCCGCTGAAGCCCAAGGGCGCCCTCACGCCAATCCCGGAGTGGGAGTTCGAGACGGCCGAGACCTTCGGCGTGGGCAAGCTGGAGGAGTTCAACTGGAAGGACCTGCTCGACCTCTCCACATGCATGGAGTGCGGCCGCTGCGAGGAGTGGTGCCCAGCCTCAGTGAGCGAGAAGCCGCTCTCGCCGCGCCGCCTCATCACGAGCCTCCGCGACTACATGCTGGAGGTGGGGCCGGCGCTCGTGACTCATCAGCCGATCGACGTCGAGAAGCGCATGGTGGGCGACATCATCCTCGACGACGTGCTCTGGTCCTGCACGACCTGCCGCTACTGTCAGGAGACCTGCCCGGTGATGATCGAGCACGTGGACAAGATCATCGACATGCGCCGCTATCTCGTCCTTACCGAGGCGCGCATCCCCGAGGCGGTGCAGACCACCCTTGCCAACATCGAACGGCGTGGCCATCCCTGGCGCGGCACCCAACACACGCGCACCGACTGGTTCGCCGACCTGGGGCTCAAGACCCTGGCCGAGTGGGAGGGCGAGCCGCCGGAGGTCCTCTTCTGGGTAGGGTGCACGGGAGCGCTCGTGGACCGCAACATTCAGGTGACGCGGGCAATCGTCGAGGTGCTCCAGACCGCCGGCGTGCGCTTCGGGATCCTCGGCGCTGAAGAGACCTGCACCGGCGACCCAGCTCGGCGTATGGGCAACGAGCTGCTCTTCCAGATGCAGGCGCAGCAGGTCATCGGCACATTGGAGCAACACCGCGTCACCAAGATCCTCACGGGCTGCCCCCACTGCTTCAACACCTTTAG
>DATDQG010000041.1:0-7164 GCA_035292365.1 Dehalococcoidia bacterium
GCGCAGAGACGAGCCGACCTCGCTGCCGGCGGCGCCGGCCCAGCGGATAGCCCGGTCCGGGCTTACTCTTGTTTGGCCTGCGGTATCTTCGCCTTGATCGCCTGGCCCACGAGCTCCAAGGCTCTGCCCCCGCCGCCGTACTGATCGCCTCGCGGGCGGCGTCCATACCGGGGAACCAGGCCACGACCTTGTACCTGCTCCAGTGATAGGGCGAACGCCAGTACCAGACCACCATGGGTATACTCCTTCCCGGACCCCCTGGCTAGCGCAGATCCGCAGGCAGAGGGTTGCGGCCGATAGGCCCCGTAGCCGCGCCGAGAGAGACCCGCGGCTGACTGATAGCGCTCAGAGCTTCTCCGCCGAGCGCCTGACGGGCCAGGGCTATATCGGCGAGGGAGATCATCCCTTCAACGATGCCGTCGCGGACCACCGGCAGGCGCCGGATCTGGTGGGTCTTCATCTGGCGAGCGACCTCATCAATATCGGTGTCGGGATCGACGGTGATCGCGGACAGGGTGCACACCTCTCCCACCTGGGTTGCAACTCCCTTCCCAGCGGCGACGACGTTCACGGCGATGTCCCGGTCCGTGATGATGCCGCACGGGTTGCCGACGCCGTACACGGGCAGGGCACCTATGTCCCCCTCTTTCATCAAGGCCGCGGCCTCCTGCACTGTCGACTCGGCGTCGAGAGTCGCGGGAGGGCCGGTCATCAGGTCTTTCGCCTTCATCGCGAATTCCCTCCTTAGGTACCCTTCTCGTGGGCCACGGCGCAGTTCCCGCAGCAGTACGTCTTGCCTCCACGTTCCACCATGGTGCTGTGGTCCACGATGGGGACGCCACAGTGGGCACAGGTTGTGTGAGGCATGTCGCACCTCCCTTCATCATCTTCGGCGGGCGCTCGCTGCGACGAGCCCTCGCCTGCCCGTAAGCCAATCCAGTATCCTCTGCCCTCCCTTGCAGGCCGCAAACGGCCACAGCGGGGCGGGGTGTCAAGAACGTAACAAGGCCGCCAAGGGCTAACGTTCACCGTAGGCGAATCTGCATCCTGCAATGGAATTGTCATCTCTTCCGCAGCGTCTGTTGCCGTCTCTTGACCCTGCCCAGCTCAAAATGAATTTGGACAAGGCGGACCGCAGTTACAGGAGGTGAAGAGGCCATGACGATTATCCAGAAGGAGATCGAAATCGACATGCCCCTGAGCACAGTCTACAATCAGTGGACTCAGTTCGAAGAGTTCCCCAGGTTCATGGAGGGCGTGCTCGAAGTCAGGCAGCTGGGCGACGACCGGCTGTACTGGCGCGCCGAGGCCGCCGGCGTCACCAAGGAGTGGTACGCGAAGATCCTCCAGCAGGTGCCCGACCGGACGATCTGGTGGCAGAGCGAGTCGGGCGCTGGCACGGGGGGGCAAGTGGCGTTCTCGCCCCTTGGCGAGGGACGCACTCAGGTGAGCCTGACGATGACCTACGAGCCGGAGGACTTGGCCGAAACCGTGGGCGACAAGCTCGGCTTCCTTTCGAGGCGTGTGGCGGGCGACCTGAAGCGCTTCAAAGAGTTCATTGAGCTGCGCGGCCAGGAAACGGGTGCCTGGCGCGGCACGATCGGGCGCCGGCGGTGAGAACCGAAACCGGCGAGCGCCGGCACAAGGCGGAGTCTGTTACGAAAGCGTACGGCGGGACATGCCCCATGTGTTGTGGGGACCTTGATGATCTGGCGTATCTCGAAACGGGTGCTATCGTATGCCGCTTCTGCGACCCCGGGTATGAGCGAAGCAGCCGCCGCAGTCTGGACATCGTCATCCCGGAGCTCTATGAGCGCGAAATCCTGCCCGCGTTCCATGTGAGCCGCCCACGCGTTGCGATGGAGAACCAGTAATGCCGACCAACATCGACAGGCACGAGCTGCAGCGGCTCCTGACGGAGGGGGCGCAACTGATGGAGGTGCTGGAGCCGCGGTCATACGAGGAGGAGCACCTGCCGGGCGCCATCAGCATCCCTCTCAAGCGGCTGAAGCGAGAGACCGTTGCCCAGCTCGACGCTGGCCGGGCCGTCATCGTCTACTGCTGGGACAACCAGTGAGACCTCAGCCCGCGGGCCGCGTGGCGGCTCGAGAGCCTCGGTTTCCAGCACGTCTATGACTACGTCGCCGGCAAAGCCGATTGGCTGGCCAACGGCCTTCCTACGGAGGGCACGCGGAGCGGCCGGCCGCGGGCCGGCAGCCTCGCCCGCCGGGACATTCCAGTCGTCCGTCTGGGGGAGCGCATCGGCGATGTGGCAACCCGAGTGGAAGCGAAAAAGGGCGATATTTTCATCGTCGTGAACGACGAGGGGGTAGTCCTCGGTCGCCTCCGCGGCGATGCTCTGGATGGTGATCCCGAAGAGTCCGTCGAGCAGGTCATGGAGTCGGGCCCGGCGACGTTTCGCCCCAGCGTGCCCCTTGAAGAGATGGCTGATTACATGCAGGAGCACGGCATGGATAGCGCTCTGATCACCACCGCCGAGGGACGGCTGGGTGGCATCCTCTACCTCGAAGACATCCAGCGCCGTCTCATGGCCCAGGCGGGTGGCAGGCGCGCAGAGACCGCGAACCTGCGCCCGGGGTAGGCTGCGCTGGGTCTCAAGGCCGGCGTCATCGGTGCGGCCGCGCTGGCCCGCCGCGCCATAAGAGAAGCGCCATGACCAACCGCGACCAGCTGCGGTCCAACACTGTTCGATTCCTGACTGCGGACCCAGCAGGGCGTTCCAAGCCGGGCCACGGCTGGCCGCCCAGCCTGCCGCCACCCCTGGAGACGCTGGCTCGGAAGCGGATTAGACTAGAGCAGGAAGGTGTTCAACATGGCTAACCCCCTTGTGGAGATCCGCCGGTTCGGCCAAAGCGTCTGGTATGACAACATCCAGCGAGGGTTCATCACCTCCGGCGATTTCCAGAAGATGGTGGCTGAGGACGGTGTCGCGGGGGTCACCTCAAATCCCACTATATTCGAGAAGGCCATCGACAACAGCACCGATTACGACGACGACATCCGGAAGCTGGCGGCCCGGGGAAAGGATGTCAAAGACGCATACGAGGCGCTGGTGGTCAAGGACGTACAGCTGGCCGCCGACATCCTCCGGCCCATCTACGAGCAGACCGGCGGGGCCGATGGCTTTACCTGCCTGGAAGTGGCACCCGACTTGGCCTACGACACCGAGGCCTCCATTGAGGCAGCCCACAGGTTGTGGGCCCTCCTGGACCGGCCGAACGTCATGGTCAAGATCCCCGGCACGGACAAGGGGCTGCCCGCCATCGAGCAGTGCCTCAGCAAGGGGATCAACATTAACATCACCCTGCTCTTCGGTGTGGAGAACTACGAGCAGGTGGCCTGGGCCTACATCAAGGCTCTGGAGAACCGCCTGGAGTTGGGCCTCCCCATCGACCGCATCGCCTCGGTGGCCAGCTTCTTCGTCAGCCGCATTGACACGCTGGTGGACAGGCTGCTGGAGGAAAATCTCCGCTCGGCGGCAAGTGCCGCAGAGAGGAAGCGCCCTCAGGCCCTCCGTGGCCGAGCTGGGATCGCCAACGCCAAGATCGCCTATGAGATGTTCCGGGAAATCTTCGGCGGTAAGCGTTTCCAGGCCTTGGCGGCGAAAGGCGCTCGGGTCCAGCGCTGCCTGTGGGCCAGCACTGGCACCAAGAACCCCGACTACCGCGACGTCATGTACGTGGAGGACCTCATTGGCCCTGATACGGTGAACACGATGCCCCAGGCGACGCTGGACGCCTTCCGGGACCACGGCGAAGTCACCCACAGCTTGGACAAGGGGCTGGACGAAGCCCACTCCGTCATGCGTAACCTGGGAGACGTGGGGATCGACTACAAGTCTGTGAGTGCGCAGCTTCAAGCCGAGGGTGTCCAGCTATTCACGGACTCGTACCGCAAGCTGTTGCACTCGCTGGCTGCTAAGCGGGAGGCCTTCATGGGTAGCGGACCTTGAGCGGTTGCCCATGTTGGAGCAGGGCTGCGGCGGTTGAGCGAGGCGGTGCAGCGGGCGGGTGGGATCAGAAGGGAGCGCAGAGATGGAGTTGGGATTGATCGGGCTGGGACGGATGGGAGCCAGCATGGCGCGCCGCCTCCTCGGTGGCGGGCATCGGGTCGTCGTTTACGACCGGAACTTGGAGGCAGTGAGGTCCGTCGAAAAGGACGGCGCCGTGGCGGCGGACAGGCTGGAGGAACTGGTAGATAGCCTGGCCAAGCCCCGCGCCGTGTGGCTGATGATCCCAGCGGGCGAGCCCGTGACGGAGACCATCGAAGTCCTGATGCCACTCCTATCCCCAGACGACACGATCATCGACGGCGGCAACTCTTACTACAGGGACTCCGTCGCGCGGGCCGACATGCTGCAGTCCAAGGGCTTGCACTTCCTTGACGTCGGGACCAGCGGCGGCATCTGGGGGCTGAAGGATGGTTACTGCTTGATGATCGGTGGTGAGGAAGAGGCGTTTCGCCGCCTCGAGCCCAGCTTCCGCTCGCTGGCGGCGGAAGGCGGGTACGCCTTCGTCGGGCCGAGCGGCGCCGGCCACTTCGCCAAGATGGTCCACAACGGGATCGAGTACGGGATGCTCCAGGCCTATGCTGAAGGGTTCGAGCTACTGCGCGCCTCCCAATACAAGCTGGAGCTGGCCCAGCTCGCCCGCCTATGGAACCACGGCAGCGTCGTCCGCTCCTGGCTGCTGGAGCTCGCCGGACGTGCATTGTCGGCCGACCCGGACCTCTCGAGCGTGAAGGGGTACGTAGAGGACTCGGGCGAGGGGCGCTGGACAGTGTTGGAGGCCGTGGAACGGGCGGTGCCGGTCCCCGTCCTCACTGAATCGCTCTACGCACGGTTCCGCTCCCGCCAGGAGGAGTCCTTCGCCGCTAAGGTCATCGCCGCCCTGCGCCAGGAGTTCGGGGGCCACCCGGTGACGCCCGCATGAGCCTCGCCCGGCCGGCCTCTCAGGACATCATTATCATTGGGGCGTCGGGAGACCTCTCCCAACGCAAGCTACTGCCCGCCCTGTACAACCTGGAGGCGGCGGAGCTGGCTCCGGAGCGCGGCCGGATCATAGGCCTGGCCCGCACGAACCTGGGCGACGAACGGTTCCGCCAGTTCGCCCGGGAATCGGTGCAGCAATTCTCGCGTACTGGCCTCGACGAGGGCGTGTGGGCGCGCTTCGCCGCCCGGCTCACCTTCGTCCGGTTGGACGAAGAGGGCTGCACCGACTTGAGGGAGCGCGCCACCGAAGAAGAGCGGCTGGTGTACCTGGCGGTACCGCCCTCGGCGGTCACGGGCGCCATCCGCAGCCTTCAGGAAGCAGGCCTCATCAAGGGCACGCGGCTGGTGGTGGAGAAGCCTTTCGGCCGGGACCTGGCTTCCGCGAAACACCTGGCCCGGGACATTCATGAAGCGTTCCGCGAGTCCCAGGTGTTCCGCATCGACCACTACCTTGGGAAGGAGACGATCCAGAACATCCTGGTGTTCCGGTTCGGGAACTCTTTGTTCGAACGGGTGTGGAACCGGGATTCCGTGGACCATATCCAAATCACCGTCGCCGAGTCCATAGGCGTCGAGGGCCGCGGCGCCTTCTACGAGGAGACCGGAGCCCTAAGGGATATCGTCCAGAACCATATCCTCCAGGTGCTGAGCCTCCTGGCCATGGAGGCCCCGGGAACCATGGCGGCGGACGCCATCCACGAAGAAAAGGTGAAGGTGTTCCGCGCCATGCGCCCCATGGACCCAGCCAGAACCGTCCGCGGCCAGTATACTTCCGGCACCGACGACGGAAAGCCGGTTCCGGGCTACCGGGAGGAGCCCGGCGTCGCCCCGGGTTCGACTACGGAGACATTCTTTGCCGGCGAGGTCCGCATCGATACGTGGAGATGGGCGGGGGTGCCGTTCTTCCTGCGCACCGGCAAGCGGCTTCCCCGCCGGCTCACTGAGGTCACCATCGGATTCCGAGAGGCGCCCCTCTGCTTTTTCGAGGGCACTGAGGTGGACGAGCTCAGGCCCAACCACCTGGTGTTGCGCATCCAGCCGGAGGGAGGGATGCGCCTCACGTTCATCGCCAAGCAGCCGGGCCCGGACGTACGCGTCCAGCAGGCGAGCATGGACTTCGCTTACCGCGACTCCTTCATGACCGAGCCGGCCGAGGCGTACGAGCGCCTCCTCCACGATGCTATGGACGGCGAGCACACTCTATTCACGCGCGAGGACAGCGTGGAGCGGGCCTGGATGATCGTCCAGCCTGTCCTTGAGGAGCCCCCGCCGCTCTGCTTCTACGGTGCCGGTACGTGGGGCCCGCCGGAAGCTGATGAGCTCATCACGCCCCGCACCTGGCACCTCCAGCACTAACGGCACTGGCCACCAAACTTAGGTTAGCTCGCGCTGGGACCTTGCCATGATCTCGTCGCGCACCGGCCCTTCTTCATGCAGCTCGGCCCGGCCGTACATTCGCAGGTATTTCCCGCGCTCCCGGTTGAAGTACATGACCGCGACGCGGGAGTCCGATCACAGATTGGCAAGGTGCTGACCTCTCGTCCTCTCCCAGTAGGAGAGGTGGTCCCGGTCGAACACCTGCGTGCTGCCTTTGTAGCCGACGTCCGGCCATCTGGCCCACAGATTGCTACGACGCAGTAGCTGCTCTCCTCAAGGGCAATGTTTGTGGCGTCGCTGAACTCGGTTAGATCGATTGGCATTTGAGCCTCCTTTCCGTACAAACGCCAACCGGTTGTCTGCATTCCTCCCAAGATCCTGGGTCTAGTCAGCGATAGGTGGTCTAGCCGAAGGCATTCACCTTTACCGGCTCCAGCGTCACGATGTAGCGAGCCTCGCCGGGTTGGTACAGGGCGCGCACGTCGAGGTCGCTCTGGTGCGCGGCACGCTGACCGGAGGGACCTGAAGTAAGTTGCAGGTACAGCTCCTCGAACGGCCCGGCGATCACAGGCCATCTGTATTCGGCCTGGATGAGCTCCAAGGCGTACCGTTCGCGAAGCTGAGTCGATCGCCGTCGGGAGCGCCCGCTGGCAGTGAGCGCCTACTGGATCAGCAGCCTTCCAACCATCTGCGTTTGGTGCACGTCACAGCGGAAGAAGTATTCGCCCGGCGGTGGGGTTTTAAAGGTGATCTCCTCAACGCAGGGCGCGGCGCAT
>DATDQG010000042.1:0-28641 GCA_035292365.1 Dehalococcoidia bacterium
GGCGACGCTCTTCACAAACAAGGGCTGCGGCGCCTGCCATACCATCGAGGGGCTCGCTCAAGGCAAAATCGGCCCGAACCTGACCCACCTCGCCAGTCGAGGCACGCTGGCCGCCGGGGCGCTCGTGCGGAACGACGAAAACATAGCGACGTGGCTGCGAGACCCGCTGGCCGTGAAGCCTGGCTCCAAGATGCCGAACCTTGGCCTTAGCGATACCGATATCCAAACGCTCGTCACGTACCTACAGGCCCTCAAGTGATGACCAGCGAGCCTCCCATCACGCGCACGGGCGATCTTCAGAAAGGCAGAGCTGGCGACCAGCTACGCGGAGGAGACCTATGGCAACCATAGCCGCTGTGCTTCGACGCCCCACCAGCCCCACGGGCGTTTGGGCCTGGATCACGACCGTTGACCATAAGCGCATCGGCGTGCTGTACCTGGTCACCGCCTTCACGTTCTTCCTGATCGGCGGCTTGGAAGCCATGGCCATGCGCACACAGCTGATGCGGGCGGACAACAGCGTCGTGAGCGCGTCGGTGTTCAGCCAGCTCTTCACGATGCACGCCCTCACCATGATCTTCCTGGGCGTTATGCCGCTCAGCGCGGCGTTCTTCAACTTCATCGTGCCTCTGCAGATCGGCGCCCGCGACGTGGCCTTCCCTCGCCTCAATGCGCTTTCCTACTGGGTGTTCCTCTTCGGTGGCATTCTGCTCAACCTCGGGTGGTTCACCGGGGGCGCCGCCGATGCCGGTTGGTTCGCCTACGCCAACCTGACGGAGCGGACGTACACGCCCAGCCACGGCATGGACTTCTACGTGCTGGGCCTGCTGGTGCTCGGCGTCTCGTCCCTGGCTGCGGCCCTCAACTTCATCATCACCATCATCAACCTGCGCGCACCGGGAATGACGCTGATGCGCATGCCCGTGTTCATCTGGATGACGTTGGTCACCTCCTTCCTGCTGGTGTTCGCCTTCCCGGTGATCACTGTCGGCCTCTTCCAGCTGTTGTTCGACCGCTTCTTCGGCACGAACTTCTTCAACGTCGCCGGCGGCGGCGACGTGATCATGTGGCAGCACCTCTTCTGGGTGTTCGGCCACCCGGAGGTGTACATCCTGATCTTGCCCGCCATGGGCATCGTCTCTGAAGTGCTGCCGGCATTCTCACGGAAGCCGCTGTTTGGCTATCCGTTCGTCGTCTTCTCCGGTGTCGTCATCGGCTTCATGGGATGGGGCGTGTGGGCGCACCACATGTTCACCACGGGCATGGGCCCGGTCGCGGATGCGGTGTTCTCCGTCACCACAATGCTGATCGCAGTGCCCACCGGCGTGAAGATCTTCAACTGGCTCGGCACACTCTGGGGTGGCTCGCTTGACCTCAAGACGCCGATGCTGTTTGCGCTGGGATTCGTCTTCCTGTTCATCATTGGCGGCCTCAGCGGCGTGAGTCACGCCTCCCCTCCTGCCGACCTCCAACAGCAAGACACCTACTACATCGTCGCGCACATCCACTACGTCCTGTTCGGTGGTTCCATCTTCGGTATCTTCGCCGGCCTATACTATTGGTTCCCAAAGATGACGAACCGGCTGCTCGACGAAGGCGTGGGCAAGCTGAACTTCTGGCTCATGTTCATCGGCATGAACATGGCCTTTGCTCCCATGCACTGGTACGGGCTTCAGGGAATGCCGCGCCGCATCTACACCTACCCCTCAGGCATGGGCTGGGACGGCTGGAACCTGGTCTCGACGATCGGCGGCTACATCCTCGCGGTCGGCATACTGGTCTTCGTCTACAACGTCTTCAGCAGCCTCCGCCGCGGCCGGGTTGCCGGCGACGATCCCTGGGACGGCCGCACCCTGGAGTGGGCGATCCCCTCGCCGCCGCCGCACTACAACTTCGCGGAGATTCCGGTTGTGCATGGAAGAGACGCCTTCTGGGAGCAGAAGTACGGCGCCGGCCACGGTGAAGGCGCCCAGACCCCGATGCATCGTCCCGTAGCGGGGGGATCGTACGAGGCCCACGCCGACATCCACATGCCATCGCCGTCCTACTGGCCTATCGTCGTGTCCTTCGGGCTGCTCCTGCTGGCCCTCGGCGTCGTGTATGGCCTCGCACCCGTGATGCTCCTCGGGCTCCCGTTCAACGTCACAAGCCTCCTCGGCGTGGGGATCATCTTCATCGGCATCTACGGCTGGTCCATCGAGCCGGTCGCTTAGGCAGGAACCACCAGTGCAGCATGCCGCCACCGCCGGTCACATCGAGCTGCCGACGAGCACGGGCCTCAACAGCCGCAAGCTTCTCATGTGGCTGTTCCTCGCGTCGGACTGCCTCTTCTTCGGTCCGCTCATAACGACCTATCTCATCTACCGTGGCCGGAGCCCGGTGGGGCCCTATCCGCACGAGGTCTTCGACATCCCCTACACGTCGGTGAGCGCCTTTGTCCTGCTCATGAGCAGCCTGGCGATGGTGCTGGCCCTGGCGGCCATCCAGCGCGGCGACGTGCGAGGCCTCCGCATCTGGCTGCTCGCCACGGCGGGCCTCGGGCTGGTGTTCCTGGGCGGCCAGTTCTACGAGTTCAACACCTTCTTCCATCACGACGGTCTGAGCCTTAGCAAGAACATCTTCGGCTCTTCCTTCTTCGTCCTGACGGGTTTCCACGGCGCCCACGTGACGATCGGCGTCATCTGGCTCCTGTCTCTGTTCGCGGGATCCATGAGAGGCATGCTTCACCAGGGGAACAGCCTGAACGTGGAAATCGCAGGACTGTACTGGCACTTCGTAGACGTGGTCTGGATCGTGATCTTTACGGTGGTCTACCTCATCCCCGCGCCGCTGCCGCACTGAGGAGCCAAGCATGGAAAGCCAAGCGCACCGCCACGAATCGGCTCACCCGGGCGCCGGAACGTACATCGTCATCGCCGTCATCCTCTCGGCCGTGACCGCCATCGAGGTTACCGCGTACTACATCACGGGCCTGCGCAACAGTGCCATCTTCGTGCCTATACTTCTCGCGTTTTCGGCTCTGAAGTTCGCTCTCGTGGCGATGTTCTTCATGCATCTCAAGTTCGACGGGCGCCTGTTCTCGTCATTCTTCGTTGGCGGCTTTATCCTGGGGGCTGCTGTCCTCATCGCCCTTATGGCGCTGACGCGCGCTCTTTGAGTCGAGGTGGGCCGACCCGTCTTCCAGCGTCAGGCGCTCACCAATAGGGCGTAGGAGCCCCGAGGTAATCCTACCATCCTCATAGCTCTCCTCTTCCTCGCAGCGGGTTATCTCTACAGCGCTGGCATGGTTCGGCAGGCGGAGCGCCGGGCCAGCGGCCGGCAGGTCGCCGCCTTCATGACGGGAGTGCTCCTGCTGGTGGGGCTGTTCGAGACGCCCTTCGACACACTGGCCGCGGACTTCCTGAGCGCCCATATGGTGCAGCACCTGGCGGTCACCCTGGTTGTGCCCCCACTCCTCCTTCTTGGAACGCCCGCCTGGCTGCTTGAGCCCTGGTTTCGCTCGAGCCGGGCGGTGTCCGTGGGGCGCTTCCTGACGCGCCCACTGGCCGCCTACGCCCTGTTCAACGTCCCGTTTACCTTGGTGCACCTACCGGCGCTCTACGAGCTTATGCTCCGCAATACCGCCGCGCACCTCTTGTCACACGGGGTTTTCCTGCTGACCGCGCTTCTCCTGTGGTGGCCGGTCCTGGGGCCGCTGCCAGCGCTGCCTCGGCTGGCCTATCCGCTGCAGATGCTTTACCTCCTGGTGCAAACGGTGCCTGGCCAGTTCATCGGGGCGTTCCTGACCTTTGCGCCCTCGTTGCTGTACCCTTTTTACGGGGAGGCAGCTCGTGGCGGCGTCTCGCCGGAGCTCGACCAGCAGATCGCGGGGCTGTTGATGTGGGTGGGCGGGGGGTTCTTCTATCTCATCCCGCTCGGCGGCGTTTTCTTCGCCTGGTACAACCGAGAGGAGGCGCGCACAGTCGCCACGTGACGCGCTTGCCTCGATCCTGACCGCCTTGCCCCTCGTCAATCGCAAACCTAGAATAGCGCTAGGCGCCGGCGAGAAGTGCCTCCCTGGCGAGTTCTTGGTGTAACGTTCTTATGAGTAGACAAACGATCACTCCCACCAGTCGCCGCGCGCCGTTGTTCGCGCGCCTCGTTCCGCCCCTCGTGTTAGCGGCGGTGGTCGCGACCTTCCTCTTGATCGTCCTGGGCGCCGTTGTGCGGGTCAGCGGCTCCGGGCTCGGTTGCCCCGACTGGCCCCTCTGCCACGGCCGGCTCATCCCCCCGCTGGACGTACCGACGCTCATCGAGTACTCCCACCGCCTCGCGGCCTCGCTGGTCAGCGTGCTGGTGCTGGCGACGGGCCTCGCCGTCTGGTTCGGCTATCGGAGCAGGCCGCTGGCGGTCTCATTGGCGCTGCTGGCCGTCGCATTGCTCGTGGTGCAGGTCGTCCTGGGAGGCGTCACGGTGCTGCTGGAGCTGCCGCCCGACATTGTGACGGCGCACCTGGGGACGGCGCTGGCGCTGCTCGCCACGCTCATGGTGCTCTTGGTCGTCGTGGTGGTGTCGCCCGTCGGGGCGGCGGCTTCGCAGAGCCTGGCGCGGCTGCAACGCTTGAGCCTCTGGGCAGCGGGCGCGACCTATCTGCTCATGTTGACCGGCGCCTACGTGCGCGGCAGCGGCGGCACATTCGCCTGCTTGGACTGGCCCCTCTGCCAGGGCGGCCTCCTGCCGGCCCAGCCGCTCGCGCTCCTGCACGTCGCGCACCGCTATTTGGCCGTCGGCGTGGGAGTGCTCCTTGCCGCGACGTTCCTTGAGGGTTGGCGGCAGCGGCACGTCCAGAAGGCCCTCGGCCAAGCTTCGCTGCACACGGGCATCCTGTTCGGCCTGCAGGTTATCGTGGGGGCCATCATCGCCTGGACGAGCGCGGCCCCTTGGGCCCAGGCCACACATCTGGCAGTGGCGAGCGCGGTCTGGATGGGCGTGATGACCGTAGCCGCGCTGGCCTGGCTGCCGGCGATGACCGGGCGGCGATTGGAGGCCACGAGCGCCCGCGCTCAGACCCTCGAGCGAGGCGCCGGCGCGAGTTCGGGCGGCCGCGGCTTGGGCGACTACATCGCGCTGATGAAGCCGCGCATCATCGTCCTGCTCCTTGTGACGGCGCTAGGCGGCATGTTCCTAGCGGCGGGGGGCATGCCTCCGGTTGGGCTCATGGCGGTGGTGCTGGTGGGCGGCACGCTCGCCGCGGGCGGGGCCAACGCCCTGAACCACTACTACGACCAGGACATCGACAGCATGATGCGGCGCACGCAGCACCGCCCCATTCCGGGACACCGGGTCCTGCCCCAGCGTGCCTTCGTGTTTGGGCTGGTGCTGAATGTGCTCGCCTTTCTCGTGTTGGCCACCTTCGCTGGCGTGCTGAGCGCCGTGCTCGCCTTGGGCGGCACGCTGTTCTACGTGCTGGTCTACACGCGCTGGTTGAAGCGCACCACGCCGCACAACATCGTCATCGGCGGCGCGGCGGGGGCCTTTCCGCCGCTGGTGGGCTGGGCCGCCGTCACCGGCGGTCTAGCACTGCCCGCGTGGTATCTGTTCGCCATCATCTTCTTCTGGACGCCGCCGCATTTCTGGGCCCTTGCCTGGCTCATGCGCGACGACTACGCCGAAGCCAACGTGCCGATGCTGCCCGTGGTCGCCGATGAGCGCGACACCGCCTGGCAGATCCTCTTGTATACCATCGTCCTCGTGCCGCTCACGGCGCTGCTGTTCACGACGCGGACCGTCGGCTGGGTCTATCTGGGCGAGTCCCTGCTGTTGGGGGGCGTCTTCATCGCGTATGCGGCGGCCCTGCTGCGCGACCCCAGCAGGGCGAACGCCAGCCGCCTCTACCGCTACTCCCTGCTCTACCTGACGCTGCTCTTCGTCGTCATTATGGTGGAGAGCGTGGTGATGCTGTAGTTGACAGACGGCGGGTTGAATCTCCGTAGCTCAGGCTGTAGTTGTCAGACTGCGGGTTGAAACCCGCAGCTTCTTCTCGATATCCAAGCTGCGGGATTCATCCCGCAGTCGTTTCTATTTATCCCGCGGTTATTCCGTAGGTAGAAGTCATCCGTAGGTAGAAGTCAGATGGAAAGGAGTCGTGCTGGCTGAAACGAGGACATTAGACCTGGCCCAGATCGGTCAGATAGCAGTCAACGTACACGACCTGGAGCGGGCCGTCGCCTTCTACCGCGACATCCTCGGCATACAGTTCCTCTTCCAGGTGCCGAACATGGCCTTCTTCGACTGCAAGGGCGTCAGGATCATGCTTTCGGTGCCGGAAACGCCGGAGCTCGACCACCCAAGCTCGATCATCTACTTCAAAGTGGACGATCTCGACCGCGCCTTCGCGACCCTGTCGAGCCGCGCCGTCGCCTTCACTGACAATCCCCACCTCATCGCCAGGATGCCTGATCACGATCTATGGATGGCCTTCTTCCGCGATAGCGAGGCCAACATGCTGGCGCTCATGAGCGAGGTGCGGCGCTGACGGTCCGTCCGTGTCGCCTCGGCGAGGTCGGGGACGTGCTGCGCCTCTAGCTCGAAGCCGAGGCCGAGCCCAGCGCAACAGACACGCCTGAGGAGCTGGCGCGGCTCGTGCGAGACCACGGCGACCTCTTCCTCGTCGCGGAGGATGCAGGTCGACTTGTGGGCACGCTCATTGCGGGCTGGGACGGCTGGCGCGGCAACATGTACCGCCTCGCCGTGCTGCCCGCCTATCGTCGTCAAGGCGTCGCGACGGCGCCCGTCGGTGAGGCGGAGCGGCGCCTGCGCGCCCTCGGCGCCCGACGTATCACCGCCCTCGTCATCGGCGACCACGATTGGGCGACGGGCTTCTGGCGCGCCGCCGGCTATCAGGTGGACGAACGGATGGCGCGGTTCGTGAAGGGGGTGTGACCTCGACAGCGGTTATCGGTACACGTCGCGGCGGTGGCCCACGTGCAAAACCGTAACCATCCGAGCCGCATCGTCTATCTCGAAGATCACCCGATAGGAACCGACGCGTAGTCGCCATGCCTCACGGTTGGCCAATTTCAGGCTCCCCGGAGGTCTTGGTTCGTCTGCTAAACGCCGCACTGATTCCCTAACACGCGCGTACGCCTCGGGAGGCAGCTCCGCGAGCTCTTTTTGAGCGCGCCGGAGAATGTTGACGCTGTAGCTCACCGTCGATTCTGCTCGATCTCCTTCAGAGCAACGTCGAGGGGAATGCTCTCATCCTCTGACGCCTTGGCGGCATCATACGCGCGTAGCGACTCGAGCTCCTCTAACTCGTCTAGGATACGCTGGTATGCCTCAATATCGAGAAGCACGGCCACTTTCTTTCCACGCTCATCTACGACGTATCGCTCTCTGGGCTGGAGGGCCTTCATGCTCATGCCTCCCGGCTTGCTCGCGGGCGTCCTTTAGAACAGTATACATGCTACCCCGTCTCCCGCCCCCTCGCCCGCTCTACCGCCTCCCTTAGCGCACGCAACTCCTGGCGGAGCTGGCGTAGCTGGCCCGAAAGCAGGACGACGTAGCCGAAGAGGGCGACCCAGACGACGGCGAAAGCCGCGAACAGGAAGCCGAGGTTATTGGGCACGGGCCACCTCCTCCAGAAGTGCACGACGCAAGCCGCGCAGCTCGTCCTGTATCTCAATGAGCCAGATGCGGTTCGGCAGAACGTAGAGGAAGAGCAGTGTCATCACGAGCAGGCTGAACAGGAACGTGAAGAGCATCGCTCCTTCGAGGCCGCTGCTCCCCGGCCCAACGACGGCGGTCGGGTGGAGGGTGCGCCAGAGCTGCACCGAGAAGTAGTTGATGGGCACGCCGATGGCGCCGACGATGCCGAGGACGGCGGCGTACCGGGCGCCGCGCGCCTCGTCGGTCGCGTAGGAGCGGAGCATCAGGTACGAGACGTAGATGAACCAGAGGATGAGCGTCGTCGTCAGGCGGGCGTCCCAGGTCCACCAGGTGCCCCAGATAGGCTTGCCCCAGATGGAGCCGGTGATGAGCACGAGCGTGGTGAAGGCCACGCCGATCTCGGCGCAGGCGCGCGCCAGGCGGTCCCAGGCCGCCGAGCGCGTGCGCAGATAGGCGATGCTGGCAACGGCGACGATGCCGAAGCAGAGGTAGGCGATCCAGGCCAGCGGAACGTGGATGTAGAAGACGCGCTGCGCGTCGCCCTGGGTGAGCTCACGCGGCGCGTAGAGGAAGATCAGGTACAGGTCGAGCACCATCAGCGGTAAGAGCGCCCAGCCGAGCAGTCCCACCGCTCGCTCCGGCCAGGAAGCGCTCGCGGATTGTGCGCGCACCATCGTCGTGCCCATGTTCAGCCCTCCAGTACGTATTCGAACAGCGCGTAGACAACGCCCAGGAAGATGAGATCGAAGCCGGCCAACAGGTTCAGCCACACGGCCAGGCTGCCCTCGCCGCTGATCAGCACCTGTGTGCCTCGTACGCCGGCGATCACCACCGGCACGACCAGCGGCAGCAGGAGCAGCGGCAGCAGCATCTCGCGGGCTCGTGTGTGCGTGGCCATGGCCGCGAACAGCGTGCCGAGCACCGCGAAGCCGAGGCTGCCCAGCACGACCAGCGGCACAAGGGCCGGGAGCGAGAGTCGCACGTCGAACAGGGTGACGAAGACCGGCACCGTGATCGCCTGCACCAGCAGCATGAAGAGGAGGCTGGCCAGCAGCTTGCCCACGAAGATGAGGCCGCGGTCCACCGGGCAGAGGAGGAGCGCGTCCAGCGTCCCCTGGTCTTGCTCCGCGGCGAAGGTGCGGCCGAGCCCGAGCAGCCCGGCGAAGATCACCGCCGACCAGAGGACGCCCGGCGCCAGCACCGCGACGGTGTCGCGCCGGAACTCGAAGGCGAAGTTGTAGATGACCAGCACCACGGCCACGTAGAGCACCATGGCGCTGAACACCTCTTTGCTGCGCCACTCCACCAGCAGGTCCTTGGCAACCAGGGCCCACGTCTGCTTGCCGGCGCGGAGCGCCATCGTCGTCACGGCGTCGCCTCCGAAGCGACAGCACCGGACCGTGACATTGCCGATTCGGGACGCAACAGGCGGTCCTCGCTGAGACGGCCACCCCGCAGCACGAGGACCCGATCAGCCCAGGCGAGGCCGCGCTCCGCCTGATGGGTCGCCATCACGACGGTGCGTCCCTCCTCGGAGAGCACGCGGCCCAAGACCGCAAGCCCCTCCTCGTCGAGGCCCGTGTCCGGCTCGTCCAGCAGGAGCAGTGGCGGGTCGTGCAGGAGGGCACGCGCCAGCGCCAGGCGCTGTTGCTGACCGCGCGAGAGGGCGCGCACGCGCAGGTGAGCCCGGTCCTCTAGCCCAACCAGCCGCAGCAGCGCGGTGCTTCTTGCTTCGGGCGATGGCACCTCGTACATGCGGCTGTAGAAGCCTAGGTTCTCCTCGGCCGTGAGGCTCTCGTAGAGCAGCGGTCGGTGTCCCATCAGGCCGATGCGGCCGCGCACCTCGTTTCCCTGCCGCAGCGGGTCGAAGCCGCAGAGACGCAAGCTCCCCGACGTGGGGCGCAGCAGCGTCGCCAGCAGCCGCAGAAGAGTGGTCTTGCCAGAGCCGTTAGGCCCCAGCAGCAGCACGCGCTGTCCGGCGGGGATGCGCAGGTCGAGATCCCGAATGGCCCATGCCTCATCGAAGGCGCGGCCCAGGTTGGCCGCTTCCACCGCCCAGGTCGAAGTCATGAGGTCAGCCGCAGCTCGCGCTCGTAGGTCACCGTCAGCGCCGCGCCGAGGACGAAGAGCAGCGTGCCAAGCCAGACCAGGAGCTGCAGCGAGCGCCTGTTTGGTGGGGGGGGCGTTTCGCTGAGGCTGGAGAGCGACGCTCGCCGGGCGACCGACAGAGAAACGCTGAACAGGGCGAGCGCCACGCCGATCTTGCCCCCAAGGAAGCCTAGATACAGCGTGCTGGCGGCGCGGGGGTAGGAGAGGCGGTCGAAGAGCAGCGCTACGCCGGAGAGCACCATCGCCCAGACCGCCCACGTAGCGATGCCGCGGAAGCGACCCCAGTAGGCGCCCTGCCAGTCGCCGTCGGGGGCCTGACGCGTCAGCACCGCGCCGAACACCACGCCGCCCAGCCATAGGGCCGCTCCTAGGATGTGTGCCGCCCTGATGGCGATGCGCAGGGTCTCGTCCAGCGGGTTTACTCCTTAATGGTAGCCGTCCCAAGGCGACTTATCACTTATAGGCAGAAGCCCCGCGGGTGTCAAACGCTGGGCCCTTCCCAACCGCAGTCGTGTTGTGTGAGGTAGTTCATAGAGCCCCCATCCTCGCTGCGCTAGTCTGAGACCGTCAAGCGGTTCTGGTTCAAGGAGGTCAATCATGCATCGGCGACTGGTGGCTCTGATTGGGACGGGCTTGGTCCTGGCGGTCGTCTTCACAGGCACGGCCCTGGCGAGGGACAACGCCTCGAAGCTCGGCCCCAAGGTGGACTACGCGGCCTATCGGACAACGATAGAGTCCGAGGACTTCGATAGCGGGTCCTTCTACATCGACCTATCCAAGGTCAACTGGGAGAGCGAGGACAGCGCTCAGTGACCTCGCCATCCGAAGCCCCGCAAGGCCCCAGGGTGCGGAGCTGGGGCCTTGCGGTGTAGCGCGGCGCTTCGCCGAAGGACGCGCGTCAGTCCCACCCTACATCAGTGCCTGCAGCGCTTCCCTGTCCAGCACCGTCACCGAGCCGCGGCCCAGGGCGACCCAGCCCTCCTGGGCGAACAGCGCGAGCTGCTTGTTGACGCTCTCGCGGCTCACCCCGAGCATCGAGGCGAGCTCCTCCTGGGTGATGCGCAGGCGGACCCCGACCGAAGGCCGCTCTGTGGCCCGCGTCCGACTCGGAGCGGCGACCATGTCCAAGAGTCGCTTGGCAAGTCGCTGCTCGAGATCGAGGAAGGCGAGGTCTCCCAGCGTTTCGTTGGTGCGACGCAAGCGGAGGCTCAGCGTCTCCAGCAGCGCCAGAGCGGCCTCTGGGCGGTCGGACAGCCAGCGCACCAGGTCCTCGCGGCCCACGATGAGCGTCCTCGTCGCTTGGGTCGCCACCGCGCTTGCCGACCGCGGTCGCCGGTCGAGCAGGGCCAGCTCGCCGAAGCACTCGCCCTCGCCGAGCAGCGCCATGGTCGCCTCGTCGCCGTCCGGCGAGAGGACGCTGATGCGCACGCTCCCTTCGACGATGATGTGCAGGGCGTCGCCTGGGTCGCCCTCGCGCACAATCGTGGCGCCTGCGGCGTGCGCCTGTTCGCGGCCCCAAGCGGCTAGGGCGCGCAGGTCGGCCTCCCGCAGTCTAGAGAGGAGCGGGACCCCGCGCAGCAGCGCTTCGTTCTGGTCCATGCGATGAGGGCGTCGGGTTGCTGGCCTATTCTCGCCCACTCCACGCATTCTGTGAAGTCCTCCTGCCCTCGCATAAAGCGTTTGACACCCGAAGCTCCACCTAGATATAGTAGGGTGTTGATCCCAGCAGGTAGGACGGCTCATGGCGGACTATGCCATCATCCTCAACCAAGGCAAGCAGCAGCGCGTCGTCCCGGGACGCTCGATCCTCGTAGACCGCCTGCAAAAGCAGCCTGGCGAGGCCGTCGAGCTTGACGCGGTCCTGCTGGTCTCGCGCGGCGACCAGGTGATAGTCGGCCAGCCCACGGTGCCCGGCGCGCGGGTCGTGGCGACTGTCCTTGGCGATGAGCGCGGCGAGAAGATCACGGTGTTCAAGTACAAGCCGAAGGTGCGGTACCGGCGCAAGCAGGGACACCGGCAGGACTACACGCGGCTGGCCGTGAACCGCATCCTGCTGGCCGACGAGTCTGAGTGAGTTAGGAGTCAGGAATGGCGCACAAGAAAGGCATGGGCAGCAGCCGCAACGGCCGCGACAGCAACGGGCAACGCCTCGGCGTCAAGCGCTACGGCGGCGAGTGGGTGCACGCCGGCACCATCCTGGTACGGCAGCGCGGCACGCGCATCCAGCCGGGTCGCAACGTCGGCGTCGGCCGCGACTTCACCCTCTTCGCCCTGGCCACGGGCCAGGTCCAGTATGAGAACGGCAGCCGCGATCACCGCCGTGTCCGCGTCGACCCTCTGGTGAGCGAATCGGCATGAAAGAGAAGATCCACCCCACCTACTACCCCGAGGCGCGCGTGACCTGCGCCTGCGGCAACACGTTTACCGCCGGCTCCACAAAGCCGACACTGCGGACAGAGGTGTGCAGCAACTGCCACCCCTTCTACACGGGCGAGCAGCGCATCGTCGACACGGCTGGCCGCGTCGAGCGCTTCCGCCGTCGGTATGGCCTGACGCAGTAGGCCAACTGTAACTGGCACCCGCAGGGGCGTTCAGTCGAACGCCCCTACGTTTTTGTCGTCACCTGCTCTTCAGGCCTCGGCCAGCGCCCAGGGGAGTGGCTGGAGCGTGCCGTCGGCCTCGATCTCTCGGTAGTAGCAGGAGACGTTGTTCGTGTGGCAGGTGGGCCCGATCGGGTCCACGAGCAGCAGGAGGCTGTTCTCCTCGCAGTTGATGAGCACCTGACGCACGTTCAGCACATGGCCGGAGGTGTCGCCCTTGTGCCAGAGCTCCTGGCGGCTGCGGCTCCAGAACCAGGCCTGGCCGGTCTCGCGCGTCAGGCGGTACGACTCCTCGTTCATGAAGGCGAGGACTAGCACCTGCAAGGTGCTGGCATCCTGGACGACGGCTGGCACAAGGCCGTCCTTGTCGAACTGCAACATGCTCGCCACCTCTTTCAAAGTTGTCCTGTCTCTTGGCATCAGCTTGGTGCGGTCAGGCTGATGGTCATCAACTGAATATCATGCGCTGAGGGTTTTCAACCCTCAGCATCCATGTCCATTCGTAGCTGCGGGATTCATCCCGCAGGACCAATTCTTCTCTTGATGACCATAAGCCTCACCCCGCTGTGATTAGAGCCGGACCGGCAATCCCTGCTGAGCCAGATATTCCTTGGCTTGGCGGATTGTGAACTGGCCGTAGTGGAAGATGCTGGCCGCAAGCACCGCGTCCGCCTTGCCCTCGGTCACGACCTGGCGGAGGTGCTCCAGGTTGCCGGCGCCACCGCTGGCGATGACCGGGACGGAGGTCGCCTCGGCGATCGCGCGCGTGAGCTCTATGTCGTAGCCGGTCTGCTGGCCGTCGGCGTCCATGCTGGTGACCAGGATCTCGCCGGCGCCGAGGGCAACGACCTCCTGGGCCCATTCGACGGCGTCGCGACCCGTGGCGCGCCGTCCGCCGTGCGTGTAGACCTCCCAGCGCCCGGGCGCGGCCCGCTTCGCGTCGATGGCGACGACGATGCACTGGCAGCCGAAGCGGTCGGCAGCCTGGCCGACGAGCGAGGGGCTTTCGACGGCGGCGGTGTTCAACGACACTTTGTCGGCACCGGCCTTCAGCATCCGCCGGATGTCCTCGACATCGCGGAGGCCTCCGCCCACCGTGAGCGGAATGAAGACCTGCTCCGCGGTGCGGCTCACGGCATCCAGCAGCGTCTCGCGTCCCTCTGCCGAGGCGGTGATGTCGAGGAAGACCAGTTCGTCGGCCCCCTCCTGGTTGTAAAAGGCGGCCATCTCGGCGGGGTCGCCGGCGTCGCGCAGTTGGACAAAGGAGACGCCTTTGACCACGCGGCCGGCGTCGACGTCGAGACAGGGGATGATGCGGATGGTGAGCACGGTGACTATCATGGTAAGGTCTCTCGGCGCTGAAGCGCAATCTCGGACCGCTGCCGTGCTCGGGCGTGATTGGTCCCGGGCACGAGGCAAACGTAAAAGGCGGTAAGAGTTTTCCCACGTGGTTCGTGAGAGTATTGACAGGCATCCTGGTTGGGATTAGGGTAGCAATAAGGTTTGATGACGAGGTGAGCTAGCCGAGTAAAAGAGACCCCAGGGCTGTAACAAAGGCGAACCCGTCGCGAGGCGGGGGTGCAAAGCTACGGGTCCCGGCAGCGGGACTACCGGGCCGCTGGAGGTAAGGGGAGAGAGTCTAGCCAGGCCTTTCCTTCAGCGCAACGGCGCAAGGGAAAGGCTTTTTCTGTCGCCATGTATCCCCGTCCAGTATGATAAGGAGGACTGAAGGGATGAGTGCAGTGTCGATATACGGAGTTGACCCGACTGCCGTGGCTGATCTGCCAGAGGAAGTCTCCCTCGACGTGTCCCAGCGGGGCACGCCCTGGCGAGGACAAGAGAAGGCCACCATCCTCGTCGTGGAAGACGACCGTCCCGTCAATGAGCTCCTCGCCCTCCGCTTTCGAAAGGCCGGCTACCGGGTGCTGCAGTCCTTCGAGGGCGAGACAGGCATCGCCCTCTTTGCGCAGTTCTCCCCAGACCTGGTGATCCTGGACCTGATGCTCCCGACCATCGATGGTTGGGAGGTGGTCCGGCAGCTGCGACAGCTCTCGCTGGTCCCCATCGTCATGCTCACCGCCCGGAACCAGGAACGCGACGAGGTGCGAGGCCTCTCTCTGGGCGCCGACGACTACGTGACGAAGCCGTTCAACTTCGCGAAGCTCCTGGCGCGGGTGGAGGCGCTCCTGCGGCGGTCCAGCCTGGGCAGCATCGAAAACAACCGCATGATGTACCAGGACCCCGTGATCACGATCGATCTCTGGCGTCGCCAGGTCTCCGTCCGTGGTCATGCTATTGACCTAAGTCCCACCGAGTACCGGCTGTTGCTGACCCTGGTCCGCTACTACGGCCAGGTCCTGAGCCATGAGCAGCTCCTGCTCGAGGTCTGGGGCCCGAACTATGATTCAGTGGCTTCGGTCAAAGCCTATGTCAGCTACCTGAGGCGCAAGATCGAACGCCACCCCGACGACCCGGAGCTGATCCACACCTGTTGGGGTATCGGCTACCGGTACGAAGTGCTAGATCACACGTCCGCCGATGGACTGGGCGTGGGAGGCCAGTAGGCGACGACGAACCGAAAACGCTCGTAACAAAGGCGAACCCGTCGTAAGGCGGGGGTGCAAAGCTGCGGATCCGCCATAGGCGGACTACCGAGCCGCTGAAGGGAATCAATCCGACCAACCCTCTCGGCTCGGCATCGAGCGAGAGGGCTTTTTCGTCGGCCTGGTCACACAGAGCGGAACTGAAAAGCAGGCCCCGTAACAAAGGCGAACCCGTCGTGAGGCGGGGGTGCAAAGCCACGGGTCCCGAACTCCGGGACTACCGGGCTGCTGAAGGGAGCAGGATGTCGGTCCAAGTTGCGAGAGCGGGCAATAGCGCAAAACGCAAGAACGCCTTCACGGACGTTTCGCTTCTAACCACTGCGGTTGCGGTAGCGGGACTTCTGCTGCTCCTGACCGGCTTTCGAGGGCAGCCCACATCCGCCGCGACTATAGAGCACACGTTTTCCAGAGTCGCCTTTGAGCCTGAGCCACGCGACGCCATTGCCGCCGAGTTCGCTCTTTCGGTCGAGGAGCCGTCCGCGGCGGAGACGCCTTTCCTCGCCAGCGCTGCCGGCGACGCGGGCTCTGACGACGGTATGGCTGCCCGAGAAACGCCATCTCTCGACAGCCGCGGTCCGGATCCAGCCGCCGAAGCACGGGCAGCCGCCCCTTCGCTGCAGGAAGAGCCACAGACCACCGCCCGGGAGTCCGCCGTCCGCGGCAGCGCCACAGTCGTGAGCGCGGCCGAGACGGCAACGGTGGCCGAGCCTCGCGACTCCAGCGGCTCGGGGGCTTTCGTCACGCTCAACCCGTTGGAGTCAGGCATGCTGGCGGCCATCAATGCTCGGCGCATCGCGGCTGGACTCAAGCCCGTGGCGATCGATCCGGTCCTTACCGAGGTAAGCCGCACGCGCAGCCAGGACATGGTGAGTCGCAACTACTTCAGCCACACCACCCCTGACGGCACCACGTTCGTTCAGGCGCTGCTGGACAACGGCGTCGACACGGGCACGGTTGGGGAGATCCTGGGGCGCAACAATGCGGGCGACGACGCGTCGGTCGGCATGGTTGTGGAAGCCTTTACCAAGAGCCCATCGCACAACCTTCACCTCGTTTATCAGAGTTATGAGTGGGCGGGGATCGGCGTCGCGGTCGGGCCAGACGCCATGAAGTACTACACCATCATCTTCCGCGCGCCGGTATAGGCGTCGGGAGGAGGAGCCAGCCTTGTCATACACTGCTCCGTCGCTCGTGTTCCGTTTTGTCTTCGGCGAGGCAAACTTCGATGACTGGGAGCAGGTGGCTGGGCTGTTTGCCCGACCTGCCGGTGACCTCACCGACGACGAAGTCGAAAGGCTCCTCGTCTTGCGCAGGATGGTCGCTACCAGAGCGAAGACGCTCGATCATACCCTGCATTTGGTCCAGAGCGCCTTGGAGCGGCTCCTTGCCTTCGTCGCCGAGCTATCGAACGCGACCTCCGACCCTCGGGACGGCGATCCCACTCAGAGTATCCGACGGCTACTCAGCGGGAAGATGCAGAGCTCGGTGGACATCTCGTCCGCCGAAATGGGGGTCTTATTCGGTCTGCACCGCGCCGTGGCACATCCGCAGTCGGTGGACGAGGACGCCGACGACGAGGACGGCGAGGATGTTCCCTCCATCAACGTGAAGCCGGCGGTGAACGCGACCGTCCCGACCACGCCAGTAGGAGAGGCAGACAAACTGTATCCATCCGAAGAGCCTACGACGATGGAGTCCTCGGATGCCGAGGAGGAGTTGCTATATCCTCAGGACATGGAGGGGGATGCCGAGCAAGTGGAGGCCCCTTCTCTGGTCAATCAAATCCTTCGCCCGTCCCAGGAAGGCCAGCCCGCCGATGAACCGCCTGATACCGCAAGCGAGCCCGTGGACGACGCGGCCAAGAAAGACAGTGTGGCGACACCGGTGGCTCAGGCGGCTCGCGGAGCCGTCTTCGGCGATTACGCTGAGCTGAGCGACGTCGCCGTCTGGCAGGCTATCTCCTCCGGTGCGGCTCGCACGCCCCGCGACCTCCAGGGCCTCGGCAAGCAGAAGG
This sequence comes from Dehalococcoidia bacterium, assembly GCA_035292365.1. Taxonomy (GTDB): domain Bacteria; phylum Chloroflexota; class Dehalococcoidia; order DATDQG01; family DATDQG01; genus DATDQG01. Next base: position 16,974 of record DATDQG010000042.1, read on the forward strand.
AGGAGCCGGAGACGAGCGACGGCTCCAAAGCCCGTAAGTGACGCCCACCGGGAGCGCTGCAAGAAGGCGCCGACGGACTGGGCAGCGGAGTCAAGAGGAGACGGCGGTCTGCCTCCTCTACGGTTATTGACCGAGCGCGGATCGGCAGGCCTCTGATTCCCGCGCAGCAGGACTGACGGAGCTCCTCCGCACAAAGACCGCCTCGACGGGCCCCTCAAACGCCTCTTGCCACTCCGGGTGGAAGCGCAGCGCAACGCTCAGCGGCGCGTCCTTTTCGAAGATCACGAGGTCCACTCCCCGCCCCTCGAGAACGGCATCCCATCCGGGGCGCAGCCGGGCAACGGTGACGTAGTCGGTGAGCATCTGCGCCCCGTGCAGGTCCGCTCTCCCGTCGATGAACACCCGCTGTTCGGGGTAGAGCCGCCAGATGAGATATCCTCCCCACCCGTAGAAGTTGTACATCCGGGCGCCTGGGTAGCAGGCCGAGATGACGCCGGCGCCCCGCTCTGGGTAGGTGCTCTTCCCGCTAAGCGGGTCGCTGTTCAAGCTCGAAAGCGGGAGGCGGACCAGCACGATCATGGCCAGCGCACCGAGCACCAGGACGACGGTCCAGTTGAACAGGTAACCACGCTCCGACTCAGCCCTCGGCGTGCCGGCGCCCGCCCACGCGAAGCGGTCGCGCATGGCTTCCGCGATGGCGGGTATCGCCATGAGGCCGAAAATGGGAATGAAGCGAACCGACTGTAGGGCCATCGTCGCGGTCAGCGCGAAGACCGCCCAGGGCCATAGCCCAAGGTTGGCCCGCGCCAGGCCGAGGGCCGTGCCACCGAGGATAGGGCCGACCAATAGGACCGTCCAGACGATCATGTGAAAATTGGGCGACTGCCACTCCGTGATGAACTCGCGCGAGGCGTTGTCGCCGCCCAGGTAGGTCAGTGGGTAGAGCGCACCCTGCAGCCCCGCTGGGTTGAGCAGCGTCGCGAGCACTGTTGCCAGAAGGGTCGCCCCCAGCGGCACGAGCGCATTCGGCCTTCCCCAAATCAGGCGCTCCACGGCTCGCACGGCCAGAAGCGTCGCGGTCAGAACGATGCCGATGAAGAAACCACCGTGCAGATTCGCCCATAGGATCATGAGCAAAGGGGGCCACCAAAGTTGCCCCGTCTTGCCGCCATCCACGCCACGGTGGTAAGGAACAAGGACAAGCAGGTGCGCCGTAAGGAAGACCCACGTGTAAACGAGGGGACGCACACTGATGAACGGGAGGAGGATGATAACAGAAACGAGAGTGAGGACAGCTGACAGCAAGTAGTGCACGGCCAAACGACGCAGGAGCAGGTACTCGAGCAAGAACGCCAGCGATGCGAGGAAACCATGCAGCAGCACGAGGCCGGCATAGCCAAACGAGCCCTCCACGGTGGCCATCACGACCTGCGCCAGCCACTCGTGCAGGACCCAGGGACGATCTCCCGCGGTGTAGGAAAAGGGATCGCGGTCCGGCAGCGTGCGCGTTTCCAGGATGTACTGCCCGGTGCGCAGGTGCCAGTAGTAGTCGGGGTCTGGCCGTGCCGCCAGATAGAGCAGCGCGTTGATGCAGAGGACGATGATAATCGCCAGGTGCGGCGTTTGTAGCCGCAACAGCGGCCAGCGGGCTACCGCGTTAGACCAGAAGTTCACGGTGTTCGCCTCACATCCACCCTATAGATGACGACCTCGTCGTTGGCATAGATGCGCTCCACATACCTGGAGCCGCCCGGATCGAAGTCGCCCGACGCCCGCTCTCGCGGGCCAACGATGATGAGCGTGACCCCCCGCGTTCGCAGAAACGACTCACGCTCGCTGTCGACCGTGGTAGCGTCGAAGAAGCGTCGGACTGACGCCTCCTTGGCCTCGGCTTCCAGGGTCGCGATGGGATGACCGGAGAATGCCCGCCCGGGGATGTACCGAAGAGCCACGTTGGCGGTGCGCCATTCGGCGAGGACCACGTCCTCCCGGGTGCTGTGGCCGGCGAGCCAGCGGCTGGCGTCGACCACGGACGCTCTCTCGAACGCCGGCATGACGGAGACGGCGCCTCTCCCCGTGATGAGCAGGGTGAGGACAAGGACGACGACGCCGAGTGCGGAGCTGAACAGGGCCACGACGGCAGCGTAACCACCGAGGCGCCGCAGCCCTCCAGACAGTCGTCGCCATTCGCCGCTGGCTGTCACGGTTGCCAGGCCCCGGGCTGCCAGCAACGCCAGCAGCATGGGCATCCCCAAGCCGTAACGTCGCTGATACGGCAGCGGCAGCAACATCAGCGCGAACAGGACGAGGGTCCAGAGCAAGACCAGGCTCCATCCTCCCGGCCGCTCGCGAACGAGCGTTACGGCACCGATGAAACCCAGGGGGATGAGCAGGCCGAGGCCGCTGAGCAGCGGCAGGAGCGAGGGGGTGAGCAGGTGCGGCACGTTCTGGTCGCCGTAGACCGTCGCCCAGAAGGGGTCTTGGCCGAAAGTGCGCCACGAGTAGAGCAGGAACGGCGTTGCCACCAGCAGAAAGACGAGTCCGATGGCTAGCTCTCGCCTGAGGACCGCCGACCGCGTCGCGACCCGCCACAGGCCGTACGCGGCGAGGGCGATTGCCGTGGGGACCAGCGCGAAGGAATTGGCCAGGGCCATGAGGGACGTCGTCGTGGCCAGCATGGCTAGCCCTCGAGCGGACACCCGCTCATCCAGCTGTAAACGGACCACCAGCAGGAACGCCAATGCCCCGAGGGAGACCAGCACATGCGGGTACGAGAACAGCGCGAGGAACGTGCTGAGCTCGACGTAGCGCCAGTCCACTGCCCATTCGCCGACCAGATCAGGCCTGCGCATGGTCGCCGCGATCAGCAGCACGAGAAAAGCGAACCCGCCTCCGGCGAGCGCGAGTGCGTACGCAGACCGTCGTCGTGCCGGTTCAACCAACGCCGCCACCAGCGCGCCGAGCGCGATCAGGAAGAAGAGCCGTCCCAGCCAGGCGAAGCCAATGTAAGCTGCTTCGATGGAGGCGCCGAGCATCGCACCGACCTTCGCCGCGGCTAGGTACAGCGGGTAGACCAGCGCCGGCGCGTGTGGCTCGGACGTCAGCCGGTCGTGGACGAGCCAGCCGGCCTGGCCCGCCGCCTCGCGCATCGCCGACCAGTACGCAGCCACGTCCTCCGTCGCCCAGAAGCTACCCAGGAAGGCCATCCCCGCCGGCGGTCGCCACCAGGCCCACAGCTCCAGCGCCGTGATGGCGGTGGCCAAGGCGAGGGCGAAGGCGAGGAGGCGGGGCCAGGTCGCTCTGACCAAGGGCCTTGAGACGGCTGCGGCTGCCTCGGTGGCCTGAAGGGGCGCCGCTAGCGACGTGCCTGTGCTCACGCTCGTACGGCAGCAGGAACGACGGGCCGGGCCGTTCGCCACAGCAGCAGCAGGGCGACAGCCAACAACATCGCGGGCACGGTGAGCAGTGGAGCGTCCTCGAACTGAGTGCCCCGAAAGGCCAACGCGAATAAGCCGACTTCAACCGCAAACCAGAGGCTAGCCCATGTAAAGGCAAGGACCGGCCGTTCCTTGAGAGCATCCCAACCCAGCGCCGCGGCTGGCAGGAGCACGGCGAGGTCGTAGCTGTGGGTGTGCAGCGAGACCAGCACGCTGGTGAGGATGAGCAAGGCGTAGCTTTCCGGCCCGAATCCTCGCCGGGCCCGCAGGAGCGTCAGGATGACGAGCAGGCCGGCAAAGAACAGCCAAACCGATCCGCTCACGCCGAATACGCGGAGCAGCAGACCGCTGAGGGTGTTGTAGTTGGCGGAGAACACGCTGTATTCGGGCCCAAACGTATCGATCTGGGTCACGAAGCGCGTGTACGACGCGAGGCCGTCGAGGCCGACCGTACCCCACGACGCGCCGAGCAGGACAAGCGTGGCTCCGGCGAACGCTCCGGCGCCCAGCCAGCGGCGCCAGACAAGCAGTGCCGGGAGGACGAGAATGGCATACTGAGGTTTGATCCAGAGTATCGAGAGCACGACGCCAGCCAGCAGACCCTGATCACTCCGCAGTGCTAGATAACCAAGGGCAAATGCTACCGCGAGAAGGGTTGACATCTGCCCCTGCATGAGTGACCAGGACACGGGCAACCATAACACGGTCAACATGAGGAGCAAGAGCCGGCGGGATTCTGGCCAGGCGTTAGCGATGCGCTGAAGCGCGACCACTAAGACAGCGATGAGCAACACCTGCAGGCCGCCCGTCACGGCATAGAAGACAGGCAGACTGAGGCCTGCCAGGGGCGCCAAGGCCAGCGCCACGAACGGCGGCGAGATGAAAGGTAGAATATCCCACTGATGCGGGCGGTCCAGTCGGTACTGAGATGGGAGCAATTTCTCCTGAAGCGAGCGCTGCGTTTCGAGGTCGTAAAGATCGTTAGCCCGCCCGTTCCAGATCAATGTGGCCCCAGTGTAGAACGCGAGGCTGTCTCGATAGGTCGTTCCTCGTTCAAGCGCCAGGCTCACCTCGCTAACCCAGGTCTGGAGCATGAAGGTGAGCAGGACTAGGGCGACGAGGAACGTGAGGGAGCGGAGGAGCAGCTTCATTGTATGTCTTTCGTCATCTGAAGCCGATACATCACCAGCAGCAGACTCAAGCACGGCTAGGCGCGGCCTTCATGCCCTGTGCGTATGGCTACCCAAAGCTGCGCCACCTGAAAGAGGAGAAGCTGTCGCGCAAACGGCATGTCATGACGGTTGGCATCAGGGAGAGCCACGCTTGTCCAGGCCCGCCTTCACGCTCGAGACTCCGCGACCCGAGCGGTAGCACTTTCGCTTGGTTGCTTCATTACAACGAGCGCATATATGCCGACGAGAAAAATTCCAATCGAGCCTAAGAGTAGCGCCTGTGCTCCTAGTAGCCACAATAGGGTTACTTGTTTGAACGCTAGGGCGAATCCTAAGGCGGTGAACAGCGATGGGCTAATTAACGTGAAATCCAATAGTGACGGCCAAAATCGAGGCACGGCTGTTGGCGCCTTCGCTAACTCTGCCAGAGATAGAAGAGCAGGCACTAGCAGGAGTACAAAGGTGTAAGGGAAAGTCTGATAGCCGGTAAGCAGAGCGGCGGTCATAAGCAATAGGAAGGCCTGTGGCTCAAGGCTTGTCGCTGCGGCCGGGCGTCGGTGCCATGACCAGACCACCAACACAGCGCTAACCAGAGTCAGCGCCACGGTAAGAGCACCCACAAGGTCAGGACCGCCACTGCCAAACCATAAGAATGCGAGGGCTCGCCAGTTCACCATATGCCATACGCCGATGGATGCAGTAGGTGAGCCGATGCCGTGGGAAATCATACGAACATAGGCTGTAACACCCGATACTCCGCCCGATAGGAATACCGTCAGCGCTAGCGAGCACAGTGCGGCGACTGTGAACCAACCAAGCACCGGCCAGCGTCTCCGCCAAACGAGATAAAGAAGGAGAAGAGGCACAAACTGTGGCTTTACCAATTGAAGAGAGAGCCAGAAGCCGGCTGAACGCTGCGCCTCTTGTCGCAACGCTAGCCAAAACTCGACCAGGGCGAGGAACTGCCAGCCATGTACTTGACCTTGAAGCAGTCCGCTAAGGGTTGGGTAAAAGCCTAGAGCAATCAGGCAAAACGACCAGAGCGGGACACGACTCACTTTGGCCAAACGCCATAGTCCAAAAAGGAACATCGCTAGAGTAAAGGTTGTCCAGATATAATAAGCGCTCCTTGGCGGGAAAATCGTCAACGGCAAGAACGGCACAAGGAAAGCGAGCCAATACTCCATAGGCCAAGCAAAGCTACAACCCCCACGCGTTTCTTGGAGAAGAAAGGCACCTGCCTCGTCCAGGAGATTCAGATCGTAGACCGCGGCACCCCTTCCTGTCAGCACAAGTTTGCTGCTGGCATACAGAGTAATGAAGTCCTCCCCGAAAAACGCACAACCGAAACGTTGCGGCGATGTGATTTGGCTACCGAAGAGCCCAACTGCGAATAGCAGCGCAGCCGACAGTAGCACAAGTGCCGCTGCCCGGCGGAGCCCCGGTTGCGAACGAAGAAGTGCTAAGAGCACCACAGAACCTCCCAAGGACCGATCCGGGCCGCGGGAGATACTGAACCGCCGATAGGCTTCGCCAAGAACAACAGGTTCATGCTGCAGCAGACTGACGGGCGTCGATGGACAGTTGCCTAAGCTGCGGAAAGACGAACACTACCAGGGCCATCAGCAGGAGGACGAAGTAGTCAGTCTGCAGGATAGCACGATCAAGCTCACCAGTAGCAAACGCCAAGAACAGAAGAAGGAACGCGGGCGCAGATAGAAGCGCCTCCAGCACGAGAGACTGTACGACGCTAGGAGCATCCTCCTTCCGATGTACGGCTGCCCCTAGCAGCAAAAGAGCTGGAGCGATCATCAGGACATCGCTGTGCACGTGAGTGTGAAATCCTACCAGAAGGGCTGCTATCGTGACTCCCAACATCAGGCTATCACGCTCGACCTCCCCTAGACTTTCCCAGGCCCGTCTTCGCCATCGTAAGAAAACAGCTGCCAGCGTAGCCGCGCTGAGGAGTAACATGATCGCTAGAGACCCATTCAGGCCGAAGATGCGCGCCAGGTCTACTCCTAAAGCACGCCAATTAGTCATGGCTATAGCCGCCGCACCAGTAGTGAGCCCATCATCTCTGAGCGTCAAGAGGGCTCCCGAATAAGCTTTCAATCCCTCTGGACCCACTATCAAGACACTTGCTAAGAGGAACATAAGTCCTCCTGCTGATGCTGCGATTACAGCCTGCCATTGTCGTTTCCAGACGAGGAACAGAATAACTAATGGGGCAAATTGTGGCTTCACCAAGAGGAGAGAGACCCAAAAGCCTGCCCTACGTTGGCGGTCTTCTCGCAAGGCGATGGCGAATTCAGTCACGATTACAAGCAGAAGACCATGTACCTGGCCAACCATCAATCCAAGGTACACGTAGGGACTCCCGAGAGCCCAAAGCCACAGAGGCCAGGCGCGAATCTGTGATACATGAGCCAGTCGCCAGAGCGCAAAGGAGGCTAGAGCCAAGGTAAGAACTGACCATGCGGCAAAGGCCCAATGGAGCGGCAGCAAAGCTACTGGCAGAAACGGCGTTAGTGCAGCTCCAAGGTACTTCATCGGCATATAGCCGTAATCGCACGCGGACCCAGCTTCACGCAGGAGGGATTGTTGGAAAGCCTCAAGTGCCTGCCGGTGGTATATCGCAGGACCCTCACCCGCGAGTATGAGGCGTGCGCTGCTGTAGAAGGCGATGAAGTCGCCGCCGTAGTACCAGCAGCCAAACCGCTCTCTTTGTGTTGCACCCACCGCGACATAGAGGACACCGAATAGGGCGAGCAGCCCGAGCAAAACCCAGGCTACACGCTGTCCAAAGGTAGGAACAGGTGATAGAGCAAGCCTAAGCATGCTCTGATGCCATGTGCCAGCTGGATGGCGACTTCGTTCTTGTGCTCCAAGGCAGCTGCCAGCAGCCGGCTCCAGCAGCGTGACGAGAAGGCAAGCATGTCGAGCATACGAATGCTACCCAGCGGTGCGCCGGGCGACCCCCGTTGCCGACACTCATGTTGCCACCAAGCACGACGACGCTTCGGCAGCGCAAGCATCCGACACGCGGTGGATGTGGGTATCGCACCCTGCAATCAAGAAGCCAGCGCCTTATTCCCTTTGATTCCGTTGACTCTCGCAACGGCTGTAGTATAGCATCGGGCGTGAGTGCCGCGTGGTGGATGGTCGGCAGAGGGTGAAATAGTGGTGTCAATAGAACAGTGGAGCCTCCTCATGCTCCTGGGAGGCACCATTCCGGTCACCTACTTCGCGGTCCAGGCCTTTCGTCACCGGTTTGATACCACCAACGCTCTCCTCGTCGTCCTGGGTTTCGGCGCGATCCTCATCGGCATGGCCGCCCTCCAGCAGAGCGGCTACCTGAGCGACGAAAGGTCGTTCCTGCCGCTCCCCCAGCGGATTGCCGGGCCACTCGAAACAGTCCTTGGCATGGTCGGTCCCATGCTGCTTCTCTTCGGGCTCGCTCGAGAGGCGCGGCGCTGGCGTGTGGAGGAGGAGGCGCTGACGCGGCGCGCCAACCTCGATGAGGAGTTGCTCAACAGCTTGAGGCACGCCGTGCTCATCGCCGGCGACGACGGGCACATCCTCTACGCCAACACGGCTGCGGAACGGCTCCTCGGCGTCGACCGTGATCACCTGATCGGCGAGCAGGGCGACAGCTACCTGTCCGGCGCATCTCCGACGGGCGGCCAGATGACGCGGCGAGAGCTCGGTCGCATCGCCAGCATTGTCGACGAGGCCTCCTCCAGCCTGCGCACGGTGCAGGACCGCGTTGTCAGCGTCCGAGAGCGCGCCCTGTCCGGCGCCAGCGGCGTATCAGGATCGGTCCATGTGGTGGAGGACATCACCGGCCTCGCTCGCTTCACCCGCATGACCCAGGAGTTCGTCGCCACCGTCGCCCATGAGCTCAGGACGCCTCTAACCTCGATACGCGGTTATCTCGAGTTGGTCTTGGAGGGCGACCTCGGCAGCGTGCCGGCAAGCCAGAAGGAGGCCCTTGGCATCGTCCTCCAGCACGCCACGCAATTGGAGCGCCTCATCTCCGAGTATCTCGACCTCTCCCACATCGAGCTGGGCACCGTCCCCCTCAACCGTGAGACCTTCGACCTGCGCCCGGCCATTGAGGAGGCCATGCTCACTCTGCGTCCCGCCCTGGATGAGCGCGAGATGTCGATCCATTTAGACCTGCCAGACGTTCCCACCGACCTGTCCGCGGACAGGGGGCGCGTCGTCCAGGTGCTCCTGAACCTGCTGAGCAATGCGCTCAAATACACGCCTGCCGGTGGGCGCATCGACCTGCGCCTCTCGGTGGGTGCGGACCGAGTCCGCGTGGAGGTCGAGGATTCCGGTGTGGGCATCCCGGAGGACGAGCAGCCCTACATCTTCCTCCAGTTCTTCCGGAGCAGCAGCGCCACTCAGGCGAAGGCGCCCGGCGCGGGCCTCGGTCTCACCATCGCCAAGTCCATTGTGGAGCTGCATGGGGGCGAGATGTGGTTCACGAGCCAGCCCGACAAGGGCTCGACGTTCAGCTTCTGGCTGCCTCGCTTTCCCGCTCTCGATGCTCCTGCGTGAGGCGTGCGCCTGACATATGAATAGACCGCCTCGGTCGAGGCGGTCTTCGATTTCAGCGGGGGGCGGGCGTGCTAGCCGAGGGCGCTCAGGAAGAGGTAGAAGGAGGCAGGCGACCTCTGGGCCAGGAAGCCGCTGTACGCCCCTCGACTGAAGCCAAGGCCGCCGCGCTCGCCAGGGTTGCGACGCACTGCCCATCCCTGGGCGGATAATGCTCGCTCGTAGAACGAGAGCACGCTCTGCCAGCTGGTGTCCGCGCCAACGTCGAAGTATAGGTACGCGGCTGGCGACGCGTCAGCGCGCACAAATCCCCTTTCGCCAGTCAACGTCGCCCCCGCGAGGCGCGGAAGGCCCTGGATGACTGAGAGCGGAGGGGTAGCGTCCGCCGTTGCCGCCGGCGGCGGCGTGAGGCGGCCCATTACCCTCGTGAGGAGGGCCGCGCCGGGTACAAGGGCTCCCAGACCCGCCAGCGTCAGCAGGCTTCTTCGCGAGAAAACCTTGTCGCCCCTGCTGACGGTTTCGCCGTGAGTCGTTGCCTGCTCCATGTGCTCCCGCTCCTCCTAGGCCTCGTCCGCCTGTGCCGCGCGCGTCGGCATGCCACCCGCCTGCCGGACAGGCAGGTGCTGCGCCAAGTATACGTCCCTGACCGCTGCTTTCAAAGCCGCGCGCCTGCGCTCGTGCTCCTCCGCGGAGAGGCGTCCCGCGTCCCGCTCCTCATCCAGGGTCGCCAGTGCACCGATCAGCTGGGTCCTGGGATCGCTGGTTGCCGGCAGAGGCGACTGGCGATAGCGTCGCCAGCCGTAAGCGCCAACGATAACCAGCGCCAGCGCCACGGAAGCCACGCCCCAGGTCTGGCTTGGCAGCGACTGGAGGGGCAGGCGATCGAGGAGCGAGCTTTGGAGACCGATGACGTCAAGCGTTACGCGGGCCCCAGCCGCCAGGGAGCGGGTCGCCAGGACTCGGTAACGCACGCCTCCGAGGGTTAGGGGCTCCGCCTCCTGGAGCGCGTCGCTAACGATGGCGGGGCCATCCTCGCGGACGAGCACCCAGAGCTCGCCGGTGTCATACACGATCGAGCGCTCAAAGGAGAGGCTCTTCCCTCGGTAGGGGACCGTGTAGCGGAAGCCGAGCTCATGCAGGCCAGGCAGCACGGGGTCGGACGTAGCGAAGCCTCGGTCTACCTGGAAGAGGTCGTTCTCGCCAAGGCCGGGGCCCGGCGTCAGCTGGCCGGCGCCGCTGGGCAAGCTGAAGCGAAGCAGCCCCATCGGGCCGCTTGGCCCCGTCGTCGTTGGCACAAAGGTGTGATCGCTCGGGTTGACCACGGTCAACAGCTCGAAGGCGGTGACCGTTTGACTCCTCTGGTCGACCTGGTCGAACACGACCATCGCCCAGTCTATACGCAGCCCGGGGTCCGCCTCGGTGGTCTCGTAGACGCGCAGCTCCGTGTTCCTTGCGGCCTCGCCGGGACCAAAAACGATCGGCGTGCCGCCGTACTCGACCTGGCTGTAGGGGGCGATCAACTGGTACGTGTAGCCCGCGCTGGTGTCGAGGCCATCGAAGCGGAAGGCGCCGTCGGCGTCAACGGTCGCGCTCTGGCGGGCCTGCTCTTGCTCGCCGCGAAACGCGAGGAGGGTCACCGTGAGGCCGCCGACGCTCCCGCCGTCTGCCGTGCCGTTCACGAGGCGTCCTTCGACAACGCCTGGGCCTGCGGCGGCTGCCGGGCGCGCCTCAGCAGCCAATGCCAACAACGCGAGCGGAAGGAGCAGCCGCAGCCCTGCTAGTCGCCCGGCCACGTGAGCCCTCGGTCCTCGCTGCGGAAGACCCGACCGCGGCTATCCACGACCAGCAGGACGCGCGAGTCGGCGGGATGCACGGCCAGCGCCGCCACGTCCGTCTCCAGGCTGAGGCGGCTCCATGAGCCGGCCGCGTCGACGCTCTTGAACAGGCCCCGGTCGGTGCCGGCGTAGAGCGTGCCGCTGTAGGTCTGTCCGCCCGAGGATGTGTAGGTCTCGCCGCTGTTCGGGTCGAAGGCAACGGCCATCACGCGCAGCGTGGGCAGCGCCCCGTTCAGGAAGCCGTTGGCCGGACGCCACGAGCGGCCATCCTCGCTGGCGAGGACGCCCTGGCTGAGGGTGCTCAAATACAGCGCCGCATAGCCGTTGCGCCCCGCCGCCAAACCGGTCGCGTCCTCCGGCATCTGCTCGCTCAGCCGCTCCCAGTGGGCACCGGCATCATCGCTGCGATACAGGCCAAAGCCCACGGCAAAGGCGTACGCCCTATCGGGTTCCTCCGGTGACCAGGCGAAGGCATGGATATCCAGCCCAGGGAGATCGCCGCTGAAGGGGCCCCACGTGCGGCCGCCGTCCTCGCTCCTGGCGAAGACGTTGTGGCCGGTGACGTAGACCTCGAGGGGGCGCTGCGGATGATGCGTGATCGCCATGACATCGCCCGCCAAGGGCTGCGGGCCCCAGGTTCGACCGCCATCGAGGCTGG
>DATDQG010000043.1:0-24552 GCA_035292365.1 Dehalococcoidia bacterium
CTCCTGCTCATCGGTCTGCTCCAGAAAGGCGGCGCGGTCAACCTGGTCTTCGACATGCACAACGAGTACGGCTGGGAGGGCACCAGCGAAGGCCCCGCCGGCAAGGTGAAGGGCCTCAAACAGCTCTTCTCGTCGAAGGTCGCGGTGTTCACCGTGGACCAGGAGTCAGCGGTGCGGCGCGGCGTCAACGTGGACGAGGTGGTGCGCATCGGCTGGGACGAGATCGAGCCGCAAGACATTGAGCTGCTCCAGGAGACCTTGAACCTGACCGAGGCAGGCGTGGGCGCTGTCTACGCGATGGCACGGCAGCGTGGACGGCGCTGGCTGAGCGATTTCCTCGCTGCTGAGGCGCCCGGAGAGCGGGCCGACCTGACTACCGCCCTAGGCGAGCACGAGGCGACCATCGCCGCCCTGCACCGACGCCTGGGCCGCCTGCGCGACTTCCACTTCCTGACCGAGGGCCGCAGCGACGCCCTGCAGCGACTCTTGAACGCCCTCGAGGGCGGACGGCACGTCGTCCTGGAGTTCGGACGCTATTCGAACAACCTAACCGCCTACCTGCTGGTCGCCAACTTCCTCACGCGCCGCGTGCACCAACGCTGGGTACGCCGCACCGAAGAGGCTTTGGGCGACCGCGCCCAGGAGCCGCCACAGCTCGTGATCACGTTGGAGGAGGCGCATCGCTTCCTCAGCCCCGCTATCGCCCCGCGCACCATCTTCGGCACCATCGCCCGCGAGATGCGCAAGTACCACGCCACGCTGCTCATCATCGACCAGCGGCCCAGCGGCATCGACGACGAGGTCCTGAGCCAGCTCGGCACCAAGCTCTGCTACCGCCTCGACGACGACGCCGACATCGACGCCGTCCTCGCCGGCGCGGCAGGCCGCTCCGACCTGAAGACCGTGCTCGCCAACCTCGACGCCAAGCAGCAGGTCCTCGCCTTCGGCGACGCGCTGCCCATGCCGGTCGTCGTCCGCGTCCGCGAGTACGGCTCGCCTCAGTCGTACCGGGAGCTGGGCATCGAGAGCGAAGAGGAGCACAAGGCGCGAGTGCAGCGGGACATGGAGAGGATGTTTGGGGCGTGACTTCAAGTGCAGAGCGGACGGTACGACCAATTCAATTGCTACGACGCTTTAGGCGTCGCTCCGAACGCTACGTTGCAGGAGATCAAAACCGCATACAGGCAGGCAAGTCTTCGGTCTCATCCTGACCGAGGTGGTTCGCACGAGGCTCAAGTCAGAGTTAATCTGGCATGGGAAACCCTCAGTGACCCGATTAGTCGCCAAGCACATGACACATACTGGCAAAGACCTGCGACAGCTGGGTTTACTCCTCCGCGGTCAACCCGCGAGACTCCCCGGAGAGAGTCAACGCGAAGACAGCCTCTCAGCGGCCTAAGAAACCGTGTTTATCAACACGTGGAAAGAGCGAAAGCGACGATATGGCAGGATCTCAATAATCGAGTTCAGAGGAATGAGAACGAGTTCAAACAGCAGCTGCGAAATGAGAGGCTACAAACCATATCCATATTGGCCGGCCTATTCATCGTCGGCGGATTCGCTTTTGATCGAGCGTATCCCCTGCTTTGGGCTGGTGAGGCATTGCTGGGATGGCTGTTTATTTCACGACTAGCTGGAGTTCAGATCGCCGGTCGCACTTTCTCGTTACTCAAGGTCAATTGGCGAGACCTGCAGGAACACGCAGCGCATGTCGCCAATAACAGTTGCATCAAGGATGCGGGTGAGCTTGAACGACATTTCTTATCTCTTTCTTCCATTTCCGAGCTGCTGCTGCGCCCATCAAGTTTCGACGACAGCGAAGAGCAAGTGGCCCGGCGCCTTTCTGCATCTTTCTTCTTGATGGGATACATTCCCATTCGGTTTGACCCGCAAGATAGAACTCTTGCATTTAGCGATGGCGAAGAATCGATCCTTGTACGCTTTCGGCATCGGAGCGGAATCGCTACAAACATAACTTATGTTGAAAAGTTGGTCGATCTCATGCATGCCTTTCGAATTGCGAAGGGATTTCTGTTTTGCTCGCCAGGTTTGTCAGGCAACGCTGCAAACTATGCTAGACAGAATAAAGTGAGCTGGTATTCCCTCGAAAACATGAACCAGTGGATTGAGCAAGTGCTAGTGTCGGACTATACCGGTCCTGCGGGTGACATCCTTGAACACCTGGATAAACTTAGAGGTTTCATCGCAGGTATAGCTCCGGCGATTTCGGGACGCGGATACTATCGTAGATTCCGGTTCTGAAGAAAAAGGGTCGCAAACCACAACATGAGGAACGCGAAAAGGACTCCGAAGGCATGAGAGGACGTTCACACTCTCGCTTCTATCCAGTGAGCAAACCAGACGCCGGCAAAGAAGGCGGACCCCAATCCGCGTAGCGCCTACCCCGTCTCCCCCGGCAATGCCTCAGCGGGCGTTCGCGCCATCAATAGCGCGCCAATGCGCTCCCGCTGCTCACGGTCCCGCGTCACAAGCACGCTGCCGAAGCGCTGAGCCACAGCAACGTACACGGCGTCGCTGCCGCGAAGCCGGTGCTGCGCAGCCATGTTCACGGCTTCCTGTGCCAGCGCGGCGTCCAGGGGAATCAACACGACGTTGGAGAGTTGGCCCAGCGTTGCGGCAAACTCTCGCGCAAGGGTCGCATCCTCGCGGCCACGAGCGACGGCGGCGGCGACCTCCGGCAACAGCAGCGTTGGCACCACTATCGGCGCTGGCTCCCCCCGAATCCGCGCTAAGAAGCGATAGCTTTCCTCGTGCCCTGACTCGTAGGGATTGAAGGCGTTGAGAAAAACGCTCGCATCGACCGTGTAGACTCTCGCCACGGTTAGCGGCGCATCTCAGAGAGCAGTTCGTCGCTGGTCAATGGCGAGCACCAGCCGGCGCCAATCTCCTGGCCAAGCTGCACCAATCTGTCCCAGGCCTCCTGGCCCTCTGCCTCTTTCTGGGCCTCGGCCAACGGCATGAGCACACCCACGGGCTCGCCACGGTATGTGACGGTGTAGCGGGTTCGGTGCTCTCGCACCTCGCGTACGATCTCCGAGGCCCGTTCTTTCAGCTCGCGCACTCCAACCTCGGGCATGGGTCCCCTCCATGGATGTAGTCACTTTATGGGACTACATCATACCACACATTGTACAACTCTCGTCACACGGAGCCTCGCCTTGCCCGCGTGATGTTATAATCCTGCCACAGCGCCAGACGAGGCGCCTCCACAACAAGGAGCACCCCATGACCAAGGCCTACATCCTCATCACCACCGACCCCGTCGCCATGAACCTCGTCGTCCAGGCGCTCCGCGCCATGCCGCCGGTGCAGGAGGCGCACGAGGTGATGGGCCCCTACGACATTGTCGCCGAGGTTGAGGTGGCAAACGTTGAGGAGATCGGCGACCTCCTAAGGGAGCGCGTCCGCTCGATCCAGGGAGTCCGCTCCACCCTCACCTGCGTCGCCATTTCGTGAACGAGGAGGATATACGATGACCGGCAAGGAGCTGATCATTCGTGCCTTACAAGACCTTCCAGACGATGCAACGGCCGAGGATGCCATGGAAGTCTTATACCTTGTGCACAAAGTTGAAAAGGGACTGAAACAAGTTGGCGCAGGACAGACAATTCCTCAGGACGAAGCCCGCAGACGGATGGAGCGTTGGCTCAAGTAACGTGGACCGAGCAAGCTCTGGACGATCTTGAGGCCATTTGCAACTTTATTGCTCGAGATGCCCCACGCTATGCAGAGCTCTTCGCAGAACGCCTCTTTCAGGCGACTGACCGTCTTGCGAATTTCCCGGCTTCAGGTCGCATCGTTCCGGAGGTGGGTCGCAACAACATTCGTGAAGTTATCCTTCAAGGTTATCGCGTCATTTATCACATACAGGGCGATGAGGTGGAGGTCTTGACCATCCATCATGGTGCGCGTTTGTTACGCGGCTTTTGAGCGATTCGCCCGATCTCCCCCTCTAACAGCGCCGGCAAGCCTCGCTCCAGCGATACCACGCGCGCCCGCACGACATCCGGCTGCACTTCCAGCAGGCCCACGGTGCCGGGCGGCGACGCCCGCCCCGGCAGGTGCGGCCGTGTCGGGCTGCCGGAGTTCATGAGAAGCACGCCCTCGCGCTCCAGGATAAGCGGGGCGTGCGTGTCGCCGAACACCACCGCATCCAACCGCTGCCCGAAGCGGATCTTCAGGACCTCCGGTAACGGCGTCGCGGGGAACTGGAGGGTCGCGCTCGTCCCAATCGCTCGTATGTAGTAGGCAGGATGGGCGATGTCATGCACCATGCCCACGCGCCAGCCATCCAACGAGTGCACGAGCATCTCCTGCAGGCCCCGCTCCGGCGAGACCGGATCGGTATAGCCGCGCACGGCGACCACCGGCGCGATGCGCTCCAGCAGGTCTATGACCGAGAGGGCGTCGAAGTCGCCCGTGTGCATAATGAGGTCCACCTCTCCGAAGGCCTCGTACACCAACGGCGGCAGCGGCTCGCCATCCTCGAGGTGCGTATCGGAGATGAGGCCGACCCTCATATGCCTTGGCGAACAGGCTCAGGCCGGACGCAGCGTGGTGCGCAGGCGGCGGAAGAGCGTGCCCAGCTCGCCGTACTCCCAGACCACGAGGAGCTGGCTGGCGTTGAACACCGAGGAGTACGTCCCGCTGATGATGCCGATGAGCAGCACGAGCACGAAGTCGCGGATGGTGACGCCGCCAAAGAGGATCAGCGCCACAAGTGTCAGCACCACTGTAAGGCTCGTGTTGAGGGAACGACCGAGCGTCTGCAGCAGGCTCTCGTTCACGACGTCGTCGAACTCGCGGCCTGGGTTTCGCTTCAGGTTCTCGCGGATGCGGTCGAACACGACGATGGTGTCGTGGACGCTGAAGCCGATCACCGTCAGGAGCGCCGTGATGAACATGGCGTTGATCTCAGTGCCAAAGACCTTGCCGAAGATCGAGAACAGGCCGACGACGACCAGGATGTCGTGGACCAGTGCGACGATGGCGCAGGTGCCGTAGCGCACTGGATGGGAGACGCTGCGAAACGCCCAGGTGATGTAAAGCAGGATCCCTACTGAAGCAGCAGCCACCGCCAGGGCCGCGTTACGCACGATCTCCGCGGCAACCACCGGCGAGACAGTGGCGAAATCGAGAACTGTGAGCGCCCCAAACCGCTCGCGCAGCGCCGCTTCAATGTCCTCTTTCTCGCCGGGGCCGGCGGCCGTCCCCGGCGCCAGGGTGCGCGTCCGTACCAGGTATTCACCTTCTCCGGCGTGCTGGATGATGGCGTCGGCGTGGCCGAGCTCGTGGTAGGCCTGCCGAAGCTCCTCCTGGTCCACCGGCTGCTCGAAGCGCAGCGTCGTCGTCGAGCCGCTGGTGAACTCAACACCCGGTTTGAAGGCTGGCGGGATCGCCAACGAGATAACGCCCGGCACGATAACGAGCAGGGAGAACAGGAAGTACCAGTACCGCTTCCCGACGATGTCTAGCATGCGGCAATCCTTTGAGAACCATATTCAAGGGCTCTCCCCCTCCCTCTGGCTCCCTCCCGCCGGGGGAGGGAGGACTCCCCTCTCCCTCGACGGGAGAGGGCTAGGGTGAGGGTGCGCGCTTCAATTCCCAGCCCACGGCGCTCCATCGCTGCCGGAAGGGCGGTGCTCTCTCCCGCGGGGCTCGCACGCTTCATGGCACAAACAGCGCCGCGTTCTGGGCCAAACGACGCCCGACGAGCGCACGAAGCAGCGATCGGCTCACGACGACGGCCGTGAACATGCTCAGCAGGACGCCGATGGCCAGCGTGAGAGCGAACCCTTGCACCAAGGTAGCGCCGAAGTTACTGCCGAACCAGTACAGCACGCTGCAGGTGATCAGGGTTGAGACGTTGCTATCTCGGATGGAGGACCAGGCGCGGTTGAAGCCAGCCTCGATGCCGGCACGTAGGCTGCGCCCGTCGCGCAGCTCCTCCTTCAAGCGCTCGAAAATGAGGATGTTGGCATCCACCGCCATGCCGATGGAGAGGATGGAAGCGGCGATGCCGGGGAGCGTGAGAGTGACGGGGATAAGCTTGAAAATAGCCAACAGAAACACCGTGTACAAGCCGAGGGCGATACCGGCTAGCAGGCCTGGCAGGCGGTAGTACAGCAGCATGAACAGCATCACCACGCCAAGGCCGACCTCGCCGGCCAGGATGCTCTTCTGGACGGAATCGGTGCCCAAGGTCGCGTCCACGTCCTGCTGCTGGACGACGCTGACCGGCACCGGCAGGGCGCCGGCGTTCAGCTGGATCGCCAGGATGCGTGCATCCTCCAGGGCTACACCGGTGATGACACCTCGATCGCGTATAATCGCCTGGACCGTTGGAGCGCTGACGATCCCGTCATCCAGGAAAATGCCAATCGGCTTGGCAAGATTGCGCTGGGTGATGGCCTCGAAGAGGCGCGCACCCTCGCTATTGAACTCAAATGAGACCTGAGGAAGGCCGGTGCTCGGCTCGAAGATCACCTCCGAGGTGGGCTTCAAATAGGCGCCGGTGAGCTGCTTGAGAGCGCCGTCGCTGCCGACAGCAGTGGCAGGCACGAACTCAAGGGCACCATCAGGCAACGCCCTGGTCTCACGGAAGTCGAGCTGCGCTGTCTTTCCGATAAGCGCCCGGGCCTCGGCGATATCGCGGACACCGGGGAGCTGCACCGAGATCCGGTCGGTGCCGAGCCGCTGGACGAGCGCCTCAGAGACGCCGTAGGCGTTGATGCGCCGCTCGATGATGCGCCGCACGCCCTCCATCTGCCCGACCTGCTGCGCCGTCGGCACCTCAGCCAAGTCAGCCTGAAGCACGATGTGCGTGCCGCCCTGGAGGTCGAGGCCGAGGCGCATTGCCCGCCGCTGGAAAGTGAAATCGCCGATGGTGAAGCCGATCCCCTGCCCACGCGGCCACGGAATGAACGAGGGGAGGTAGCGGTCCGGGTTGGTCGGCCAGACGATGACGAGCGCAGACAGGGCAACCGCGATGATGCTGAGCAATTGCCACGGCAGGCGCCGCCAGAGCGGCACGGCGCGGCTCGGCGCCGAGATGCGCGTGGGGGCGCCGAAGCGGCTGGGTGTTGCGGTCCTCATGGCAGAGGCCGCCCCTCGAAGTGCATGGCACGCGCGCGGTGCAGCTCGTACAGATGGAATGCAGCGATGACGAGGGCGTGGCTGATCCGACCGCCCCGGATGAGCTCGGGCACGTCAACGAGCGGCGCCAGCTCGACGACCGTGTCCTCGAAATGGCCCGGGTTGGGTTCCGCAGCTTGCTCCGCGTCGAGGGCGAGGAAGGTGTGACAGCGGTTGGTGAGCAGAGCCGGATTTGGGGCGACCGATCCCAGCGAGATGATGGTCGGCGAATCGTAGCCCGACTCCTCGAGCATCTCGCGCCGAGCTGCCACGGCGGGCGATCCATCGCCGACATCGACGATTCCGCCGGGGATCTCGAGCGTCACCTCTTGTGTGCCGTGGCGGAACTGGCGCACGAAGACCACCTGGCCTTCGGCCGTGACCGGGATGATATTGGCCCAGTCCTCCGACTCCAGCACGTAGAAAGGCCGGTCGAGGCCGGTACGGGGCGAACGGCGCGTCTGCTCCCACAGGCGGAAGATGCGATAGTCCCCCAGCAGGCGGCTCGCCAGCGTGTCCCAGGCCTCGTCGTGATGTTGCGGATGCCTCATTGCGTCTCCTGCCCGGCGACGACGGGCTCTCGATGCACCAGGCCCGCCACGTAGCGCAACGCCTCCTCAGCCGTATGCACCTGACTCAACGCATACGCCTCGTCGATGGCCTCCAGGAGGCGGCCGATCTGCGGTCCAGGCGGAAGGTTGAGCGCCGCCATCAGGGTGTGCCCATCTATCAGGCGGCGTGGTGCTTCCATGCGGGGCGGCACGAAACGCCAGCGCAGGATATCGCCCACGCCGCGGAGGAAGTCCCTCCAGGCCTGGCCATCTAACGACGGGCCATGGGTGGCGCGGGCATCGGCGACGTGAAGGAGTAGCAGGGCGTAGGCCTCCTCGCCGAGATCGCGGAAGAAGCGGTATAGCGCTCGCTCGCTCGGTGGGCGCCCCATCATCGTAGGGCGCAGATGCTCCCGTATGAGGAGCTGCACGGCCTCGATCTCCCGCCTGCTGAAGCGGAGGCGCTCCATCGCCTGAGCCGCCATCGCCGCGCCCCGCTCGGCGTGGCCGAAGAAGCGCGTGCGGCCGTCCGGCTCGACCGTCTTGGTCTTGGGCTTCCCCACGTCATGAAGCAGGGTGGCCAGCTTGAGGGAAGCCAGACGGGGCCGGCCGCCGCCCAGCTCCTCCGATAGGTTGGTCTCGATGGCCGGGCGCCAGGCTGGTTCGATTACCAGGTCCAGCGCGGCCGGCTGAGTCAGGAGCACCTCGATCGCCTCCACCGCATGAAGGCTGTGTTGGAACACGTCCCAGAAGTGGAAAACTGGCTGCATAACACCTTTGCCCGGCGCAAGCTCCGGCAACACCCGACACAGCAAGTCCCACCTGTCCAACGTATCCAGCCATTGGGCGGCATGCGGCACCAAAAGCAGCCGCACGAGCTCATCGCGGACGCGCTCCGCAGAAGACTCGCTGAGCGCCGACGCGTGCCGAACGATAGCCTCCTCCGTGCCGGGTTCAACGGTGAGCCCCAGCTCGGCGGCGACACGAGCTGCGCGCAGTAGGCGCACCGGGTCCTCACGGAAAACGTCGTCGCGGAGCATGCGCAGCCGCCTGCTCTCCAGATCGGCGCGACCGCCGAACGGGTCGATGAGATGGTCGCGCCAATCGGCGCCAAAGGCCGCCTCAAGCGGCAGGGCCAGGGCGTTGCAGGTGAAGTCCCGCCCCTGCAAGTCGGCGAGGATCGCGCCGCGCAGCGGCGTCAGGTCCAGGTGTGGTGGCTGCAGCCGCGCCGCGGCCACACGCACCATCCGGCGCTCCGGGTCAAGGACGACGGCCGTGCCACGGACCATTCCGGCGAGCACCCGAGCGGGCTCGACAGGCTCTGCGTGAGCAAGCGTGACATCGATATCAACCGGCGCACGCCCCAGGAGCGCGTCGCGCAACACGCCACCGACGAGATAGGCCGCTGGGCGAGACGGTACGGCCCCGTCGCGCTCCTTCAGAAGGCCATGCCATTCACGAAGGGCCGGGAGCCAGTCGCCTGGGAGAAGACGGTCGCCCGTGGGCAACGCCGCTTGTGTTCCGTTTGCTTCGTTCAAAACTCTATCCCACGGAGTCGCAGCGTACGGAGGGGCCACTAAAGGGCGACTCACCGCGCCGCGGTTCCGGCCGGAGTATCCTCAGGAGGCCCGTGTTCTCGCTCGGGGAGACGCCCTCGAACGCGCCGAGCGTCCCTCGGGGCCGACCGCGACTGGAACGCTCACCTGCGCTTCCGGCGCCTCTTCCGCATCGTCCGCGGCCTCCTCGTCCCCCTCCTCTTCCTCCTCCTGTGGTGCGACCTTGTACAGCTCGTCGAGGCTCGCGAGGTGGTCGATGTACAGGATGCCATTGAGGTGCTCGGTCTCATGCTCGATGGCCTGGGCAAGCAGACCGGTGGCGTTGCGGATGCGGAACTCCCTGCCAAAAAGGTCCCGTGCCTTGACGCTGACCGTCTCAGAGCGCTTGAGCTTGGCGCGGTAGCCGGGAACGCTCAGGCAGCCCTCCTCCACGGTGCGCTCGCCGGCACGCTTGATCACTTCCGGGTTGACGAGGTAGATCGGCTCGGCAAGCCCAACCTCGCTCTCCGGGTCCAGGACCTGGATGACCGCGATCTGCAAGAGAACGCCGACTTGGTTCGCGGCGAGGCCGACACCCCGGGCGGCATGCATCGTCTCGAGCATATCCTCCGCCAGCCTGCGGAGGGAGGCATCGAAAGCCGACACCCGCTTTGCCTTCGTGCGCAAAGCCGGGTGGTCGGCATAGAGGATAGGCAGGATGGACACTCGTACCTCCGCTGTGGTCGAGCCTTCGTGGTGGCGCAACAGCTTGCACCCCACCGGTTCGAGGGCGTTTTCCGCCAATACGAGTATAGGAGCCGAGCCCGCTAAGAGACAAGCTCACCGGCCGCAGGCACGGGATGCACCGAGGCGTAAGGGGCTTTGGGCTTTCCTCCCACCCGGAGCTATCCTCGGTTCAGCCGCCGCTCGTCGCCTACGCGACGGGTCACTTTCAGCTCATCAAGGTGCTCGAGCAGGGCAAGGGCGTACTTTCGGCTGCTGCCGAACAGGTCACGAACCTGGGCCACGGTGATGGAGCCCTGCGCCTCAAGTGCCGTGCGGATGCGCGTCACCGCCTCTTGGTACGAGGTCGCCGGAAAGATGATGTCCTCCGCCACCCGAACCGCGCGTCCGGAATGGAGCAGGTAGGCCAACAGTTCCGGCTCCAAGGCATGGTCTGTAGGTGGCGCAAAAGGCGAAGCCCCCAAGCGGGCCAGGAACGCCGCGGCCTTGGCCTCCTGATCGGCGGTAAGCGCCGCCCTATGGTCCGGCAGGCGCAGCGCGGACCCTGCCTCGGCGAGGCTCCCTTCAAAAAGCCAGCGCTCTAACGCCGGAGCGAACGCTGGAGTCGGCAGCGAGCGCAGGCGGCTCCTGAGCTCCTCGCGGGGCAACCCAGGCCGCAGCGGATACGCTCGATGGTACGCGGCCACGGCCTCGACGGCCTGGTCGGTGAGCGCGTGCCACCGGCCGCGACTGAACAACCAAGTCGCCGGCTCGTCCAGCCTTCCGCCCAACGGGGCGAGGTCGCCCGCGGCGATGAGGTCGGCCAGAACGGGCAGCACCTGCTCAAAACGCAGATGGCTGCGCAGCGCCAGATCACGCACCGTCACGGGCTCGCGCTGCTCCACGGTTGAGCGCAGGACCGACTCGAGGTCGCCGTCGAGTAACTGCTCGAGGCTCGCCACGGTCGCGGGATGAAAGCGGCGGTGGCGAGCCGCGTGAGGATCGACCACTTGCCCACCACCCAGCGTGCCGGTCGGCGCGCGCAGGATAAACAGGTCGCCCTTCGCGACCGCTACCGGCGCGTCGAGGCGCAGCTGGCCCCATCCCTGCTCCCCGGGCCGCAGCTCCTCACAGTCG
Source organism: Dehalococcoidia bacterium (assembly GCA_035292365.1). Taxonomy (GTDB): domain Bacteria; phylum Chloroflexota; class Dehalococcoidia; order DATDQG01; family DATDQG01; genus DATDQG01. The sequence continues at coordinate 11,102 of DATDQG010000043.1, forward strand.
AGAAGCCGCAGCCGCGCCTGGACCTCGGCTGTGCCGGAGTGGAAAAGGAGGACGCTGTTGTGGGCCACGGGATGCGGCCAGTCGGCCAGTAGGCGCAGCCGCGCATCAAGAGCCGTCGTTGGCTGCAGCCAGCCAGGGGTTGTGACAACCTGGCCGCGTGCCAGATCCTCGGTCGCCAGGCCCACGAGGTTGGCGGCCAGGCGTGCCCCAGGCGGCGCCTGTTCCACGCGACTGCGGTGAATCTGCAGGCTGCGCAGCCGGCTACGCAAGCCGCCTGGGACAACGACGACCTCCTGACCGGCGGACAAGGCACCGTCAATCAGAGTGCCCGTCACCACCGTGCCGAAACCGCTGATAGTGAAGACGCGGTCGATGGGCAGGCGCGGCCGGTCGAGGTCTCGCTTGGCCGGCAGATCGGCCAGAGAAGCCTGGATGGCATCGACCAACTCAGGGAGACCCCGGCCCGTGTAGGCTGAGCAGACGACTAGCCGTGCGCCCTCCAAGACAGTGCCCGCCACGGCCTCACGCACCTCTTCCGCAACGAGCGCGAGCCACTCCTCCTCGACCAGGTCCGCCTTGGTGACCACGAGTAAGCCGCGCTTCACCTGGAGCAGGTCGAGGATCGCGAGATGCTCCCGCGTCTGCGGCATCACGCCCTCGTCGGCGGCGACGACTAGCAGCGCGAGATCGATGCCGCCGACGCCGGCCAGCATGTTCTTGATGAACCGTTCGTGGCCGGGAACGTCCACGATGCTGACTTGCTCACCGTTAGGCAGCCGCAGCCAGGCGAAGCCGAGGTCGATGGTCATGCCCCGCTCCCGCTCCTCGCGGAGGCGGTCCGGGTCTATGCCGGTGAGCGCTTTGACCAGAGCCGACTTGCCGTGATCAACGTGGCCAGCAGTGCCGATGACGTACATGGGAGCGCCTTTGTGGTGGTGCAGCCTCTATTCACCATACGAGATGCCGCGGACGAGAACAAAGCCAGCGATCGCCTCTCTGAGTGAAAACGCCGCCACGATAGAACAAGATTCCAACAACCTGCAGAGAGCGCCGTCTTGACAGCCATCACGTGAGTCAATAGGTTAGCAATAGTCAGATCAACGACGCATCGAGCTGCCTACCTTTCGCCGGACCGCATGACAGGAGACGACTACCAGAGCGCGCCGCTGGCGAGGCGGCTTCGCGCCGTTGGCCAAGCGCTTGAAGCCCTGCGCGTGCAGGACTTCGAACTGCGTGTGAGCGGCGACGACTATCTCGTCCGTGGGTCTCAGGCCACCCCCGCGGCGCCGCCTCCACAGACATCACAGCCGGCGCGAAGGGGCGCCCTCGGCAGCCTCAGACGCATCCTCGGCGGTGTCGAACCTATCGACCTTGAACCCCCCACCCCACCACGCGCGCAGGAGTCCCAGCAACTGGAGCTGCGCTTCACCGCAGACGACATCGCCAAGCTGGAGCAACAGGGGCAGTCGCGGCGGCAGGCTTCCCCCGGCATGCCCGACCTCCACAGTCTTCCTCAGGTCCTCCGCACAATCGGCGACTACCTCGATCGGCAGGGCCACGAGTTGGCACGCGTCGTCAAACAAGGCCAAAACATAACCATCGAGCACGACATGCCGGACAGCCAGCGAAGTGTTGAGGAGCGGACCGCGTCCTCCATCTATGACCTATCGGTCCGCATGTACCTGCGGCGGACCGACCGCCCCTAGCGGCGCCGTCATGACTGCGACAGTGCCCATGACGTGCCTTGACATCGACGGCGGGGTCTCTACGTTACGCCCAGGCAGGGCAATCGTCTGGTAAGCCGCCGTGAGAAGAGAGCCTACCCCATCCCTGGGACAACTCCTTCGCTCTGTGGGCCAAGCCCTCGAAGGAAAGCGCGTCCAGGACTTTGAGCTCTCGACCGCTGGTCCCGATATTCTCATTCGGGGAACCGAGGGGGCACCGAAGCCAACAGAGCCTCCTACGACACAACCAACCGCTCAGTCAGCCAATTTCGAGTTGCGTTTCACTCCTGAAGACCTGGACAGGTTGGACCGCGAAGGTCGGACGAGACGCCAGGATACCGTGAGCATGCCGGAGATGACGCTGAGCCAAATCCTGCGAACCATCGGCGACTACCTCGACCGTCAAGGGCATCAGCTTCTGCGCATCGTCCGGCAAGGGACAACCACAACCATCGAGTATCGGACACCAAACGGTCAGCGAAACACAGAGGAGCGGACGGCGTCCTCCCTCTACGATCTATCAGTCCGCATGTACCTCAGGCGCTCGTACCGCCCCTGATCCGACTCTTGACCCACCCGGGTGGCTCCGAAACACCGCTGCCTCTGCCGATTCCACAGGAGCTCCAAGCAGAGTCGCAAAATGGGCAGCGAACAAGGGCGTCACCTGTTCGACCTTCGCGGCGCTCGCTAGGACGTGGGACATCGAAGTGACCGCGACACCCTGGAGGCCACACGGCAGCATGAGCGCGAAGGGATCCAGGTCCAGGTCGACGTTGAGCGCGCAGCCGTGCATCGTCGTCCAGCGCCTCACGTGGACCCCAACGAAACCAATCTTTGATCCTGCCACCCACACTCCCGCGTTGCGCGCGTCTCGTTCGGCTGTGATGCCGTAATCCGTGAGGGTGCGCAGCATCGCCTCCTCGAGTAGGCGCAGATAGCTATGCAGATCGAGGCCGCGAGCCTGCAGGTCGATGATGCCATAAGCCACCAACTGTCCGGGCCCGTGATAGGTCGCGCTGCCCCCTCTATCCGTTGTCACCAGCTCGATACCCCGTCGGGCGATGGTGGCTTCTTCTGCCAGAAGGTGCTCCCGGCGAAAAGACCGGCCCAGCGTGATGACGGGAGGGTGCTCCAGCAGCAGGAGCGTGTCTGGGGCGCGGCCCGCTAGGCGCTCCTCACGCAGGCGCTGCTGCAACGCGCACGCTTCCCGGTACGGCACAACGCCCAGGTGAACGACGTGGAGGACGCTGCCGGTCTCCAGCGTCGCAGCGCCTGGAGGTTGGTCCAAGTGCTCGCCACGCGGCGCCGATCGACCCCGGTCGATGCCCATGCGGCGAGCAGCCCCGTCTTCTTCCACAGCGTGGCTTGAGCGACTTATCACCGCGCCCGCTGCGCCGCCTCGATGAGCGCCTCGGACAGCGTTGGGTGCGGCAGAATGGCCCGCTGCAGGTCTTCGAGCGTGGCTTCAAGCTGCATCGCCAGGACAGCGGCGCCGATGATCTCCGAGGCCTGCTGCCCCACGATGTGCACGCCCAACACCTCGCCGTAGCGCGCGTCGGCCACAACCTTAAGTAGCCCCTCCACCTCGTCCGAGGTGACGGCACGGCCATTGGCGCGGAAAAAGGCCCGGCCGACCAAGACCGAGCGCCCATCGGCGCGGGCCTCAGCTTCAGTGACGCCGACCGCCGCGACTTCCGGCGAGGTGTAGACACACCGGGCCACAAGCCGTCCATCGAAGACACTATTGCCGCCGAGCGCGTTCTCCGCCGCGACGGTGCCCTGGGCGAACGCGGCGTGCGCCAGCATGAGCTTCCCTAACACGTCGCCGGCGGCGAAGACCCCAGGCAGGTTCGTGCGCTGGTGGTCGTCCACGGCGACCCCCCGCCCTTCGAGTCGGCCGCCGAGCTCCTGGAAGCCAAGGCCCGACAACGCCGGCACGCGACCCGCCGCCAATAACAAGGCATCGCCTCGGAGGCGTTCCTCCTGGTCTTTGGCCGACACGTCGACTTCCACGTGGCCGTCCACCGATTCGATCCCTTGCACGCGCGCCCCGGTGATGACACGCACGCCCCGCTCCTCGAACGACCTGCGCAGTGTTCGCCCCAGCTCTGGCTCCTCGGAGGGCAATATCTCCGGGAGAAGCTCCATGACAACGACTTCGCTCCCCAACGCGGCGAAGATGTCCGCGAATTCGACGCCGGAGGCGCCGCCGCCGAGAATGAGCAGCCGCTCCGGGCGGCGCGGTAAGGCGAGGGCCTGCTCCGTGGTGATGACCAACTCACCCTCGGCGCCTGGGATCGGCGGCCGAGACACGGCGGAGCCCGGGCACAGGAGAACCGAGCGACCCCGCAACTCCTCCACTCCGTCGGCCGTCTGGACGTGCACGGCATCGCCAGCGGCCAAGCGCCCCTCCCCGTGGAGGATGGTCACTTTTCGAGCCTCCAAAAGGCCTTGTAGTCCCTGGCGCAACTGTGCCACCGCTTGGTCCTGGTGCGCCCGCACCTGCGCGAAGTCGGCCAGTGCCTCGCCGACCGCGACTCCCAGGTGTTCAGCGTGATCGAGACGACGGACGAGATGCGCGCTGGCCAGCAGGGCTTTCGTCGGGATACAGCCGTGGTTCAGGCACAGCCCGCCGACATGCTCTCGCTCCACCAGAGCAGCCCGTCCGCCCAACTCAGCGGCACGCAGCGCTGCGGTGTAACCAGCGGGCCCGCCGCCGAGAATGACTAGGTCGTACGTCTCAGCCACGCTTCCGTCCCATGTCAGCCTGCGTTCCGCGCCATGGAGGTGGTGTCCCAGCCGCGGTCTACCAAAAGAGCATCCAGGGGTTCTCGATGAGCTCACGGACACGTCGAAGGAAGCTGCCGGCCGGCACGCCGTCCGTGACGCGATGATCGAACGTCAACGAGAGATGCATGGTCTCGCGCACCTGCAGCTGGCCGTCTTCCACCACCGGCCGCTCCGCGATAGAGCCAACGCCCAGAATCCCGCTCATCGGCGGAATGAGGATGGGCGTGAAGGCCTCCACGCCGTAGACACCGAGGTTACTGATCCCGAACGTGCCACCGGTCAGGTCATCGAGGGTCAGCGTATGGCTGCGGGCGCGCTCCACCACCGCCACGAGATCCTGACTCACCTGCTGAAGCGACTTCCTGTCGACGTCGAAGAGCACGGGCGCTACCAAGCCATCCTCAAGAGAGACAGCGACGGCGATATTGACGGCGTCGAGGATGCAGATGTCGTCGCCCTCAATTGCAGAGTTGAGCACGGAAAAGTCCTGCAGAGCGCGGGCAACGATCTTGGCCAGAATAGCATCGTACGGCACGCGGGGACGGCCAGCCTGCTGCTCCAGGCGAGAGACCTGCTCGCGAATGCGCACGAGGTGGGAGGCGTCCGCCTGGGTGGACAACGTGACCTGGGCTGTGGTGGCGAGGCTCTCCATCATGCGCTGAGCAATGACGCGCCGCAGCCCACCGATTGGGATGCGCTCGCGCACCGGCGGTAGGCCGGCAGGCGCCGGCGCCAGCGGGTGGGTCGGCGCCGCGGCGCGCTGGGCGAGCGCCCGCTGGACGTCGGCGTGCACGATACGCCCGCCCGGACCAGTGCCTTGCACCAGCGCCAGATCGAGCCCATGTTCGCGAGCCGCGCGCCGGGCCACAGGCGACGCGCGCACCCTGCCGGCCGCCGGCTGCACGGCCGGACTTGGAACCGGCGCTGCTGGGGGAGGCTCGGCAAGTGGCACCGCTTCTCGCTCCGGCAGCGGCGCAACGCGGCTGGCAACGACAGCCGCGGGCCGAGCACCGTCGCCCATCGCGGGGGGCGCCTCGTCAGGCGCGAGGATGTAGGCTAGGGTCCCGTCGACCGGGACCGTGACCCCGATCTCGACCTGCGGATGAAAGAGCCCTGACTCGGGCGACTCCATCTCGTAGGTGATCTTGTCTGTGGCGATCTCGATGACCGGCTCGCCTTTCTGCACCTGCTGCCCCGGCTCCTTCAGCCACTTAGAGACGGTGCCCTCGATCATCACGATGCCGAGCTTCGGCATCGTTACGGCGGTCGCCATTTCACCGCCTTCCCAGCTGCTCGTGGACGGCGCCCACGATCTGCTGCGGCGTCGGCATGTACAAGTGCTCTAGAGCGGAGGAGTACGGGATGTTCGCGTGCGGCGCCGTGATGGTCTTGACAGGCGCGTCCAGGTCATCGAAGGCTTGGTCCGCTACCATCGCCGCGATGTCACGGGCGACGCTGCAGCGGGGCGGGCTCTCCTCGACGACCACGAGGCGCATCGTCTTGCGCACCGAGGTGAGGATGGCATCTTCGTCCAGTGGCGAGAGGCTGAGGAGGTCCACCACTTCGGCTTCGATGCCCTCCTGGGCCAGCACTTCGGCCGCTTGCAGGCAGAGGATGGTCGTATAAGAGAAGCCGGCGAGGGTCACGTCCTTCCCCTCACGAGCGATTGCGGCCTTGCCAATCGGCCAGGTGTACGCCTCCTCGGGGACGGCCGCGCGTTGAGCGAAGAGCATCTTGTGGTCGCAGACGAAGACCGGATCGTCGTCGCGGATGGCGGCCGTCATGAGGCCTTTAGCGTAGTAGGCGTTAGAGGGCGCGACGACCTTCAGGCCCGGGATATGCACCAGCAGCGGGTAGAGCGTCTGCGAGTGCTGCGCCGCCGTGCCTCCGCCGGGCTTGGTCGGATCGGCCAAGGGCGGTATGCCCACCATCGCGCGCATGGTAATCGGAACTGAGACCGCTCCGGCGTGTAAGTAGCGCTGCTTGGCGGCCTGGTTCAGGATGGCGTCCATCGCCACACCCAGGAAATCGACGAACATCAGGTCGGCGATAGGACGCAGCCCAGTCATCGCCGCCCCGACCGCAGCCACGAAGAAACCCATCTCCGAGATGGGGGCGTCCCGGATTCGCTCCGGACCGAACTCCTGGATCAGACCTTTCGTGGCGCCGAAGGGCCCGCCCCACGAGTCGATGATTCCCTTGTCTGCTCGACCGGCGCCGCCGGCGATGTCCTCGCCGATGACTATTACGTTCGGATCGCGGCGCATCTCCAGGCGCATCGCCTCGTTGACGGCCTCGCGGTACGTGATCAGGCGTTCGGGCATGGCTTGCACCTACCTCGAGTAGGGGAGTCTCGGAGATCTCGGTCGCTCGGACGTGAGTAGCCACGGGCAGAGCAGAACCTTGGACATCCCCAGGCCTTCCGGCGTGGGCGGACGTAACGAACGATGTGGCAGCTTCACGACGTCAAGGGTAACTCGCATAAACGTTGCTCATAAACTCGTCAGGTCCCGGCGCCGGGCTCTCGGCGGCGAAGCGCAGCGCTTCTTGCAAGCGCTCTTTTACCCGCGCGTCCACCGCATCCAGCTCGCCGGCGGCGAGCATCTCCTCGTCGAGCACCCGCTGGCGGAACAGGAGCAGCGGGTCGCGCTGACGATAGCGCTCCTCCTCCTCCCGCGACCGGTAGGTCAGCGTATTGTCGCCGACGTAGTGGCCCGAGTACCGATAGGTGCGGGCCTCGATGAGATAGGGACCGCCGCCGTTGCGCACGAGGGCGGCGGCGACGCCCGCCGTCTCGTACACGGCGAAAACATCCATACCATCAACGGCGGCTGAGGGGATGTTGTAGGCGGCGGCGCGGTCCATGATCGGCACCGGCACGCTGTACTCCACGGGCGTTGCTTGGGCATAGCCGTTGTTCTCGCAGACGAAGAGGACCGGCAGCCGCCACATGGCCGCCATGTTGAGGCCCTCGTGGAATACACCCTGGTTCACAGCCCCGTCGCCGAAGTAGGCAACCGCGATGGCGCCGCTCTGTTTACGCACCTGGAGCGAGAGCGCCGCTCCCACCGCGTAGGGGATCGTGAAACCGACCATGACGTTCGCGGTCACCACGCCCCGAGTGATGTCGGCGATGTGCATGGAGCCACCTTTGCCCTTGTTGGTGCCTGTGCTCCGCCCAAATAGCTCCGCCATCATGCCGTTGATGTCGGTCCCGCGGACGATGGAGTGCCCGTGGCCACGGTAGGAGATGGCAATGTAGTCCTGTGGCAGGAGGTGGCTTCCCACGCCGACCGCCACCGCTTCCTCTCCTGCATAGAGATGGCCGTAGGTGCGCAAGCGGCCCGCCTCCATCTCCTGGCGCATCGTCTCCTCAAAGCCACGGATCAGCGCCATCTTCTCGTAGAGCGCGAGCAACTCCTCCCTCGGAAGGCTCACGCGCTGCCCCCTGCCGGCGGCGGCGGTAGTAGCCGGGCAAACACCTCGTTCCCGAGCAGACGACCGCTGGCGGTGAGGCGAAGCGCCGAGGGGGTGACCTCCACAAGGTCCCAGGCGATCATCTCGGCGAGGGCGTCCGCGTAGAGCTCGGCCGGGTCCTCTCCGAAGCGCTTGACAAAGCGTGCCCGCGAGAGCCCTGCGTTCAGCCGCAGCCCAAGGATGGCGGTCTCGGCTCGCTCCAGCTCGGGGCTGAGGCGCTCTATGAAGCCGACTACGGGCATCTCCCGCAGGGCCGCTTCCTCAGGCACGAAGCTTCCGCTTTCCAGCGAATCCGCAAGGCCATCGTACGCTGGGCCGGCCAAGCGCAGGATGTACTGGTCAGGCTCCTCAATGTCAGCGAAGCGGTACGGCGATAGATAGGAACGTGCACCGGGGCCGAGCCCGAGCCAAGGCTCGTTGTGCCAGTAGACCAGGTTGTGCCGGCAGCGCCGGTCCGGCCGGGACCAGTTGCAGATCTCATACTGCTCGTAGCCAGCAGACGCAAGGAGCCGTTCCGCCTCCTCGTGCCTGTCAGCAGCCTCGTCGGGGTCGGGTGGGGGAATGCGGCCGCTGGCGACGCCCCGCGCCAGTATCGTCCCTTCCTCGACGATGAGGCTGTAGCAGGAGAGGTGCTCCGGCCCGAGGGCGATTGCCTGAAGCAGGTCGTCCTCCCATTCCGCGGCGGTCTGTCCCGGCATGCCGTAGATGAGGTCCAGGTTGATGTTCTCGAACCCTGCGGCCCGCGCCTCATTGTAGGCGGCCACGGCCTCATCCGTCGAATGAATGCGGCCCAAGAAACGTAGCCAGCGGCGCTGGAAGGACTGCACGCCGATGCTCAACCGGTTGACTCCGGCCGCCCGGAGCTCCCGGAAGGAGCCATGCTCGACCGTGCCGGGATTTGCCTCCAGAGAGACTTCGGGATCGGCCGCTACTCGGAAACTCTGGTGAACTGAATCGAGGATGCGAGCGATATCGCCCTCGGGCAGGAGCGAGGGAGTCCCACCACCAAAGAAGATGGTACGCACTTCCCAATCCGGCCCCAGGGCTTTCCCCCAGAGGGTGATGGCGCGTGCCAGCGCAGCCACATAGGGCACGTGGAGCGCCTTGAGGCCGGCATAGGTGTTGAACGCACAGTAGTGACAACGCGCTTGACAAAACGGAATATGCAGATACAGCGCAAGCGGCTGGGCCACAGGATACCTCATCTCATGATACCACCGCCTCGCAGTCGGGCTGAGGGACGGCGACCATCTTGCTGTCCTTAACGCTTTCCATGATAATTATCGCCACTTCGCACCCAGTTCCCAATCAAGGAGTCGCGCTATGAAAGCGATGGTGTTCGACCGCCACGGCCCGCCTGACGTTTTGGAGTACAAGGACGTGCCGATGCCCACCATTGGCCCCACCGAAGTCCTGTTCAAGGTCATGGCGGCGGGCTTCAACTACAACGACGTCTGGGCACGCCAAGGAGCGAACGTCGAATATCCGCTCCCGCACATCGGCGGCAGCGACGCCGCCGGCCTCGTCGTCGCCGTGGGCGAGGCGGTCACCACCGTCAAAGTCGGCGACGAAGTGCTGGCGCATTGCGGCATCTCGTGCCGCGTCTGCGACGCCTGCACGCGCGGCGAGGAGTACTTCTGCCGCCGCTTCCGACTCTGGGGCTTCCAGACTGGGCCGTTAGACGGCGGCCAGGCCGAGTACGCCAAGCTCCCTGAAGTCAACATCGTCCCCAAACCAAAGAACCTCACTTGGGAGGAGGCCGCCTCGCTGCCGCTCGTGCTCGTCTCCGCCTGGCGCCAGATGGTGACGCGAGGGGGCGTCCGGCCCGGCGACTTCGTCCTCATTTGGGGGGCCGCCGGAGGGATGGGCAGCATGGCCGTCCAGATCACCAGACTGTTCAACGCGCACCCCATCGCCGTGGCCGCCAGCGATGACAAGCTGGAGTTCTGCGCGAAAATTGGCGCCGAACACCTCATCAACCGCAAGTCGCAGAACGTGCTCGACGAGGTGCGGCGCATTACCAGCCGTCGCGGCGCGGACGTCGTCTTCGAACACCCTGGCGCGCCCACCTGGCCCACCAGCATCCAGGCCGTCAAATGGGGCGGCACCATCACTACGACCGGTGCCACCGGCGGCAACATCGCCGAGACCGACCTGCGTCACGTCTACTTCCGCCAGCTCACCATCAGAGGGTCGCTCCTCGGTAGCAAGGCCGAGCTCCTGGAGGCGCTCAAGCACGTCGAGAGCGGCCGCCTCAAGCCCACCATCTCGCAGGTGTTGCCGCTCAAAGAGCTAGCGCGCGGTCATGAGATCATGGAGCAGGACGAGATCATAGGAAAGATGGTCTTCGTCCCCGAGCACGCCACTGCCTAATGTCATCCTGAGCCGCAGGCGAAGAATCTTGAAGAGCGATTAGGATCCTTCGCTTCGCTCAGGATGACAGGTTAGGGCGGGCCCTTTTCAAAGCCGAGGCCGGAGCCGCGCGGATCAAAGGAGAAGACAATGGCCACAGAAGCAGCGCCACCCTTCGTAATCGGACACAAGGTGTCCTTCAGCAAGACCATCTCCGCCGACGACATCCGCAAGACAGCGGAGGCCAGCGGCGACACGAACCCGCTCCATCTAGACGACGCCTACGCTGCCAAGACGCGTTTCAAGCAGCGCATCGCCCACGGCGTACTCACGTCCGGCGTCATCTCGGCGGCTCTGGGCGTCAACCTCCCCGGCCCGAACTACACCACCATCTTCCTGAGCCAGAGCCTCCAGTTCCAGCGGCCCGTCGCGGTCGGCGACACCCTCACCGCGAACCTAGAAGTCACCGCCGTAGACCGCCGCCGTCTCACCCTCAAGACCGACTGCCTCAACCAGAACGGCGAGACCGTCGCCACCGGCACCGCCGACGTGCTGCTGGACCCGTATCCGAGGGAGTAAGAGCGCGTGTGGGCCGCATGCAAGGATCACGGGTCAGGCTCGAAGCCTGACCCGCCGCAGGTGAAGGAGAAGGAGATAGCAATATGCACCGCATCGCTGTAATACCAGGAGACGGCACGGGTCCAGAGGTCGTGCGCGAGGGGCTCAAGATCCTCGAAACGGTAGCGCGCGCGTCGGGGTTCACCTACGACCTCACGATGTACGACTTCGGCGGTGAGCGCTACATGCGTACCGGCGAGACCCTCCCCGATTCCGCCCTCGACGAGCTGCGCGGCTTCGACGCGATCTATCTCGGCGCCATTGGCCATCCGGAGGTGCCGCCGGGCATCCTCGAGAAGAACATCCTGCTGCGCCTCCGCTTCGAGCTCGACCAATACATCAACCTGCGGCCGGTGAAGCTCTATCCCGGCGTCGACTGTCCGCTCAAAGACAAGGGGCCAGCGGACATCGACTTCGTCGTCGTGCGTGAGAACACCGAGGGGCTGTACAGCGGCATGGGCGGCTTCCAGTACAAGGGGACGCCGCAAGAGGTGTCCACCCAGGTCCACGTGACCACGCGCTTCGGCGTCGAGCGCGCCATCCGCTACGCCTTCGACCTCGCCCGCCAGCGCAACAAGATGCGCCAGCTCCACCTCGTGGCCAAGACGAACGTGCTCACCTACGTGCACGATACCTGGTGGCGCGCCTTCAACGAGGTGGGCGAGGCCGACTATCCCGACATCAAGCGCGAGTACGCCCACGTGGACGCCACCTGCATGTGGTTCGTCAAAAACCCGGAGTGGTTCGACGTCATCGTCGTCGAGAACATGTTCGGCGACATCATCACCGACCTGGGCGCGATGATCCAGGGCGGCCTGGGCATCGCGGCCGGCGGCAACATCAACCCGCAGGGCGTCTCCATGTTCGAGCCCATCGGCGGCAGCGCCCCTAAGTACACCGGCCAGAACGCTGTCTGCCCCCTCGCCGCCATCAGCGCCGTCCAGATGATGCTGGACCAGCTCGGCGAGAGCGCCGCCGCCCAACGCATCGAGCGCGCCATCATCGCCGCCCTCGCCAGCGGCAAGATCCTCTCCCTCAACGCCGGCCGCATGGGGCTCACCTGCTCCGAGGTGGGGGACCTGGTGGCGAGCCTGGTGTGATGGTGGCTCGATAGTGCGCGCCAGGCCTTCAGGGCCAAGGTTTGTGATGACCGCACGATGCTCGCTTCAAACAGGAGACCGTCTTGATGAAATCGTCCGTGTTTCCGGCTCTTGTGCGGAACCTCCCAGAAGCCGACTTGCCTTTCGACGGTCTGCGCGGCTGGCTCTTTCAAGGCGAGCTAGGACAGATACTTTTCAACGAATCCAGGACGGCATTGGCCGTTCCTGAGCACTCGCACGGCGACCAGTGGGGCGTTGTGCTGGATGGCAAGATTGACTTGACGATTGGAGCCGACAGGCAAACTTACCGTCGGGGCGATACCTATTTCATTCCAGACGGCACTCCCCATCAAGCCCGAATCTACCCTGGCTATCGAGCGATCGATTATTTCGCTGACCGCAATCGCTATCATATGCGGTCGCACACCGCATGACAGTCCGTTTGGGCTCGGCAGTACAATGCTCGACCTGACTGCTGAGGCATACCGACGAACCATTTGAGCGCTCGTGCCCGCAACGAGTAATATGGTGCCGCCATGCCAGCGCCTACGCTCGCCCCCCGCAGCCTCCTCTTCGTCCCGAGCATCATGGATCGCTTCGTCCAGCGTGCCCACGAGCGCGGCGCCGATCTCATCTGCCTCGATATGGAGGACTCGGTCCCTCTAGCCGAGAAGGTGGGGGCGCGGCCCAAGGTGGCCGAGGCCCTCAAGACGATGCCGAAGACGGGCTATCTGCTCTACGTGCGCGTCAACGGGCTGGATACCGGCCTGCTCGAGGAGGACCTCGCCGCCGTCGTCTGCGAAGAGCTGGACGGCATCAGCCTGCCCAAGGCCCACACTCCTGAGATCGTGCGGCAGGTGGACCACTACCTGACGCTGCTCGAAACGATGCGCGGCCTGCCGGTCGGCAAGACCAGGATGATCCCCTGGATCGAATCGGCACAGGCGGTCCTGAACGCCGAGGCCATCTGCGCCGCCAGCCCGCGGGTCGTCGGCGCCTCCTTCGGAAGCGAGGACTACACGGTCGACATGCGCATCGAGCGGACGAAGGCGTCCAAAGAGATCGAGTGGGCCCGCTATCGCGTTGCCGTCGCCTGCCGCGCCGCCGGAGTCCAGGCTATCGACGCGCCCGAGATGGACTTCCAGGACATGGAGCAGCTTGAGCGAGACGGACGCTTCGCCCGCAGCATCGGCTACACCGGTAAGTACTGTATCCACCCGGGCCAGGTCGAGGTCGTCAACCGCATGTTCGCGCCGACCGAGGAGGAGGTAGCCTACGCGAAGCGCGTCATCGAGGCTTACGAGCAGGCCGAGCGTGATGGCCGCGGCGCGGTGGCCCTCGACGGCGTCGTCATCGACCGGCCTGTGTACCTGCGGGCGCGGGTGCTGTT
>DATDQG010000044.1:0-5795 GCA_035292365.1 Dehalococcoidia bacterium
CCTGGAAGTTGGCAGCGGCGCTTCGCCGGGCACCTGGCAGACCGTCAACCAGCAGCGCATCCCCAGCCAGGGTGGGCCACTGGGCGCCTTCAACACCGTCAACCTAACTCCCGGCGTCTATACGCTGCGCCTCACCGTCAACGACCGCCAGCGCGGCGCCATAACCGCCACGGTCACGGTTCACGTCGGTGACATACCCGCCACGCCTACGCCACCCAGCGGCAACGCCCCTCTGAGGCCATGACAGTTCATTTCGGAATCGCGTGGGAACACCAGGAGATACGCTCATGAGCGGCAACGAGGCAGACGAGCCAGCCACAGGTCCGGCCGAACGGAGCGGAATGCACAGACCTCCCATGCCGATGATGATCCTGTGCCCCTTGTTCTTGATGTCTCAGATCTTTCTAGTCCTCTTTCTCCTCAAGAAGGTCTTGAGACATGAGAAAGAACTGAGCCAACTGAAGAAGGCCGAACGGCCTGCGTAGGCCATAGCTGTCCTCTAAACTCACTCCGACGCCAGCGCCCGGTCCAGCGCCTGCACGCTCCTGATCCCACCAACCACCCAGACAAACTCCCGCAGCGATGAGCTGCGCCGCCTTAGCTCATCGATCTTGGGGCCGATGGGGTTGGTGGCACCCGGTGTGCCCGCCGCGCCTGCGTATAGGTTGGTGAAGGCGAAGTAGGCCTGGTTGATCTTGCGGATCTGCACTCCTTGGGCTGCCAGCTCCTGACGCCGCTGCTCCATCAGCGCCTCCGCCTCATCGATCCTGCGCTCCGCCAGCAGCGCATCGACCTCGCCCCGAAGTCGCCGCAGCTCCGCCCCGATGTCCAGCCTCTGCGTCGAGGACGGGCGTCGCTGCCGTGGTGGCGCAGGCGCCGAAGGCGCGGCCGGGTCGGTGAGCGGCCAGCGGTTGACCACCAAACCGGCCAGCTCGTTCCCGACGAGGTCGGCCACCGTCTCGTTCATCGTCCTCAAGGCGTTGCTGTCGTAGTAGTTGAAGCCCAGCGGCCGGAAGACCAGGTAGTTGTGCATCCACTCGTGCGCCACCACCGCCACAGCCTCCCCATAGCTGGTCGGGTAATCGATGATCGTCGGGTAGGCGCCGATGCCTCCCGTGGGAAAGGCCAGGGTCGAGACGTTGTCGCGCCGCGCCACGTCCGACTCGATCTTCTCCAGCGCCTGGGTGCTCAGGTCCTCGCGCAGCAGGTCGGAGCTCTGCAGCTCGATGCGGTCGCGTGGCGACACCACCAGCGTGTAGGGCGAGCGCGTCAACTCGAAATCGACCGGCGGCCAGACGACATCGCCCAGCGGCCCCAGTGAGCGCGTGATGCCGGCCTGCTTGAGCACCGCCGTCAGCCGCCCCTCGACTGTCGCCTCAACCCGGTTTTCCAACCGATCACGTTCGCGGCGTCTGGCTTCAAGAGACTGCTTGCGGGAAACGTCCGGCTCCAGCCCGCGCTGGCCCGCGTCGCTGATCTCCCGCTCCATCGATTCGATTTCGCGTGTCAGCTGGAAGAAGCGCTTAAGGCCTGCGTTCTCGGCCGTGACGCTCGGACGCTCTCGGAACAGCTCACCGAAGGCAAACAGCCACTTGGCCGGGAAGTTGCGCAGCTCCCAGGCCGCGATGTTGTAGTCGTTCGGTCCCGGACGCAGGCCGGCGCTGTTGGAGAGCAGGCTCGCGGCCACTAAAGCCCAGATCACGAGCGCGAGGCTCACCACGCCCGCCACGATGCGCCGCATCGGCAGACCGGGGCGCAGCGCCAGCAGGGCTTCCACCCATCCACCGTACAGGCGGCGGCTGCGCGGCCACAAGGCGCGCCCAACCCGGTGCTATACTTTCGAGGCTATGGCGGAACGGCTCGCGGCTTCCCGGCTAGCGACGGCGCCGGCGGGCTCTAACGACACCACCGACTCTGACCGCGCTGGTCACCCTTCCCGGCTCCTGGCCTATCTTCTCGACAGCCTCGTCCTGTTTGGTTTCACCATGCTCTTCGCCGCCCTCGCCGGCCTCAATATGTTCCTGCGCAGCAACAACGGCGAAGAGGCCATAACTGACGCCGACCAGTGGACGTCGATCGCGATCTTCCTGGGTGCGATGCCGGCCTGGCTGCTTGCCATGGTCTGGCTCGGCCTCAAGCGCGGACAGACGCCCGGGCAGTACGTCACCGGCCTGCGCGTCGTCTCGGAGGACGGCAGCGCGCCCAGCCTGCAGCGCCTGGCCGCCTACTGGCTGGCCCTGCATCCCCTGTTCTTCCATCCCATGTTCGGCGCCGGCTGGGTCCTGCTCGCCTGGGCCGCCTTGCTCTCAGAAGCCGCTTTCGTCGTTAGCCTTGCCCTGGCGCTGCTCTGCTTCGTGGCGCCGCTGGCCGGGCTGATCTTCGCCCTGGTGGACCCGCAACGCCGCGCCATCCATGACCGCCTCGCCGGCCTCAAGGTCGTACGTCTGGAGTGACGTGAAGGGGACCCTGCCAAGCCTCATCGCCGCCTTCCTGACCGCCCTCGCCCTGTTCGCCCTCGCCGGCTTCCAGGTAACGAGTCACCAGGCCGCTACCAGGCTCCTCGGACGCCAGGGAGCTGCCCTCATTGAGATCGACCGCTGGCTGCCGGCCCACCGCGATGACCTCGACCTGATAGCCCGTGACCGTCCTGAGAGCGTCGTTGCCCTGCGCGACGTGCCGCTGAACATCGTCCTACCCTCTACGCAGGTAATCGACGTCGACAACAGAGTGCTCAGGGCCACTATCGTTCGTGCCATGGGCGAACGCCTCTACACGGAGGGGACGGATGCCTTCCGTAACAGGGAAGGCCTGCCCCAGAAGCCAGGCTACGACGACCCTTTGCGCTGGAGTGTGAGCCTCCTGGGCGAAAGCGCCCACGGCTTCTGGAAGGCAGCCCTGGCCGTCATCGCTCTGGCTCTCCTGGCGTCGATTGGCGGCGTACTTCTCAAAGGCGCCTCACCTCTAACGCCTCTGGCGATAGGCGCGGGCTTCGCCGCCGTCATGTCGCTGCTGGTCTGGATGCTGACCGATGCGATCCACAGCAGCCTCTCCGCGCCCGTGGACCAGGAGATCGTCCTGGCCTTGCACGATGGCGCCTGGATCGGTCTGCGCAACGGCCTGGCTGTCGCCGTCGTCATGGCCGGCATGCATATTCTGCTGGCGTCCTTCAGCAACCGCGATCGCCCCTGGGGATCAGAGACCTGGGACCTGCCCGACACCGAAGCGGACCCGGACGCACCCCCTGTTTGAACCCCGCCGCCCGCCGCTGACCCACCGCCTGCGCGGCTGGATCCAGGCGACCCATCCCTTCCCGCTCGCAGCCGTTGTTAGCCTCACAGCCCTGATTGGGCTCGCCTCCGCCGAGGGTTCAATCTCAACCGAACGCTTTGCCCTGATGCTGACCGCCATGCTGTCCTCCCAGCTCGCCATCGGCTGGACCAACGACTACGTCGACCGCGAGAGCGACGCCATCTACCAACCCTCTAAGCCTGTTCCCTCGGGCCTGGTCAACGCCAACAGCCTGCCGCCGGCGATCATCGCCACAACCTTCGTCTCGTTCATTGTCGGAGCCTTCCTCGGTCTCGTACCCCTGGTGTTCCTCACCGCGGGTACGGCCGCGGGCCTGGCTTACGACCTCGTGCTCAAAGACACGCGACTCAGTCCGCTGGCCTTCGTGCTCGCATTCGCAGTCCTGCCGCCCTTCGTCTGGAGCTCGCTCGACGCCTACCGGCCGGAGCTGCTCGCCATATATCTCGTAGGCCCGCCGCTGGCTCTCGCCGCCCACATCGCCAACGTCCTGCCCGATATCAAAACCGACGCCGCCGCCCGTCGCTTCAACCTCGCCGTCAGCCTCGGACGCGCCCGTTCCCTGCGCCTTCTGGAGGCCAGCCTCCTGCTGCCGCCGCTGCTCACCGTCGCCACCCTGCCATTCGTTGTTTACGACCGCCGCGCTCTCGCCGCCACGCTCGTGACTTACGGTGTACTCCTGGCCGTCGCCAACCTCGCCTATAACCGTCCCGGCCGGGACGCAGATGTCTGGGGCTTTCGTAGCGTCGTCCTCGCCTCCGTCCTCTTCGCCGCTGGCTGGCTCGCCGCGGTGTAATGCCGATCAACTGGACCTATCGATTCGTTTTGTCGTAGTGCCTCACAAGAGCTAAGCTTCCCCTCTCTGAAGTCGGAGAGGGGACTGAGGGGAGAGGTCCCACGCCTTGGTTCCCTTTAGTGCCTCCCGTCGGCTGAACTCCCCTCTCTCCGTGGACGGAGAGAGGGCTGGGGAGAGAGGTTGGGCTCCACTCTCCGCCGCTGGGGGCAACTCTTCAGGCCTCGAGCGAAGTGCAGAGGGGCGCAGCCCCTTTGCCGGGGTGTGGGGTGTCCGCACCTTTGCCTCTCCGTTGCTGAGCAGGCGAAGCCACTGCGCAAGCCCCATCTGCGAGCGAAGCTTGTAGGCCAACGCCTTTTCTCCAGGGCTAGGCCTCGACCAGTCCACATACGCAAACCGGAGTCCATGCGCCTGGCAGGCTGAAGCCTCCTATGCCTGTGGTCCGCCCTCATGCCCTATGATCGGGGCCGACAACTGACCATCAGGAGCTAGCCATGGAAATCGGCATCGGCCTGGACCCAACTCTCGGCCTCTCATACGAAGAACAAGCGCAGGTCTCCGCTGAAGCAGCGCGCGCGGGCTACCAGAGCATCTGGACTCCCGAGAACATCGCCGAGGACTCCTTCCTCACCTGCGCCCTGCGCTGGCAGGCCACCCGCGACGTCATCCCCGGCGGCCTCGGCACTGGCATCGGCGTCTCCCCGGTTGGCCTGCGCACACCCATGGGCTTCGCCATGAGCGCCGGCACCATGGGCAAGATGACCGGCGGCCGCTTCGTGCTCGGCATCGGCACCGGCGCCGCCTACAACCCGCAGTACCGCCGCACCTGGAACATACGCGGCAGCTCCACTCTGGGCCTCATGCGCGACTACCTGACGACCATCCGCGCCCTCCTGGCCGGCGAAACGGTGACCCACGAAGGCCCCTCCATCTCCTTGCGCGGCGCCAGGCTGGCGATCAACCCACCGCCGCGCACACCCGTCTACCTCGCGGCCCTTGGTCCCGAGATGTGCCGCTTGGGCGGTGAGCTGGCGGATGGCATCAGCCTCAACTGGTGCTCGGCGGAGCAGGTCGCCTGGAGCCGTGAACGTGTGGCTGAGGGCGCCGAGCGCGCCGGACGCGACCCCAAGAGCATCGTCGTCGCCGAATACATACGCGTCTGCGTCGATGAAGACGTGGACGTCGCGCGGCGCAGCTTCACCCGCTCCGTCATGAGCTACGCGCTCGGTCCTCTCGGCGTGCCGGCTCAGAGCTACCGCGCCCACTTCGAGCGCATGGGCTTCGCCGCCGAGCTGGCCCACGTCGACACCCTGCGCGCCCGCAACGCCCCGGAGAACGAGGTCGTGGACGCCTTTCCGGAGGCGCTGCTCAAGAACGTCGGCTACTACGGCCCTGCAAGCGGCGCCGCCTCTGCCTTCCAGCGCCTCTCCGAAGGCCTCGACACCTCTATCGTGCGTGTCGTGGCGGCCCGCCCCGGCGTCGAAGCCACCATGTCGGTCCTCAAAGCCTGCGCTCCCGGAGCCGCTTCGGCCAAGTAACCAAAGGCCTACACCCCGAAGCGCCGCCGACCCCTGCCATTCCGAGCCTGGCGAGGAATGACAGGGGGTGGGGGTGCTTCGGGGTGTAGGCCTTTAGTTACTTGGCCGAAGCGGCTCCGGGAGCGCAGGCCTTGAGCACGGCAAGGGTGGCTTCGAGG
>DATDQG010000045.1:0-31041 GCA_035292365.1 Dehalococcoidia bacterium
CCCCCGAAGAGCTGAGCTCAGCCGTGCCAATCGACCCGGAGCTGTACGGCCTTTCCATCGCGGAGGCCATAGAAACGGGCCAGCCCCTGGTCGTGGCGTTCGCCACGCCGGCGTTCTGCCAGAGCCGGACGTGCGGTCCGCAACTCCACGTCATCGAGCACTTGAAGGAGCGCTACCGCGAGCAGGTCAACTTCATCCACGTTGAGGTCTACGACAAACCACAAGAGGCGACCCGCGATCTTCGCTCGGCGCGTCCCTCGCCCACCGTGACAGAGTGGCGGTTGCCGTCTGAGCCATGGGTGTTCGTGGTGGATGGGCAGGGCAGCATCGCCGCGCGCTTCGAGGGCTTCACGACGGTGGACGAGCTCGAGCCGGAGCTGCGGCAGGTGCTCGCACGCCCATAGATGCTGACCCCCCATAGAGGAGCACTGCCTGTCAAGCCAATCGTTGCCTGCCCTCATTCTGCAAGCAGGCTGGCCTTGCTTTCGGGCGGGGTGTATGATTGCTTCAGGCTGGTTTGAGGCTTAGACCCATGGCGATTGCTACTTCCGCGCCGGCATCTTCGAGCCCCTCGGCTGAAGTCGCGATACTCGCAGGCGAGCGCCGAGCATCAGACGGAGGGCTGCATGAGTTGCTTCTGCGCTACGCTGAGAGCTCAGTACCTCTCAGCCTACGGCTGTTCCCGAACGAGGAATGGGAGGCTCCCGCGTCTTCAGGCCTTTGGACGCGGCTCCGTTACTGGGCGAAGCGACTGGCCTGGGGGGATCTAGACAGCGACGAATGATAAGAAGAAATCGCCCCGACGGTGTCGGGGAAAACCTGAAGACCGCCCCTCACGCTGGAGGGGCGGTCTTGGCGTCGCATGGTTCACCGAAGCCGAGTCTGCCCCTCGGGTTGACCCCTCAGGGGGCGACCGCGAGTTGAAGCTGGAAAGTCGTCGTGGAATCGCCGTCGTGAACCGCGACGGTGACCAGCCAGTCGCCGTACATGCCCAGGTTCAGGGGCACACGGTAGTGCCCGGTGTCGCGGACCTCAGCGGTGCCCCGCTCGGTCCCGTGGTCCATGTAGGCCATCTGGGTGGTGTAGGTCACTCTTGCGACCTGCGTGGGGGTAACAACGGAGCCGCCGAGGAGGTAGATATCCAGGTTGCCGCGAAGTGCCGGCGGGAACGGCGCCACGACGAGCCGCGCTTCGAGCGCGTTTCCGACAGGGACCGTCGCGCCGTTCTCCAGCGGACGCCTCGTGGTCGTCTCTACGAGTTGTAGGCGGGGTGACGCGCCAGTCGCTGCCGGCGATTGCTGGGCGGCCTGGATGCCCGCGGCTTGCGCGACAGCGGTGAAGCGGCGGACGGCCGGTATCTGGTAGGCCCAGTCGGTCACGACGTGGTAGCTGTCGGTCAGAAGGAAGAGCGCGAAGGCGACCATGACCGCGCTGCTCGCCCAGGCCAGCCAGCGCGCGTACTGTTCAAGGCGCATGAGCATGGGCATCACCTGGGCCAGCGCGGCGGCGGCGATCACCAGCGGCACCGCGATGCCCAGGGAGAACACGAACATGACGAGGGCGCCGGTCAGCGCGGAGCCCGAAGCGAAGATGTAGGTGACCATACCCAGAGCCATGGCGGCCCCGAAGCAGGTCATGCAGCCCGTGGCGAAGGCGAGCCCGAGGGCCATGGTGCCCAAGGGGCCGCTCGGCCCGCTGCGTCCCAGCGCGGAGACGACGGGCATCTTACACACCAGCGGCGCGCGCGCCTGGACCGCCACTCGCAGCGCCATGAACAGCACCACAAGGGCGCCTAGGACCATAAGCGGCCGCCGCAGCTGGGCGAAGAGCGCATTGCCGCTCAGACTCTGCGCGGCTAGCCCGGCGAGCGTGCCGCCCGCAGTGTAGACGATGACGATGCCGAGCACGAAGAACAGGGCGGTCTGCACGACCTCCAGCCGGACATTGCGCCGGGCGCCCTGCTGCTCAGCGCGGGCGACCGTCATGCCGGCTAGGCTGGGGATAAAGTAGGCCGTGAGTTGGAACAGGCAGGGCCACATGGAGGCCAGAAAGCCGCCGAAGAGCCCAAGCAGCACCACCCACGTCAGGCGCTGAGGCGCCGCAGCGGTCGCGGCGCTCGTGAACGGCGAGGGACGGATCCCAGGCCAGCGGAGCGCTTCGGAGTCGACGCCTGGGTGGGTTGGTGGGAGGAGAAGGGCCACTTCAGACGCGGCAAGCCGGTCCTCGCCTGCGGAACCGTACCGCGCGAAGAGCACCGCGGTCAGGCGATGATGGTCTGACTCGGTGAGTACGCGTGTCTCGACGGGCGTTAGAGTCTCGGAACCGACGCTGAGCGTCGGGCTCCAGGCAGGCCCAAGCTCCTCATGCAGGTCCTCCTGAACGAGGAAGCCAATGCGCTGGGAGAGGTCCGCCCATGCAAAGGTCACGACGTTGGGGGCCAGCAGTACTGCCGTCACGTCCGAGCCATCAGGCCCTCGGCCGGCGCGAGTCAGTGCCTCAACCTGTCCCCCGGGGGCGAGGTCCGGCATCTGGAGGGTTGGGGCGCTCGCGGCCAGCGACCGAGCGACGGCCCACCACACCACCAGCGCAACGGCCAGAGCAGCCACCGCCAGCAGCGTCCAGGTTGTGAGCCTGGGCCGGTTTGCAGATATCGCGGCAAGATGGCCAGTGGTGTTCATTGCCGTCCTCACTCAGGCTTTTCGGAGAGGGTCTTTGGTGTATCCGGTGACCGCGTTCACGGTGTTGTTCATGGTCGGCCTGCTTTCACGGTTGCTGATTGAGATACTGCAGGTACGCTGCGACTGCCTTGATATCGCCATCGCTGAGCTTGACGATGCCCATCAGCTCTACCGACGCAAGCGCATTGCGCACCTGCTCCTCGGTCTTGCCCCGGTTGGCGGGCGCTCCGAGGCCACTAGGGCCGTTCCCCTTGCCGTCGAGGCCGTGACATTACGCGCACCCTACTCCCCCTGCCGTCTTCTCAAAGACCAGCTTCCCGGCTGAGAGCTGATCGCCGCCGGCAGGCGCGGGGCTTGACGGAGCCGTGGCAGCCGGGGCGGCGGGCGCGGACGTCGGCTGGACTGCCACCGTGGCCTGTGGCGCCGCCGGCGCTTGCGTGGTCTCGCCGCCCGCGCCACCGCACGCGGACAGAGCGGACATGAGGACCACCACTGTTCCGCCTGCCACGATGCCGCGCACTGCCCGCGCGAGGTCTGTCTTAGACATGGTTGCCTGCCCTTTCTAGTCGCTTGGCTCTGGTCTACTGGTGGCGTCCATGGCTGCTAAAAGACCGTCAACTTCCCAATGACTTCGCGATGAAGCGGACACCGGACCGAGAACGTCCCGGCCTTAGTAGCCGTGAACAAGACCGCGTCCACCTCGCCGCCCTGCGCATAGGCATGGACCTCGGTGCCGGTCGGCCGTATGCCCGCCGCCGATGCGAAGCGAAACGGCACAAAACTTATCTCCTCGTGGTGGTCGCTGTGCTCGTCCGTGCTGACACTGGCAGCCGACGCCACCGGGAGGTCCTGGGCGAGCCACAGCAGGTCCTGCGGCACTAACCCCAGCACCCGGTAGTGATGCTCGGCGGAAGCTCGGTTCCGCACCACTAGCTGCACCGGTCGTCCTGCTGGAATGAAGACCGAGGAGGGCGTGAAGCCGTCATCCGTCAACTCCACGTTGATCGTAAGGTACAAGCGGGGCTCATCGGTGAGAGCTTGTTGAGGCGCAACCGCCCGCGCCAAGCCGGCATCGCCACTCGGGCCGGCGCAGGCAACTAGGACGAGCCCGACGAGCGTCAAGCTCAGCGCGACACTCTCGTAACCTGGACGTAGCCAACGCATCGTTCGTTCCCCCCTGCCCCGCTTCAGGGTTGCTCGCTGAGATACTGCAGATACGCGACCACCGCTTCGATCTCTCCGTCGCCAAGCTTGATGAAGCCCATCAACTCCACATCCTTAAGGGCACCCCGAACGACGACCTCCGATTTTCCCAGGTTGGGAGGAGCACTCAACCCAGAGGGGCCGGCGCCTTTTCCATCCATCCCGTGACAGTAGGCGCAACCCACGCCGCCAGCCGTCTTTTCAAAGATGAGCTTTCCTTTTGCTAGAAGATCACCGGTTGCCTGATTCCCAGGCTGCGTTGCCGGCTGAGGACTGCCTGCCGGCGCGGCGCTGGTAACGGGTGCGCCGGGCTCGGCGGCAGGGCCCGATGAGGCTGGGGGTGTCCCTCCGGCGGAGCCGCCGCAGGCGGGCAGAACGGCGAGGATGGCCGCCCCTCCCACTAGAATACCGCCCACCAGCTTCACGAGGTCTCTCGTCAACGTAGTCTCTCCTTCTCTATCTTCTGTATCCTCCGTTGGGCGTGCCCTCAGCTCTGGAGGGGCTGAGGGCACGCCGCCCGTAATCGTTATGGCTTTGCGGCTGCCAGCTTCGCAACTCTTTCCTTCCTGGTCGCGTACATATCCCTCTGGGGGCCGCCCATGTCCGCCAGCAATTCGCCGGTGAAGTCCGAGTTGTACCGCACGAAGCCACCGTTGTGGGTGTCCCCGCCGTTGGGAGAGGGTATTCGGGCCTTCACCTTTCTTGTGGCAAGGTCCACGACGATGGTCTCCCAGGTCCCGGCGCTGCTGACCCACATCTCGTTCACATTGGGGTCGGGATGGACGATCCCATGGTCGATGATCGACCCGCCAATGTTCATTGGTTGATCGAATAGCTGCGTCGGCCTGAAGGTCTTCGTGTCGATGACCCCCACGACCCCGCCAGTATTGTGGCTGCCCTCGCCCTTGCCCATCGCATAGAGCTCTGACTCGTCCCAGTTCAGGGCGAGGCCGTAGGGCCCTGCCACTCCGGCGCTGGTGCTACCGACAATCTTGTTCTGAGCATTGTCGATCTTGTAGACCACGCTGCCGTGGCCTTCAGCCACGTAGGTGAACTTGCCGTCCGCCGTGTGGACCATGCCGATGGGATTCCCGGCGTGCATCCCGAGGATTTGCGTTATCGTACCCTTCTCCAGGTCGACTTTCGCCACCCCAGCAAGGCCCCCGGCCTCCCGAATCTCCGGTGAAGAGATGTTCATGTACAGGAACTTGCCTGAGGGATCAACCGTCGAGTACGGGTGGCCCATCGGGCCCACATCGTCGAGGGTTATCGCCTTCACAACCCTGTGGTTGTCCTTGGGGTCCAGTATCCACCTTGTCGTGCTCTGATCTTGCATCAGGATACGGTCTTGTCCCTGCCAGTCCTTGAACGCTTCAATGTGGTGAAAGCCCCTTAACCTGCCCGAACTTCTATCAGTGGTCAGTGTCATAGCAAGCTTCAGGGTTCTGGCATTGACGATCAGGAGCCTCGCTGTTCCTTCTGCAGCAGTCATGGCATGATCCCCTTCCCCAGTAGCCACATATAGCCACTTCCCATCTGGCGATATGCCCAGACCATGGGGCGTCCCATGCGTTTTGAATCCCAGATCGAACAGCGCCGACGCGACCACCTTCTTGGTGTTGGCGTCTATGATCTGCACACCCGGAAGGCTGTTGGTTCCGGATGGGCGATGCGCGTAGCCTTTACCCTCGCTGGCGACGTACACCAATGGATGGTCTCTGGCGCTCCAGGCGTCGGGCCCGCTGGAGTCGTAGGTGGCTGCCACCCGCAGATCGCCTCTGATGGACTGGGGCGTGTCCCATCCGGTGAGCTGAGCCGCGGCGGGGGCCGGCTGGAGGTTTCCCGCCTGGACGACGGTCTGGCCTTTCGTGGCCTCCAACTGGGCTTTCAGAGCGTCGTATTCCTTCTGGGATACGCCGGTGCACGCTGCGGCTAGCGTGAGCGTGCCTCCTGCCAGGAAAAGTCGTCGTCCCACGGGTTTGCTGTTCCCTATCATCGATGTTCCTCCTGGAACTGGTCTTGCACGTCCGTGCCATCTCTCGAACGCTTACCGCGATATGCGCCTCCTTTGGAGCTAACCGCTCGTGATGAGGCGCAGCAAGTCCTCGACTCCGGTCACCGCGACCTCCTGCTGCTGGACGATGTGGATCAGGTTGCTGCTGGCGTTCACCTTGACGACCCGCGCCTCGGGACTGCTCTCCATCAGGTCCTCAATCGTGAGACTGCTGGTGGCCGAGAAGTCATCCTCGTCAACGATGATCACATCGGGACCGAACCGAACGACACTCTCGCGCACCCCGGAGGCTTCACGGTCCAGCCCCTCAGCGTCGATACTTTCCTGGTCCATGAGCCAGCGCAGGATCCCTAGCATCATCAGCGATCGGCTGAAGAGGACGAGAACGCGTGCCGGCTGCATGAGAGTCGCTCCTTGCACTTGCCTGACCACGAGGCAATTGTGGCAGGGAGCGACGGACGGGACACCCCCCAAAGTACTAGCCTTGGGGGTGATAAGAGGGTAGTTTTTCGGCGCGCTGAACCTATGAAGATGGGTAGGTGCGACTACCCGTTCGGGTAGCTAGTCGGCCGTGGAGGGAGGCAGGTTCACGAGGCCGGTGCGGATGGCGTAGGCGATGGCCTGGGCACGGTTCTTGAGGTGGAGCTTGGAGAGGATGTTCTTCATGTGGAAGTTCACGGTGCTTTCGGTGACGTAGAGGCAGGCCCCGATCTCTCGGTTCGTGGAGCCGCCGGCCACGAGCTGCAACACCTCGCGCTCGCGCGCGGTCAGCTCGTCCTCCTCGGACTCCTTGGCGCGCGGCTCGCGGGCCAAGCGGGCGAACTCATCGAGGATCTTCGCCGCGACGCCACGCGAGAACGGCGCCTCGCCTGCCGCGATGCTTGTGATGGTGCGGCTAAACTCCTCCTCGGACATGTTCTTGAGGAGATAGCCCTGGGCGCCGCTCTTGATCGCCTCGAACAGGTCGTCGTCTTCCTCGGACACGGTGACGATGACGATCTTCACGTCCGGCATCTCGGTCTTGATTAGGCGAGTGGCCTCGAGGCCGTTGCACCGCGGCATCTTGATGTCCATGAGGATCAAATCAGGGTGGAGCCGCCGCGCCTGCGCAAGGGCCTCAAAGCCGTCGCTGGCCTCACCAACGACCTCCATGCCCCAGGCACGCAGGAGGCCGGCAATGCCGGCCCTGAAGAGGGCGTGGTCATCGGCGAGAAGGACCCTCATCTCATGCCTCGCTGCGCCTCAACGGGACCTGGAGTATGACGCGTGTCCCGTGGCCGGGAGAGGAGATAATATCGCATTCGCCTCCGATCGCCTGGGCGCGCTCGCGCATGGTCTGGAGGCCAAAGCGCGGCCAGCCCGTCCGCACAAGCCGTTCCGGGTCGAACCCTTGGCCGTCATCGGACACTTCTATCGTCAGACCATCGGCGGTCCGCTGGAAGCTCACCGTCGCCTTTGTCGCGTGGGCGTGCTTTCTGACGTTGCTCAGGGCCTCCTGGATGACACGCATCAGCTGGATCTCGATTGTCGCTGGCAGCCGCAGCGCCTCAACCTCTCCGGCCGCGCTCAGCGAGACTGGGACTCCGGCCATCTCGCTGTAGTAGCTCAAGTAATCGCGGAGGCTCGGGATGAGCTGGCCAGGCTGGGCGGACGAGGCCCGCAGACCCAATATGGCCTCCCGAACATCAGCGTACACCTGTTTGGCCGCGGCCTCCATGGCGCTGAGCTCCCTTTCCGCGTCAGCGGGGCGCCCGGAGGCGATGAGCTTCTTGACCGCCAAGGTCTCGGTGTTGATGTAGCCCAGGACCTGCGCGAGCCCGTCGTGCAACTCGCGGGCGATCCGCTCGCGCTCTTCGAGGACGGCCACGTCCAGCACGCGCTGGTGCAGCTGAGCGTTCTCTACGGCGATGGCCAACTGCTCTCCTATTCCTTCGAGGAGGCGGTGCTCGGCGGCGCTCGAGAGCGCTTCACTGGGCCGAGCGGCGACGGCGAGGACGCCGACCGTCTGGTCTCCGTGACGTAAGGGGAGAGCGCAGAAAGTCTGGAACCCCAGGTCCTTCACCTGCTGCCGCAGGAAGCGCGCGTCCGCGCCCAGTTCGTGGACGACGACGGGTGAGCCGGTCTGTGCAGCCAGGCCAGGGAGACCTTCCCCAACCTCGAAGCGCGTCCGCTCGTAGAAAGCCTCCGGCGCCGCTCCGCGGTGGCGGTGCAGGGCCAGTTCGCCGCTGTCTTCCATCAGCCAAATCTCTGCCGCTTCCGCAGTGGTCACCGCTAGGACTGCGTCGAGGGCTTCGTCGAGGACCTGATCCAGCTCCAGGGATGAAGTCGCCGCCTCGCTGACGGCGAGCAAGGCCGCGAGCTCCCGATTCCGTTGCTGGGACCTCGTGTAGAGCATGGCGTTCCGGACAGCGAGCCCCAACTGCCCGCCGATGCTCGTCAGCAGGTCGATCTCGTCGGGGGAAAAGCGCCGTGGGCGCTTGCTGACGAGGGCTAGAACGCCCGAGACCTCGCCTTCCGACTTGAGGGGAACACTGATGGAGGAGCGGAACCCCTCGCGCCGAGCGGCCTCTGACACATTCGGGCTCTGCAGCAGGTCCTCTCTGACCACCGGACGCCCAGTGTGGACGACCTCGGCCCCCACCGGCGCAGTCTCCAGCTTCTGCCTCTGGATGCGCTGGGTGAGCTCGCCGGAAAGGCCTTGCGAGCAGGCCGCCACGAGCTCGTTCGCCCCCACGTCCAGCAGGCAGACGGCTCCGGCCTCGATGCCCATTACAGCAAGCACGTTGTCGAGGGCGACGCTGCACAGCTCGCCCAGCTCGAGGTTCTCGGCGGAGGCAGCGGCGATGCGGTTCAGCGCCGATAGATGCCGGTTTTGGTCGAGGACGCGCGCCTCGAGTCGCTCGATCGTCCCGAAGATGGCGAAGGAGAAGGCTCCCACGCCCAGGGCGACCAGAGCTCCTGGCCACAGGACGCCTGGAAAGTCGTGCCACTCTTCAAGGAAGAGCTCGTGACGCAGGTACTCCAGGAGAGCCAGGAAGAGCAGCGGAAGGATGATGGCTAACCATCTGAGGCGGCGGAGGTTCATGGAAGGGCCCTCAGCACGGCCCGAAGAGCGCCGTTCCCAGGTGGTCTTCAAAGGGCGGAGCGGGATGGATGCGCTGAACGCCACGCGCTCGCCGCGGCGAGCGCGTAGTGGCCCGACCTGACCACTCCGTCGTCATAGTCGAAGGTCGTCTGGCCCCTATTCCGCGAGGATCCAGGGCCAGGCTGAAGCGGGTGATGGGATTCGAACCCACGACATCCTGTTTGGGAAGCATAGCAGAATGAGCCCTGCGCAGTCACGCTCGCCAGGCGTGGCTTGTATCAGCGATATCCGCGCACGTATGCGGTCAACCGTGTGCCGACAGCCGATGGGCCTACTGTGTGACTTGTTCGTGAAAGTGAGATTTGGTAGCGCATACCGGATTCGAACCGGTGATCTCCTCCTTGAGAGGGAGGTGTCCTAGGCCGCTAGACGAATGCGCCACGGTTGGCTGGGGAACCAGGATTCGAACCTGGGCTTGTAGATCCAGAGTCTACCGTCCTACCGCTAGACGATTCCCCAGTAGCTTTTCAGTATACAGGCGCAGGGCGGGTTTGAGTAGATTGGGGCCTCGTGGTGTGAAAGGTGGGTCCTACCACGCCTGCGCTCCCGCGGGGTTGCAGGCGATCCGTTGAGGCTATCGGCGGAGGCAGCCCTGGCGGGAGGTGGAAGGGGTAGGGGGCGAGTCTCAGACTCGCCCCCTACATGTCGCTGGGCTGGCCAGGTTATTCAGGCAGGAAAGAGATGGGTAGCTCGCCGAGGAGGGGTGGCAGGGCCGGCCTGGGCTCCTCGGGCTCGATGGCGCGGGCGGGGATGAGCCTGCCGATGATGACGTTCTCCTTGAGGCCATTGAGATGGTCGATTGCGCCGCGGACGGCGGCCTCGGTGAGGACGCGGGTGGTCTCCTGGAAGGAGGCGGCGGCTAGGAAGGACTCGGTGATGAGCGAGGCCTTCGTGACGCCCAGCAGCACGGTTTGGGCCGTGGCGGGTTCGCCGCCCTCGACCAGGGCCTTGGCGTTCAGGTCCTCGTAGATGAAACGGTCCACCAGGTCCCCGGGGAGGAGGCTTGTGTCTCCGGGCGTGTCCACGCGGACATGGCGCAGCATCTGGCGGATGATGGTCTCGATGTGCTTGTCGTGGATGTTGACGCCTTGAGAGCGGTAGACCCGCTGCACTTCCTGGACAAGGTAGACCTGCACGGCCTCGCGCCCGAGGACCCGCAGGAGGTCCTGGGGGTTGATCGGGCCATCGGTGAGCCGCTCGCCGGCCCTCACGCGCTCGCCGTTTTGCACGCGCAGTCGGGCGGTGGCGGGCACCTTGTAGCTGCGCTCGTCCCGCTCCTCGTAGAAAAGGGCGATATGGTCGTCGGCGATGGCGACCTGGCCAGCGACACGGGCGAGGACAGGCAGGAGGGCCAGCTGTTGCTCCGCGCCGTCCGTCTCCTCGCCGAGGGGCGTGGCCAGCACTTGGCCGGCCTCGACCCAGTCCTCGTTGCCCACGCTCGGGACGAAGCCCGCGGGCAGGGGGTACTCGTCGCGGTAGACCTCGGTGCTGGTGACGCGGACAAAAGCCCCTTCGTCCTCGTCCGCGATCTCCACGGTGCCGTCGATCTCGCTCAGGGTAGCTTGTCCCCTCGGGGAGCGGGCCTCGAAGAGCTCTTCGACCCGCGGCAGACCACTCGTGATGTCCTGGGAGCCGGCGACTCCACCCGTGTGGAAGGTGCGCATGGTGAGCTGCGTGCCTGGTTCGCCGATGCTCTGGGCGGCGATGATGCCCACGGCCTGCAGGAGCGCCACGGGCTGGCTACGGGCCAGATCGAGGCCGTAGCAGTTCCGGCAAACGCCGCGTTTGGTCTCGCAGGTGAGGGGGGACCGAACGTAGACCCGCGTGAAGCCCGCCTCGACGATGGCCGCCGCCCGCTCCTCATCGATGGGCTCATTTCGGTCAACGATCGTCCGGCCGTTCGCGTCGACGACGGGAGCGGCGGCAAGCCGCCAGAGGAGGCGCTCCTGAAAGGGAGCCAGGACGCCGCGATCCTGGATCTCTTCGATCCACACGCCCGCGAACGTGCCGCAGTCCTCGGTGGTGATGAAGACATCCTGGGCCACGTCCACCAAACGGCGGGTAAGGTAGCCGCTGTCGGCGGTGCGCAGCGCGGTATCGGCCTGGCCCTTGCGCGAGCCGTGCGTCGAGATAAAGTACTCCAGGACGCTGAGCCCCTCGCGGAACGAAGAGCGCACGGGCAGCTCGATGATGCGGCCGGTCGGGTCCTGCATGAGGCCGCGCATGCCCGCCATCTGACGGATCTGGGTGATGTTCCCCTTGGTGCCCGATGTGGCCATCATGTAGAGCGGGCCGAAGCGGTCCAGTGATTTATCGACCAGGTCGGTCATCTGGTTGGTCTTCTCGCTCCAGAGGTCGACAAGCCCCTGGTAGCGCTCATCCTCTGAGATAATGCCGCGGCGGAAGTTGCTTTCGATCGAGTCGACTTCTCGCTCCGCCTCCTCCAGCAGTTCCCGCTTCGTGTCGGGGACCTGGACGTCGGCGAGGGCGATGGTGGTGCCGGACTGGGTGGCGTAGCGGAAGCCGATGCGCTTCAATTCGTCGGCGATCTCCGCCGTGCGCTCGGATCCGTAGCGCTGGTAGCATTCCCCTACCAGGCGGCGCAGGCTGCTGCGGGTCATCACCTCGTTGACGTGGAGTTCGGCTGGGAGGACCTCATTGAAAAGCAAGCGTCCGAGGGTGGTGGAGACGCGCTCCCCTGGGGTCGTGCGCACCTGTATCTGCGCCTGGAGGTCGACGAGGCGCTCGTCGTAGGCCATTCGGGCCTCGTCCAAGGAGGAGAAGACCTTCCCCTCTCCCTTGGCACCGGGGCGCTGCACGGTGAGGTAGTAGCACCCGAGCACCATGTCGAGGGCGGGAGCAACCGTCGGCTCGCCTGAGGAGGGCCGGAGGAGGTTGTGAGAGGCCAGCAGGACCTCGCGTGCTTCCTCCACGGCCTTGCGCGAGAGGGGTACGTGGACGGCCATCTGGTCGCCGTCGAAGTCGGCGTTGAAGGCGTCGCACACCAATGGGTGGATCTGGATGGCGCTCCCCTCGACGAGGACCGGCATGAAGGCCTGGATGCCGAGGCGATGCAGCGTGGGCGCGCGGTTGAGGAGCACCGGTCGGTCCTGGATGACCTCCTCGAGCACGTCCCAGACCTCAGGCCGGACGCGCTCGACGAAGCGCTTGGCGCTCTTGATGTTGTGGGCGTAGCCCCTGGCGACGAGCTGGTGCATGACGAAGGGCTTGAACAGCTCCAGCGCCATACGCTTCGGCAGGCCGCACTGGTGCAGCTTGAGCTCTGGCCCAACGACGATGACCGAGCGCCCCGAGTAGTCCACGCGCTTCCCGAGGAGGTTCTGGCGGAACCGCCCCTGCTTGCCGCGGAGGATGTCGGAGAGGGACTTGAGGCGGTGGTTGGCGGTGCCCGCCACGGCGCGCCCCCGTCGGCCGTTGTCGATGAGCGAGTCGACCGCCTCCTGCAGCATCCGTTTCTCGTTGCGAATGATGATCTCGGGCGCGCCGAGCTCGAGGAGGCGCTTGAGCCGGTTGTTGCGGTTGATGACGCGGCGATAGAGGTCGTTAAGGTCACTGGTGGCGAAGCGCCCGCCATCCAACTGCACCATGGGGCGCAGGTCGGGTGGGAGCACTGGCAGAACCCTGAGGACGGTCCACGCAGGCTTGTTGCCGCTTCTACGAAGCGCTTCAACGATCTTGAGGCGCTTGATGGCCTTCTTGGCACGCTGGCCGGAGCCCTGCGCCTCACGATAGAGGGTCTCGCGCAAGGTATCGAGGTCAATGCTCTCGAGGACCTCTTGGATGGCCTCGGCGCCCATGCCAATGCGGCAAAGGCCCGCGTAGCGGTCGTTGAGCTCGCGCGCGCGTGCCTCAGACAGGGGCATGAGGGGACGGAGCTCCTCGATCTCCTCGATGCGATGCTCCAGCTCCCCCTCGAGTTGAGATGCTGCCTGCTCCGTGCGTTTGCGGAGAGACTCGATCTCCTGCTGGATGGGCTGGGCGATCTTGACCAGCTCGGCCTCATCGGCTTCGCGGGCCCGCGCCTCGTCCAACGGCTTCTGCAGCTCCGTTACTTGTCCTTCGAGCGCCTGCCGCTGACGGGCGATGCCCTCCGTGGCGTCCTCCCGCAGCGCGTTGACGAGCTGCTGCCGCTCCTGTCCGTCGACGCTGAGGACGATGTACTGAGCGAAGTACAGCACGCGTTCCAGCATGCGCGGTGAAAGGTCGAGCAGCAGGCCGATACGACTGGGGGTGCCACGCACGAACCAGATGTGGCTCACGGGCGCGGCGAGGTTGATGTGCCCCATGCGTTCGCGGCGCACCTTGGAGCGGGTGACCTCCACGCCGCACTTATCGCAAATGACTCCCTTGTAGCGGATGCGCTTGTACTTGCCGCAGTAGCACTCGAAGTCGCGGGTAGGGCCGAAGATCTTCTCGTCGAAGAGCCCGTCCTTCTCCGGCCGAAGGGTGCGGTAGTTGATGGTCTCGGGCTTGGTCACCTCGCCGTACGACCACTGCAGGATCTGCTGCGCGGAGGCGAGGGATATGCGGATGGCGTTGAAGTCGTTAACTTCGAGCACGGACTAGCCCCCTTCGAAGCCGGTGAGGTTGATGCCCAGTTCTGGTATGTCGATGCCGCTTTCTTCCGTAAGCGTGACGCGCTCCTCCTCCTCGTTGAGGACCTCGACGGCCAACCCGAGGCTTTGCAACTCTTGCACCAATACCTTGAACGACTCAGGCACGCCTGGCTCCTGGATGTCCTCGCCCTTGACGATGGCCTCATAGGTCTTGACGCGCCCTACGACGTCGTCGGACTTGACGGTGAGTATCTCCTGCAGGATATGGGCGGCCCCGTAGGCCTCAAGCGCCCACACCTCCATCTCACCGAAGCGCTGGCCGCCGAACTGGGCCTTGCCGCCCAGGGGCTGCTGCGTGATCAAGGAGTAGGGCCCGGTGGATCGGGCGTGGATCTTGTCCTCCACAAGGTGCACGAGCTTCATCATGTACATGTAGCCGACGGTGATCGGCTGGTCGAACGGTTGGCCGGTGCGGCCATCGTACAGCGTCATCTTGCCGAAGGTAGGCGGCACGAGCCCGCGCTCTCGGACGAGGGCGTCGGCCGTGTCGGCGAGCTCCTCGCGGCCCATCCCGGCGCTGTCGTGTCCGGCCTCCTCTCGAAGCCAGATGCGGAGCGCTACTTCTTTGGCCATGCCCGTGAGGGACTCGTCCATTACGGCTGTGGCGTCCTCGCCCTGGCCCCGAAGCCACTCAGCGAGACGTACAGGGTCGAGCGGGTCCTCGGTCGAGGGGTCGCTATCCAGAGCGCCGGCCCGCTGGGCCAGCCAGGTGCGACAGAGCGCATCTTCGATGGCGACGTCGGAGGCGCCGTCGAAGATGGGGGAGACGGCGCGGAAGCCGAGGTTCTTGGCAGCCCAGCCCAGATGCGCCTCGAAGATCTGGCCCAGGTTCATGCGGGAGGGGACGCCGATCGGGTTAAGAATGATCTCGACGGGCGTGCCGTCGGCCAGGTAGGGCATGTCCTGAATGGGCAGGATGCGGGAGATGACGCCCTTGTTGCCGTGACGCCCGGCCATCTTGTCGCCTTCGGAGACCTTGCGCTTCTGGGCCATGCTGACGCGGACCAGCTTGTTGACGCCCGCCGGCAGGTCGGGGTTGGTGGCGCGGGTGAAGACCCTGACGTCGATCACCTTGCCTCGTTCGCCGTGGGGGACGCGGAGGGAGGTGTCTTTCACGTCACGCGCCTTCTCGCCGAAGATGGCGCGAAGGAGCTTCTCCTCGGCGGTGAGCTCGGTCTCACCCTTAGGGGTGATCTTGCCGACGAGGATGTCGCCCGGCCCCACCTCGGCGCCGATGCGGATAATACCCTCCTCGTCGAGGTCGCGGAGGCTCTCCTCGCCGACGTTGGGGATGTCGCGCGTGATCTCCTCCGGGCCGAGCTTGGTGTCGCGGGCCTCGGTCTCGTGTTTCTCGATGTGGATCGAGGTGAACATGTCCTTGCGGACCACGTTCTCGGAGAGGACGATGGCGTCCTCGAAGTTGTAGCCTTCCCAGGACATGAAGACGGCCAGCACGTTCTGGCCAAGGGCCAACTCGCCCATCGCTGTAGAGGAGGAGTCGGCAAGCGGCTGGCCGGCGACGACGCGGTCGCCCGGCAAGACGATGGGCCGCTGGTTCAGACAGGTGCCCTGGTTGGAGCGGTGGAACTTCTGGAGGTCGTAGCGCTCCTCCTCGCCGTCGTCGCTGCGGACCACGATGGACGTGCCGGTGACGGAGGTCACGAGTCCAGAGGCCCGCGCGATGACCACCTGGCCCGAGTCGGCGGCTACCTGCCATTCCATGCCGGTGCCCACGAGGGGCGCCTCGGGCCGCACTAGCGGCACGGCCTGCCGCTGCATGTTGGCGCCCATCAGGGCGCGGAGCGGGTCATCGTGTTCCAGGAACGGGATGAGGGAGGTGGCGACGCTGGCGATCTGTTTGGGCGAGATGTCCACAAGGTCCACCCGATCGGGGGGCTCCATGAGGAACCGACTGCCGTGCCGCACCTCGACCGCAGACTGCACGAAGTGGCTCCGATCATCGAGTGGAGTGCTGGCCTGAGCGATGCTGAACTGCTCTTCCTGATCGGCCGAGAGAAACACAACCTCGCTCGAAACGACAGGCACGATTGGTATAGTCTGTTCCGGGATGGCGCTGAGTTCGGTGAGGAGCGCCGACGTGACCTGCGTACCGGCGGTCGCCAGGAAATGACCGTTGCTGCGGACCTCGGTCGCCAGGACCTGGTCCAGCAGCCGCTCGTCGTTGCTCGGCAGCGTGCGAAGCACGCGGCGGTACGGTGTCTCGATGAACCCATAGGGATTGATGGAGCCGTACACGGCCAAGGCGCCGATGAGGCCGATGTTCGGGCCCTCCGGCGTCTCGATGGGGCAGATGCGGCCGTAGTGCGAGTGGTGCACGTCGCGGACTTCGAAGCCGGCGCGCTCCCGAGAGAGGCCACCGGGGCCAAGAGCGGAAAGTCGCCGCTTGTTGGTGAGCTCTGAGAGCGGGTTGGTCTGGTCCATGAACTGGGAGAGCTGGGAGCCGCCAAAGAACTCGCGGATGGCCGCTACAACCGGTCTGATGTTCATGAGGTTGCTAGGCACGGCGAGCTCGGGGTCGGTTACGGTCATGCGCTCCCGGATGGCGCGCTCGAGCCGGAGGAGGCCAATGCGGAACTGGTTCTGGATGAGCTCGCCCACCGCGCGCACGCGGCGATTGCCCAGGTGGTCGATGTCGTCCGGGGAGCCGATGCCGTTGTTCAAGAGGACCATCTGCCGCACGATGTCGACTAGGTCCTCAAGGGTGAGTATGCGCGGCCGCTGGCCCTGGAGGCCCAAACGCGAGCTGAGCTTATAGCGCCCGACTCGACCCAGGTCGTAGCGACGAGGGTTGGAGAATAGGCCTGAAATCAGCGAGCGGGCGTTCTCTAGGTTGGGTGGCTCGCCCGGCCGCAGCTTCCGGTAGAAGTCGAGCAGCGCCTCCTCCTGCGTTTTGGTGGCGTCGCGGTCCAGGGTGGCGCGGACGTACGCGTGGTCAGCGTTCGTGTCCACGTCGGCGAAACGGGCGAGGATATCGTCGTCACTGCGGAGGCCCATGGCGCGGAGCAGAGTCGTGATGTGGACCTTCTTCTTGCGGTCGACCTTGACCGAGAGGATATCCTTGTTGCTGGTCTCGAACTCGAGCCAGGCGCCACGATTGGGGATGAGCTTGCCGTAGCAGAGCTCACGACCGGTGGTGGGGTCGATCTCGAGGGTGTAGTAGATGCCGGGCGAACGCACGAGTTGGCTGACGACGACCCGTTCGGCGCCGTTAATGATGAAGGTGCCGTTGGCGGTCATGAGGGGGAAGTCGCCGAAGAAGAGCTCCTGCTCTTTGATCTCCTCTTTGCGATCAGGGGCCTCTTTGATTCTGAGCTGCACCGTCACCCAGAGCGGGGCGGCGAAGGTGGCGTCGCGATCGCGGCACTCGGCTTCGGTGTACTTTGGCTGGGCGAAGCGGTAAACGAGCACTGGGATGCGGGCTTTGTGCCCTCTCTTTATTGCCTGGGCCATCTCCTCTGTAATTGGCTGGAGACGGGGTGCGATTACGTTGCCGTGCTCGTCGTCGGTCACGTCCTCCAGGGGCTTCTCGTGGACTATCTCGTCTATCTTGTCGATACCAGGGTCAATCTCCTTAGAAAGCCGCAGCTCCATACGGCCGGTGAAGTCGGCGATAGGGGAGACCTCTTCGAAGAGCTCTTGGAGCCCTTCGTCTTTGAACCAGAGGTAGGAGTCGATCTGAAGCCGGATGAGGTCCGGCACATCCATAACGTGGGAGCTGCGGCTGTAGTCTCTCTTGGGGAGGTCGTGGAGGGAGCGAGAGGCGACACGGAAAGGGGTCACGGCCATAGGCGGCTACTCCTTGGGGAACGGGGCGAGGGCGTGGCTAGAGAGCGGGAGGCAAAACAGAGAGACGTGGCAGGTGGGGACGGTTGCTCACTGAACTCTAAAGGTAGCACGAATGGCAAGGGGTGTCAAGGGTTTTTGGGATTTTGGCACACTGGTGCCGCCGTTGCTTGGGATGGTCCATCAACGTGTCAGGCGTCGAGTGAAGGTGGCGACAAAAAGGGCGATGAGGAAAACGCCGATAAGCGCCTCGACGGCAGCGACAAACCGCGCTGCGGCGCTCCCCAACTCGACCCAGCCGCCGTAGCCCAGAGCGACGAACGAGACCATGCTCACGTAGAGCGCCCATATAGGGTGAGTTAATGTCTTGCCGTCGAGAATCCAATAAAGCACCGCGAAAGCCGCCATCACTAAGAAACCGGCGCGGATGACTCGCCAGGGTCGCTCGCCATAGCCAAAGAGTTGATCGAGAAGGAGGCGGCTGACCCGTTGGCTCGGGGCCGCTATCCTTAGCGCAACCAGTTGGCCCTCGAGCGCTACCCATCGAGCGAGGTGCCGCGGCAGCCGCTGAGCCGAGCGCACCTGGTGCTATCTATGGATCAGTCGCATCCAACGCTCTCGGAGCGGCGCGATTAGGTCGCCCCAGGACTTGGTGAGCGCCTGCAACTCTTTCCGCGCTTGCTGGTTGACCTTATCCCACTCCTGGGTTGCTTGCTGCCCCATTGCCTTGGTGCGCACTACATTCTCTCGATAGGTGAACTCGCTGGCGACGTCGTAATGGCCGTGCTGGCGGTGCCACTCTTTCAGCATCCGGTAGACGGCCTCCGCCTGTTCGAATTCGCCTGCCAGTTCTTCGCCGATGACGTAGTCGCCCCAGTCCGCGTTGGCGAGATCGGTTGCAACCGTCCGACCGGTATTGGGATGCGTAACGTTGCCAAGGCCGACGCCGTGGAGATACACGTGGCGCAGGCGAGCCCATTCAAGGTATGCACCCAACAGATGGGCACCGCACAGACGCGCAGCCTCAAGGTTAGCACGCCTCAGATCGGCGGAGCTTAGGTTAGACCACGTGAGGTCTGCCTCTCTGAGATTTGCACCAACCAGTTCGGCTGCCTGAAGGTTGGCTCGCCACAGGCGTGCCCCTTGAAGACTCGCGCCTTCCAGCCAAGCTCCTCGCAGATCAGCACCACCCACAAGGTGAGCGTTATCTAGCTTGGCCCCCTCTAGGACAGCCTCTTGGAGCAGTGCGCCGTTCAAGTTTGCTTCCCGCAGGTCGGCCTCGTGCAAGTCGAGCTTGCGCAAGTCGCTATGCTGCAGGTCCGCACCTCGTAAATCCAGGCCCTCGGGCCCGCCGTGCTCGGCGATGAGGCGCTCCACGTCGGCGCGCGTCAGGCGCTGGCCCGCGTGGGGCGCTTCTGACTGGTCAGGAGGCTTGTCTGGCATTGGGCGTAGCGGCCTCGATCTGAGCTAGTGTGAAAGGGGCGGCGTGTCCTTGCCAGTTTACAGCTTCTCTAGCTCATCCTGAAACTGCTCTAATGTCAACTCCATCTCTCGGAGGACCTCGCGGATCAGCGGACGGCCCAGGTCTCTGCCCGAGTGATGAGGCAACGTAGTGGTCCGTCCATCCGGATGGCGGTAGAAAACGTGGCTACCCTTCTGACGGACGTGCTCGAAACCCAGTCGGAACAACACTCGCTCCATTGTCCTGAAATCGACGATGGGCGTTCGCCTCATACGGCGATTTCGATTTGCTGGACTCCCACGAACTTCGGCAGGTCTTCAGGAGAACCTTGGTACTCTTCGAGGCAGAGCTCGAGAACCTCCTTCAGATTCTCTCGAAGCTCGTCCAGCGTTGCTCCTTGTGTGTGAGCGCCTGGGATTCCTGGCACGAACCCAACGTATAGCTGTGTCTCGGGGTCCCATTCGATGAATGCGACGAATGTTCTCACAGGTCTCCCTCAGGAAACGGCCACCGCCGCTTCCGTCTTGCGCTCGGCGAGGACGATGCGTACTTCGTCCATCAGGGCGGTGTACATGTCGGCCTCTTCCACGATGCGGGACTTCTTGCCGTGGCGGAAGATGACGGCGCGACCGACGCCGGCGGCGATGCCCACGTCGGCGTCACGGCCCTCGCCCGGGCCGTTGACCTCGCAGCCCATGACGGCGACCTTGATGGGCTCGCTGATGTCCTTCAATTCGGTCTCGACGAGGTCGGCGAGGCGGCGGATGTCCACGTCCGCGCGACCGCAGGACGGACAGGCCACGAGGACGGGTCCCTGCTGGCGCAGGTCGAGCGACTTGAGGATCTGATAGCCAACGTAGATTTCCTCCTTGGGGTCGCCGCTCAGGGAGACACGGATGGTGTCGCCAATACCCTGGTTCAGGATAATACCGAGTCCCACGCTGGAGCGGACCGTGCCGCCGCGCACTGTGCCCGCCTCGGTGATGCCGAGGTGGAGTGGGTACGGGCGCAGGGCGGCCATGCGGCGGTAGGCCTCGGTGGTAGTGGCGATGTCGAACGCCTTCAACGAGATCTTGATCATATCGAAGTCGAGGCTCTCAAGGATGCCGATCTCCCAGAGGGCGGCGTCAATCATGCGGTCGACTGTGGTGGGATTGACGAGAGTCTTGTCGTAGGGGAAAGGCGGCAGGCTGCCGAAGTTGACGCCGACGCGAATCGGCACGCTCCGTGCTTTGGCCTCGTTAACCACCTGCTTCACCTTTTCGGCGTCGCGGATGTTGCCCGGGTTGAGGCGCAGGCCGTCCACGCCCTGGCGCAGGGCCTCGAGCGCGAACTGATAGTGGAAATGAATGTCGGCGATGATGGGGATGCGGGCATGCTTCCTGATCTCGCCCAGAGCCTGCGCCGCCTCCATGTCGGGGACGGCGAGGCGGACGATGTCGCATCCCTCCTCTTCCACCTCGAAGATCTGCCGGACGGTGGCGGCGACGTCGCGGGTGTCGGTCTTGGTCATGGTCTGGACGGTGATGGGCGCCCCGCCCCCCACCTGCACGGGGCCGATGAAGACTGGCTTCGTTTGGTCGCGGAGGCTCATGGGAAGAGGGTCTCCTTTCGGAGGATACGGGTGACATCCTCGTAGCTAATGAGAAGGACGAGAGCCAGGAGAACGACGAAGCCGGCGGTGTGGACCCGACTCTCCCACACGGGCGAGATGCGACGGCCGCGCCGGATGATCTCCAGGAGGACGAAGGCCATGCGGCCACCGTCGAGCATGGGTATCGGTAGGATATTGAGGAAAGCGAGGTTCACGCTGAGCAATGCCGTGAAGT
The DNA here is from genome assembly GCA_035292365.1 of Dehalococcoidia bacterium. Lineage (GTDB taxonomy): Bacteria > Chloroflexota > Dehalococcoidia > DATDQG01 > DATDQG01 > DATDQG01. The sequence goes on from DATDQG010000045.1 coordinate 20,773, forward strand.
TCAGAAGGGGCGCCAAGCCCTGCTGGGCCACCTCGCCGGTCACCTGAGCGATGCCGATGGGGCCGGCCGCCTTTGGCCCGGAGCCGCCGAAGAACCAACTGGTTATCTCGTTCTTGAATAGGATGAAGACGTCGCGGGTGGTGCGGAAAGCTTCGGGCGCGGCCTCCCAGATGGGCAGCGTCTCCACGGTGGTCACTGGGTTTTGGAGGGCGATCTGGATGCCGATCGGTCCTTCTCCCTCCGGCGGCGCCCAACGGGGCACGACGCGGCGCTCTATCTGGGTGAAGCGGTCGAGGCGCAGGACCAGCGTGATCTCGTCGCCAAGGTGCTGATGAATCAAGGATAATGCTTGGTCTTGTCGCCGGATGACGCGGTCGTTGACGCGCACGATGGTAGCGCCGGCCGGGATGCCAGCCTGGGCGGCTGGTGAGTCGGGCGCGACAGCCGCGACGACGACCTGACCACTGGTGACCTCGTGGGGCACGGCGTAGGCGGCCGTGAATAGGACGAACGGGAGCAGGGCGTTCATGAGGGCGCCCGCTGCGAGGATGAGGAGGCGGATGGGCGCGGGTCGCGCGGCGAGGCTGCGTGGGTCGCCGGGGTCCTCTTCGCCGAGGAGGCGCACGAAGCCGCCCAAAGGCAGGAGGTTCAGCGAGTACTCGGTCTCACCGCGACGCAGCGCGAAGACGCGCGGCGGGTAGCCGACGCCGAACTCTAGCACTTTCACACCCGCCCACTTGGCCGTGAGGAAATGCCCGAGCTCGTGGACGAGAACGAGGACGACCAGAACAGGAAAGACCCAGAGGAAGTTCATGCGTGTATGGGCAGGGCGGCCTGTCGGATCGGCAAGTGCTCGTGGGCCCAGCGGCGGGCCCAGGCGTCGGCAGCCAAGATATCCTCCACGGAAGGAATGGCGACCGCATGATGGGCGGCCAGCGTTCCCTCGATGGCGGCGGGGATGTCGGTGAAGGCGATATCGCCGGCGAGAAAGGCCGCTACCGCGACTTCGTCGGCGGCACAGAGGACGGCAGGATAGGTTGCACCCCGAGCGGCGGCTTCACGAGCGAGCCGGAAACAGGGGTACCGCGCCTCGTCCAGCGGCTCGAAGGACAGGCGGCCCAGGCGGGCGAGGTCGAGCGGAGGCAGCCAGGGCTGCTGCCAGCGCTCCGGATATGACAGCGCATACTGGATCGGCAGGCGCATGTCGGCGACGGCGAGCTGGGCCTTGAGCGCCCCGTCGGCAAACTCGACGAGGGAATGGACGATGCTCTCGCGGTGGACCACGACCTCAATCTTCTCCAGCGGTACGTCGAAGAGCCAGTGGGCCTCCAGCACCTCGAGGCCCTTGTTGAGCAGGGTGGCGCTGTCGACGGTGACTTTGGGGCCCATGCGCCAAGTGGGATGCGCCAGGGCTTCGGCCGGCGTCACCCGCGACAGATCGCCTGGATGGCGGTCCCGCAGAGCCCCGCCGGAGGCGGTGAGGATGAGGCGCGTGGCGGCGCTAGGCTCACCCTGCAGGCACTGCCAGAGGGCGACGTGCTCGCTGTCGATGGGGAGGAGGCGGCCGCCGTGGCGCCGCGCCGCTTCCGTGACCAGGGGCCCGGCCATTGCCAGCACTTCTTTGTTGGCCAGGAGGACGGTCTTGCCGGCTTCGAGGGCAGCCAAGGTCGGTGCGAGCCCCGCGCGGCCCACGGTGGCGATGAGCACGAGGTCGGCCTCCGGGCAGGCGGCAAGGCCTTCAAGCGAGGTGATGCGTGTGGCGGTGCCCTCACAAGCGCGGGCTAGGGCCTCATGGGCTTCTAGCTGGCAGGCGGCCCAGGCCGGGCGAAAGGTGGCGATGTCGAGCGCCAGCAGGTCGACGTTGCGGCCGGCGGCCAGACCGACGACTTGGAGACGCTCTGGAAAGGCGCGCACGACGGCAAGGGCCTGCTGCCCAATCGAACCAGTCGCGCCGAGAATGACTAAGCGGCGGGGGCTCCACGCCATAACACTAACCAGTATAGCATCAGACTTGTTGCCAACACACTGTCGAGGCGGTCGAGCAGTCCGCCGTGTCCGGGAATAAGTCCGCTGGCCTCCTTCGTCCCGAGGCGTCGCTTCAAGGCGGATTCGTACAGGTCGCCTGCCTGGGCGGCGATGGCGAGGGCCAAGCCCCAGACGGCGGCTTCGACACGTACGACGGGCAGAGCGAGGAGCATGACGCCAAGCGCCGAGGCGGCAACCCCGGCTAGCGCGCCGCCGATGGCACCCTCCCAGGTCTTGCCCGGGCTGATCCGCGGCGCGAGGCGCCGCCGGCCGAAGGCGCGCCCGATGGCGTAGGCGCCGGTGTCCACGGAGAAGGTGACGAGCAGCAGGAAGAGCGTCCAACTCCGACCATCGGGCAGCTCGCGCAGCAGGAGCGCGGAGCTCAGGGGCCAGGCGAGGTACAGGGCGCCGCCAACCGTCCACAGGCGTCCCTGCTGCCCGGGACTGACAGAGGGCGCCGGACGGACGAGCAGCAGCGGCAGGCCCAGGAGGGCGAAGATGGCGTAGAGCAGTCCCCAGGGCTGGTTAGGCGCTAGCTTAGGGAGCCAGAGGAGCAGCGCGGCGAAGGCCAGACCAGGCCAGCGGAGGGTGGGCCGTCCGGCGGCGCGGGCGAGGCGATAGAGCTCGTCAACGCCGATAAGCGCCGCTGCCGTGACCAGCGCGGCGTACCACGGTCCTCCTAGCCATACAATGGCCAGTAAGGGGGGCAGAAGCAGGGCGGCGCTCAGGAGCCGCTGGCGAAGCACGGAGGAGGCGACGACTGTGCGCCTAGGCTGGAGGCAGGCCGCCGAAGCGTCGCTGTCGGCGGGCAAAGGATTGCACCGCTTCTTCGAGGTCCTTGGGGCCGAAGTCGGGCCAGTACACCGGCGTGGCGTAATACTCGCTGTAAGCGGCCTGCCACAGGAGGAAGTTGCTTAGTCGCATTTCGCCCGCGGTGCGGATGACGAGGTCGGGGTCGGGCAGGTCGCCGGTGGTGAGGTAACGGCTGATAAGCGCCTCATTGACGTCCTCTGGTGCGACCCCGTCGGTTATCAAGCGGCGCACCGCATCCACGATCTCGGCGCGGCCCCCGTAGTTGAGGGCGACCGCCAGCGTGAAGCGGGTGTTGTGCTGGGTGAGCTCCACCGCGCGGCAGACGGTACGCTGCAGGTGGGGCGCGAGCTCTTCGAGGCGCCCGAGGTGACGGAGGCGCACGCCCTGGGCGTGGAGGGCATCGACCTCACGGTCCACGTATTCGACGAGCAAGGCCATGAGGCCCGCCACCTCGTCCGGCGGGCGGCTCCAGTTCTCGGTGGAGAAGGCGTACAGCGTGAGGTAGTGGATGTCGAGGTCTACGCAGCACTCGACGATGCGGCGGATGTTCTCGGTGCCCGCCCGATGGCCGGCCAGGCGTGGCAGACCCCGCTGCTGCGCCCAGCGGCCGTTGCCATCCATGATGATAGCGATATGCTGCGGGGTGAGCGCCGCGCTCCTCATGAGGCTTGAGGAGGCGCTGGGCTGTGTCATGGCGACGGCTCGTGCACGGGGAATGGCTGCGGTGGCGCGCTGATCGTGTGCCCGCCGGCAGCGAGCATCCTACGCCTCAAGGATTTCGGCTTCCTTCTGCCGTCCCACTTGCTCGAGCTCTTCGCTGAGGCTCTCGGTGGTCTTCTGCATGTGCTCACCGGCCCGCCGTTGCTCATCCTCGGATATCGCCTTGTGTCGCTCCATGTCTCGCAACGCCTCCACGACGTCGCGACGGACGTTGCGCAGCGCCACCTTGTGCTCTTCTACCTTACGCTTCACCTGGCGCACGAGTTCCCGCCGGCGCTCCTCGCTGAGGAGGGGTAGGACGAGGCGGATCAGCGAACCGTCGTTGTTTGGCGTGATGCCAAGGTCGGAGCGCTGGATGGTCTTCTCGATCTCGCTGAGCATACTGCGATCCCAGGGCTGAATGACGAGCACGCGTGCTTCCGGCACGCTGATGCTGGCGAGTTGGTTCAGGGGGGTGGGCGTCCCATAGTAGGCCACGCGCAGATGCTCGACGAGGGCCGGATGAGCGCGACCGGTGCGAATGGCGGCTAGGTCGTGCTGCAGCGCCTCCACGGTCTTGTGCATGCGCCCCTCGCCCGCGGCGAGCAGTTGAGCGGCGTCCTGCGGGGCGTCCCGTTCGGTAGAGGCCATGGCAACGACTAGGGTGCGGCGACAAGTGTGCCGACAGGCTCGCCGGCAATGGCACGCAGCAGGCTGCCGGGCTGCTGGAGGTCGAAGACGACGATGGGCAGATGATGCTCCATGCAGAGGGAGAGGGCAGTGCTGTCCATCACTTCAAGACGGCGGTTCAGAGCATCGAGGTACGTAAGGTGGTCGAAGCGGCGCGCGTCCGGCACCTTGAGCGGATCGGCATCGTAAACGCCGTCCACTCGGTGCTTGGCCATAAGCAACACGTCAGCGCCGAGCTCTACCGCGCGCAGGGCGGCGGCCGTGTCGGTGGTCATGAAAGGGTTGCCGGTGCCTGCAGCGCAGATGACGATGCGCCCGAGTTGCAGATGATTGAGGGCGCGGCGGTGGATGTAGGGTTCGGCCACGGCGTCGATGGGGATGGCCGTCATGGTCCGCGTCTCGTGGCCCAGCTTTTCAATCGCTTCCTGCAGGACGAGGGAGTTCATGACCGTGGCGAGCATGCCGATGGAGTCGGCGGTGGCGCGGTCCATGCCGTTGGCGGCGGCAGAGGCGCCTCGCCAGAAGTTGCCCCCACCGACCACGACAATGAGCGCGGTACCCTGCTGGGCGGCCGCGCTGAGCTCTGAAGAGATTCTCGCCACGGTTTCGGGGTCCACACCGAAGCCGCGAGGGCCGGCGAGGGCCTCACCGCTCAGCTTGAGGAGGACCCGCCGGTGAGGCTGGCCCATGGCTACCGGCTGACCTCGAAGCGGGCGAATCGCCGGACTTGGATGTTCTCGCCGAGCTTGGCGATGGCCTCGGTGATGCGGTCGTGGACGGACCTGCTGGGCTCCTTGATGCTGGGCTGGCGGAGGAGGGCCACCTCTGTGGGGTCCTCTGAGCTGTCCGCTGGAATCTCTGCTTCGCTGACGTAGCGCGGGTTCATAGCGGCGATCTGGAGGGCGATGTCGTGGGCGAGGTTCTTGAACTCGTCGGTGCGCGCGACGAAGTCGGTCTCGCAGTTGAGCTCCACGAGCACGCCGATCCGGCTGCCATGGAGGTAGGCCTCCACGAGACCCTGGCCGACCGGGCGGTCCACCTTCTTCTGGGCTTTGGCCAGTCCCTGCTCCAAGAGCAGGACCGCGGCCTTCTCGAGGTCACCGTTTGTCTGTTCGAGGGCGTGACGACAATCCAATATGCCGGCGCCAGTGCGCTCGCGGAGCTCCTTGACGCTGGCCGCAGCGATCTGCATAGAGGCTCCTTTTAGGATGGGGTGGGTTCTTCGTCGTCCTCGGGGGTGGCAGTGTAGGTGCCGTGGATGTCCATACCCGAGATGTCGAACTCAGCTTCGTCGCGCAGGGTTTCGCGGAGGGCGAGCCCTTCCAGGACTGCGTCGGCCATCTTGGCCGAAATGAGGCGCACGGAACGGATAGCATCGTCGTTGGCGGGGATAGCGTAGTCGATAAGCTCAGGGTCGCAGTTCGTGTCCGTGATGCCGATGACGGGGATGCTGAGCCGGCGCGCCTCCGTGAGGGCGATGTGCTCTTTGGTGGGGTCCACGATGAAGACGGCGTTGGGCAGTCGGCGCATCTCCTTGATGCCGCCCACCAGGCGGTTGAGCTTGTCGATCTGCTCCGCCTTGCCTCGGGCCTCTCGCTTTGGCAGGCGGTCGAACTCGCCTTTGGCCTGCATGTCTTCGAGACGGACCAGGTAGTCGATGCGCGATTGGATGGTCGAGAAATTGGTGAGCGTGCCGCCGAGCCAGCGCTGGTTGACGTACGGCATGCCGCAGCGGTTGGCCTCGTTCTCGACCGACTCCTGGGCCTGGCGCTTCGTGCCCACGAACAGCAAATCGCGCCCGTTGGCGACGGTGTCTCGCACGAAGTCATAGGCGTCCTGCAGCTTGTTGACCGTCTGCATGAGGTCGATGATGTGGATGCCATTGCGTTCCGCGAAGATGTAGCGGCGCATGCGCGGATGCCAGCGGCGGGTCGGGTGGCCAAAGTGGACACCCGCCTCCAGCAGCGATTTCATTGTTACTAGGGCCATTCCCCCTCCCTCCTCGCGGAAGCCTCGTCCGTGGGAATCGCACATGACTACATAACGAAGGGCAGCCTTGGCGCGATAGCCTTCGAGGAAGTGTAGCACAGGTGGCCCATTTGCGCCAAGGTGGGGGCACTTGTGGGGTCGGCGGCCGTGGGGCACAATGCATCCATGCAGCCTTTCCCGCTTGCCGACAAGGCGCTGCTGGCGACTCAGCTTGACAACATGCTGGCCTGTATCCGCTGCGGCGCTTGCCTACCGGTCTGCCCGACCTATCTCCTGAGCGGCGTCGAGGAGGAGGGCCCGCGGGGACGTATCGCGATGGCCCTCGCGCTGCATGAAGGGTATCTCCAGCAGGTGACGCCGGACTTTGTCGAACACGAGGAGAGTTGCCTGCTTTGCGATGCCTGCTCGGCTGTCTGTCCCTCGGGCGTGCGGATGGACCTGCTCGGAACGACGCTTCGCGCGGCCATGGCGCGTCCGCGAGGCCGACTGGAGCGCTCGCTACGGGCCGTGGGGTTCGCCCTGCTGGCCGACCTGCGCTTGCTGCGGGCAGCACGCTTGTTGCTGCGCTGGAGCGCACCGCTGCGGGCGATCGCACGGGGCCTGGGCATCCTGGGCGTGCTTGGCCTCGCCGACGCGGAGGCGCTGCTGCCACCGCTGTCTGCCGAGCCGCTGGTTGCGCGCGGGCAACGATGGCGAGCCGCTAACGTGGGCAAGGGGCGCGTCAGCTTGTTCACCGGCTGCGTCATGAGTGTGGTCTTCTCCGATGTCGATCGAGCTACAGGGCGAGTCCTGGCTGCTCATCGATGGGAGGTGACGGCCACGGCTGGGCAGGGCTGCTGCGGCTCGCTCCACGCGCACGAGGGAGAGCGCGAGCGGGCGCGCGCTTTGGCGCGCCGAAATATCGAGGCATTCGAGACGGATCCGGAGGCCACGGTAGTGGTCAACGCCGCGGGCTGCGGCGCCATGCTCAAGGGCTACGGGCAGCTGCTCGCGGATGATCCGGCCTACGCCGAGCGGGCCCTCGCCTTTGCGAGACGTGTTCAGGACGTGAGCGAGTTCCTGGCGTGGCAAGAGCCGCTTGAGGCGGTGGCGTCGCTCGACGTGACGGTGAGCTTGCAGGAGCCGTGCCACCTGGCGCATGCGCAGCGGCTGCGCGAGGCGCCTCGCGCGCTGCTGCGACGGCTTCCAGGCGTGACGATGCGCGAGATGGCAGAGTCGAGCGTGTGTTGCGGTAGCGCGGGCATCTACAATATGACGCATCCCGTCGCCTCACGGTCGTTGGGCGAGCGCAAGCGAAGAAACGCCGAGGCGACAGGTGCACAGATGATGGTCACGGCCAATCCGGGCTGTCAGCTCCAATTGGGGGCGATGCTAAAGGGGAGCGGCATGACGGTGCGACACCTTGTAGAGCTGCTGGACGAAGCGTATCGTGCCGGCGGGGCCTACGAAGGCCTGGAATCAGGAGCGTGAGCATGGAGTCGGCACGACAGGGGATTGAGGGTGCATGGCAGGCGGCGCCGGGGGTCGGGCTGGCGGAGATGGTCTGCCTCTTCTCAGAGGACCTGGCGCATCATCCGGCGTTGGCCGACGAGGCACATGGCCGGCGGCTGCAACACTATCAGGTGGCTGAAGCGGTGCTCACCGCCGCATTTCTCGAGCTGGCGAATAGGGGCATCGTCTTCATGGTGCAGGAGCACGACAACCAGCTGTATCGAGTCTGGATGCATCGCCTCGCGCGGGACCATCGCGAGGACAAGAGCCTGTCCTGCCTGCTCTCGACGCGCATCACGAAGCGGCGTCTGCTCAGCGGTCTGGCCATCGAGACGCTGCTGCATTACTACCACGATCCGTGGGACCATTTCCTGAAGCATCTGGTCCAGGCGCAACTGGCCGATGCCGGGTACTACGAGCCGACGCGGCCAAGCGAGCACCCCGCTGAGGAGCCCCACATCCGCTGGCTGCTGGCGGAGGAGCGCGTCGCGGCGCTACGACCGCACGTGGCACGGGCCGAGTCGGAGCTAACGGCGCTTCAGGCGCGGATCGACGGCGGTGCGCCGCCGGGCCGCGGCGTCACGAGCGAGGTACGACGGACCATCAGCGCCTCCTTCGCCGAGGTGCAGCGGACGCCTGAGTAGGGGTGTCAAAGTGGATAAGGAGCCGAGGGGCCTCGTAAAGAACGGAGACGAAATGATGAACGGCGGGTTTGGAACCGGCCTTTACTCTCCGAACGTTGCGGCAAGGGTAGCGCGCATTAACTATCAGCGGTTTCAAGCCTGGGCGAAGGCCCACCTGCTGCATAGAACGACAAAAGGCAAGGAGAGCCTCTACTCGTATCACGATTTGCTGCTCATCCGCCTAATCATGCGTCTTCGGGATCGGGGATTCTCCACTAGGGAGATCAAGAAGGCGCTGGATACCATTGCAGACATGTCCGGTGGTGACCGCGACGCGTGGCTGCAAGCGGCGATCTATGTGGAGCCGCATCTAATCGTTGTCGTTCTTCGCGATCGCCAAGCTTGGAGTCCTGTGGCGGCGTCCAAAGGCCCGCAAAAGATGGCTCTCGTGTTCTTCCCTGAGCTGAGGGAAGAGCTCGAAAGAGAGCTCGTGCCTCCGCAGCGCTTCCGGTACATACAGATCGATCCACAGGTTCTCGGTGGAGCGCCTGTCATCAAGGAGACACGGATACCTACTAGAGCGATCTCCCTTCTCAAGGAATCGGGAGAAGATCCCCAAAGGGCGTATCCGCATTTGACGGCAGAGCAAATAGCCGATGCCCTAGCTTATGAGGAGTTCCTTGAGGCAGCGTGACCCTGATCGCTGACGAGTGCGTGTACGAGCCTATCATCCAGGCTCTCGAGGCCGTTCACTATGAAATCGTTCGGATCAGGGAAGTTGGCTCAGTGCGACCAGACAGTGTGGTCATGCAGACAGCTCTGGATCGTGGGAGCGTGCTCCTCACTCTAGATATTGGTATTCCCTCACAGGCCTACGTGGATGAGTACGCGTCAAAGGGTCTCTCCGTCGTCCTTCTCCGCTGGAAAAAGGCCACACCCAAAGATTGGCAGCAAATCGTCGAGACGATCCTGCGCGACGGGGAGAAATGGGAGGCGATTGCAGCAGAGGCTCCTTGCGTCATCAGCGTCCAATACGGCAGGATGCGCGTTCGGCGCTGGTCAGATATCCCACCGTGGCGATGAGTGGGCCGCCTTCCATAGAAGATCCCTGCGGGAAAGACCGTTGGTTTAACCGCGCCCTGCGCCCTGGCAATGAGGCATAGATGGACCCCCGTCTCCTTGACGCGCTAGCCGACATCGTTGGTTGGCAGTACGTGCACAGCGGCCCAGCGGAGAGGGTGGCGTACTCGTACGACGCCACCTTTCAGCAGTACCCGCCTGAGGCAGCCGTCTCTCCCGCCACGACGGAGCAGGTTGCGGCGGTGCTTCGTCTCGCCCACCAAGCGGAGGTACCTATCATTCCGCGGGGGTCCGGTACGGGCCTGGCCGGCGGCATCATCCCGACGACCGGAAGCCTCGTCCTCAATCTGGCGCGCCTGCGCAACCGCCTCGAGATCGACGTCGCCAACTCGGTGGCGGTGGTGGACGCGGGCGTGGTCACCGCCGATCTGCAGCGTGCGGCGGAGGCGCAGGGGCTTTTCTATCCGCCGGACCCGGCCAGCTTGAACCAGTCTTCGATCGGCGGCAACGCCGCGACGAACGCCGGCGGGCCGCGCTGCCTCAAGTACGGCGTCACCAAGGACTACGTCCTGGGCATGACGGTGGTGCTGGCGGATGGGCGCGTCCTGCGGCTTGGCGGACGTGTGATGAAGAACGCCACGGGCTACCAACTGGCGCAGCTCTTCGTCGGCTCGGAGGGGACGCTGGGCGTCATCACGGAGCTCATCCTGCGCTTGCTGCCGCTGCCGAGGGTTCGACGAACGGCGGCAGCTTTCTTCCCATCGGTCGAGGCGGCGGGTAAGGCGGTCGGCGCCATCCTGCAGGCCGGCGTGCTGCCGGTGACCATCGAGCTGATGGACCAGACGACGATCGGCGTGGT
>DATDQG010000046.1:0-2143 GCA_035292365.1 Dehalococcoidia bacterium
GAGTTCGTGGACCCCTGCAACCAGTTCATCGACCTCTTCCTCGACCGCTACATCGTTAACCCGCGCGAATACCCGGCCTTCGTGACCGGTCGCCCCGTTACAGTGACTGCGTAGCATCGAGATCCCCTCCGCCTCGCAGGGCAGAGGGCCAGGGTGGAGGGGTCCGCGGACCCCCAGTAGAGGCCTCTCCCATCCCTGCTATACTCGAAGCCGTATGTTGTCCCGCTATTTCGGCGACGTTCGTCGTAACCACGCCCTGGAACACGCGACCGTCTCGCTGTTGCTCTCGCGCCTGGGGCCCAACCTGAGGCTCGTAGGCCGCGCCTCAGGCGATGGCTTCTTCATCTACGGCAGCGTCCCCTCAGAGGTCCTCAGTCAATGCGCTCAAGAGGGCTTGGCGCGGCTCCAGCGTGGCGAAGGCTACTGGGCCGTGACACCTCTGTGCGGCACCAACATTGCGACCGCAGGCGTGCTTACCGCGCTCGCCAGTCTGGCGGTGGCCGGCAACGGCCAGAAAGGTCGCCTCGGCACCGCAATCGCTGCCGCCATGCTGGCCGTGACTGCCGCGCAGCCCCTTGGGCGTCTGATTCAGCAGCACCTGACCACCAGCCCCGACCTGGAAGGCACCCAGATTGTCTCTGTCGAGACGCGAGCGGGCGGGCGATTACACAAGGTACGCACCAGACGTCAGGCCGCCTGACGGTCGAGTCCACTTCAGCGTCCCTGTAGCTCAGAGGATAGAGCGGCCGCCTTCTAAGCGGCGGGTCGGGGGTTCGAATCCCTCCAGGGACGCCACTTCTACCTAGCAGCAGAACGGTTTCAGATTCAAAACCGGTGCCTTCGGCGCGAGATTTCCGCGTCTGGAGGAGACCCGAAAATGACCAACCGTTCTGCTGCCATCCGTCACGTCCGCTACACGCGAAGGTCGCGTGAGCGCCACGCGACCGCTGACGCAAGCCCGCCGCCCGCCTACCCTGAGCGCGTGCAGTCGCCGACCCTTCCGCAGGCAACGGGACAAGAGGCCCTGCCACTGGCCGGCTTCTACCGCCTCTACGAGGCGCAGCTGCGCGCCGAGCGCAAGAGCGCCAAGACGATCCGCATTTACTTCGATGGCCTGGGCAAGTTTGGGAAGTGGTTCGAGGCGACCTACGGCCGGCCGGCGACGCTGGCCGACGCCCTGGGGCGGCAGAAGTACGTGGGCCACCCCACCCTGGAGGGCAGGACGGGGGAGACGCTCTCGGTCAGCACGGTCCACCAGTACACGCGCGCGCTCAAGACCTTCGGCGGCTGGCTGGAGCGCGAGGGCTACACGCAGGTCCACCCGCTGCACACCCTGCGCCTGCCGCGCCTGGAGGAGTGCCAGCTGCGGCCGCTGAGCGAAGGGGAGGAGCGGGCGCGGCTCGGCGCCTACGACGACAACAACCCGACCGAGTGCCGTCTCAAGGCGATTTTCCTGCTCATGCTCGACACGGGCTTGCGCCTGGCGGAGCTCATTACCCTCAAGGTCGAGAACGTCGACCTCGACAACGGCTTCCTCCTCGTTATGGGCAAGGGGCGCAAGGAGCGCAGCATCCCCTTCGGCTTCACGACGGAGCGGCTGCTGCGCAAGTACGTGACGTTCTTCCGCGCGCAGCCGGCGCTGCCGTCGATCGACGAGCTCTTCCTATCGCCCGAGGGCTACCCGCTGACCTACAACGCGGTGCGGATGCTCTTCACACGGGCGGCCAAGCGCTCCGGCATCGAGCGGCTGCACCCCCATCTGCTGCGGCACACGCTCGGCATCCGCGCCCAGGAGAACAGTATGCCCACGATCACGCTGCAGCACTACATGGGCCACACGTCCTCCAAGGTGACGGAGCGCTACGCCCACGCGGCCCAGAGCGAGCGCCTCAAGCGAGCCCGCGGCTACTCGCCGATCGACCAGCTGGCGCTCCGGGTGAAGCGGGTAGGATCCGCATCGAATGTAAAGAAGCGGACTTGAGCTGAGCTCGGGCGAACTAAGCCAAGCATACGGGCTCCGAAGCCTGACACGTCCGCGTTTCGTAGTTGGACGCTCGGGGGAGGCTCCAAGCGTAGTAGGTCGCCCGCACAATAGAATTGTCGATGAGCGGCGTCTAAGAGAATAGATGCACCAAGTGGCGGG
>DATDQG010000047.1:0-3222 GCA_035292365.1 Dehalococcoidia bacterium
AGGGCGCAAATCGTCCAGCACACCGTAGTCGAGCAGGAAGTCGAATGTCCCTGAGACATGGCGCAGGTCCGTCAGGTCATCCACGATGAAGTCGACCTGCACGCCCGCCTCTGTTGCCCGCGCCCGCGCCTTTTCCACGGCGGCCGCAGCGTAGTCTACGCCGGTCATCTCGAATCCTTTCTGGGCAAGATAGATCGCATTAGCCCCTGTGCCACAGCCGAGGTCAATGGCGCGGCAAGGGGCGATGCGTCCGCTCGCGACCAGGGCAACAAGCTCCTCGCGCGGCCCGATGTCCCAGGGCGCTCGGAAATAGCGATACGTTACTTCGTAGAAGAGCTTCATCAAGCTCATGATGGACTTGGAACCTTACGGCGCAGTGCTCGCCTTCGCGGGCAGGGACTTTAGGTACTGCCACAGGGCCTTGAGCTCGCCATCGCTCATGCGACCCATGTACTTCCACGGCATGAACTCGCTCACCTGGCGGCCGCCCGGAGCGACGCCCGTACGCATGACCGCTACAAACTCCGCTTCAGACCAGCGCCCCGGGCTGCCCCCAAGAGTGATGTTTGGAGCCGGCGGCGCCGCGGGGTTCGGGTCCTTCCCGCCGGAGAGCTCCTGCCCATGACAGCCGAGGCAGCCACCCGTCCTCGCCAAATACGCGCCGTACTCCACCGACGCGCCCACCAGCGGGGCTGCAGGTCGCGGAGCGCTATGGTCGATGACCTCCGCAGCGAGGATGTCGCCGAACGCGCCCACAGCCGTAAGGATCCGCGCCATCGGTTTGAAGGTGTACCCGCCCATGGCGCTGTCCACCGACGGCACGCTCTTCACGTAGGCGATGATCGCGGCGAGGTCCTCGTCGCTCAGGTGGTAGTACTCCTTCGACGGCATAATGACGAGCGGCTTCCCGTTGGGCCGGACGCCGTGACGAATGGCCCGCAGCCAGTCCGCGTCGCCATAGGTGCTCGCGATGCCGCCTCGTCCCGAGGTAAGGTTGTTAGCCTCCACGCGCCCTAAAGAGGGGTCCTCGAACACGACTGTTCCCGACAGGTCTTCACCGTGACAGCCGGTGCAATGGACCGCCGTCCAGTGGCGGCCTCGTTCCATGGTCGCCGCATCCGATAGCACACGCAGCGGAGCAGGGTCAATCCGATAGGTCTTGCTGAGTCGGAGCCCGGTAGAAGCGTATAGTCCCACGAGGACCAAAACGAGCAGCGCAACCAAGCCGCCCAGCGCGATGCCCGTCCACTTCAAAGCTTTCCTTACCATGTCTCCTCCTGACGGCGCCTTGTACGAGCGAGCCAACATTGCCACGAGGAGGACACCACACGTCAAGATGCATTTGCATCATTTTGCGGCGGTTCGAGAAAACCTAGACCTTAATGGCTAGACCTGGCAACGGCCGACGGACCATCCCGCGCTCGACCATGCTTTCCAGCATCCCCGGCAACACCTCGCGAATCGGCGTGAAGCGCACCTCTAGCCCATCGCGCGCCCTCGGCGCATCGAAGGCGGCACCATGGATAGCCCTCGTCAGCCAGTAGTGCAGGCGCTGGGGCCCCAGCGCGCCCGTGACCCGGTACAGGAACCCAGCCGGCAGCGACCAGGCCCACGCCGGCAACGGATAGGCGCGTTGTTGCACCCCGGCCGCCTCCGCCACCAACGAAAGGAACTCGGTCAGGCGGAGGTTCTCGCTGTTCAAAATGTAGCGTCGGGCTGACAGGCCTCGCTCCATGGCACGCATGAGGCCGTCCACGGTGTCGTCGAGGCCCACCAACGGCAGCACCGGGTCGGGCAACCAGATCGACCGTCCCCAGTTCAGGAAGCGCGCCACTACCTCGGCAAGCGCGTCGCGTTCACCGGGCCCGACGACGATGCTGGGGCACACCGGCACGACCGTCAGTCCCCGGCCTGCGGCCTCCTGCGCCTCCTGCTCGGCAAGATACTTTGTCCGCTCGTACTCCGAGTAAAAGTACCCTCGATGGCGCGTCGTCTCGTTCGCCGTCTCACCGGGCGCCTCGCCGATGGCGGCGACGCTGCTGACATGCACCACCTTCGCGACGCGGTGGTCTCTGGCCGCGCCCAACACAAGGCGCGTGCCCTCCACGTTGACCGAGGCCATCTGGGCCTCCGGCCTGGGCTGACGGCGCCGTTTTCGCGGCAGCCGCAGCATGGCAGCAAGGTGGTAGATGCGCTCGCATCCCTCGACGGCAGGCCAGAGCGCCTCTTCGCGGATGTCGGCGTACGCCAGCTCGATATGCAGCTCGCGTAGCGGCGCCACGTCGCTGGTGCGTCGCACCAAGGCACGTACAGCCTCGCCTCGCGCCACCAGCTCCCGTACGAGCGCCAGCCCGATGAAGCCGCTCGCGCCTGTTACAAGAGTTGTCATGCGACGGCTGTGGCTATGAACCCCACGTCGAGTGCCTCATCGCGAGACTCTTCGCACTGCTTTCGCGTGGGATGAATGCGTCGACCCATCTATCCCAGCGCCCCAGGCAAACCCATCAGCCCCCGCAGGTAGCTGATGTCGCCCAGATGCTGGTTGCTGTGCGCAATGAGCTGCCGCAGGATCGTCTGGATGGACCACTCCGGGAACCGGTCGGCGCGCGGCTTCTCAGTCAACGTAGTCCAGTCAAGCGCGCTGAGGTAACGCATCGTGTGCTCGCGGACCTCATCGAGGTAGCCCCACACCAGGGCGAGCGAGGGGATCGGCACATCATCGACCTGCTCGGTCGTGAAGCCGGTGCCTATGCCGCGCGTCTGGTAGCCGAAGCGCTCCTGCCAGCCCTTGGCCCACCACACCTCGTCGCCGCGCAGTATGAACCGCTGGATGAAGTTGTCCTCTACCCGCCCCACATGCCACAGGAGGTAGCCGACAGGATTGGCCTCCGGCCTCGGGCGCCAGAGCAGCTGCTCGAGGTTCAGGTCGTCCGTGGCGCGGTGGAGGTTCTCCCAGGAATTGGCCAGGGCCTCCTCGATGAACTCCTGGAGCGTCACCATGGGCCTACGCTCCCGCGGGAAGCACGCGACGAACGACCTCCTCACCCAGCGGTCCTCGCTCCGCCCAGCGTGCTGCCGCCTCGATCTGGGCAACGTCCGAGAAGCCGACCAAGACTGTCGAGATTCCCGGCTTGCTCAAGGCGAATCGGAGCGCCAGCTCTGTCACGCTCTCCATCCCGAGCTCCCGCGCCAGGGGCTGCAGCGCTCGCGCACGCCGCAGGT
>DATDQG010000048.1:0-9263 GCA_035292365.1 Dehalococcoidia bacterium
AAGTGGTCCGGCCGCACCCGCACGAACAAGCTCGCCTTCTTCGCCGACCTCGGCGAGTGGCGCGGCAAGACTGTGCCGGTCACCATCGAGCAGGCCAGCCCCTGGGCGCTCCAGGGCCGCCTCGCGCCGACCGCGCAGGCAACTGGCCGGCGCATCATCACGCTGCAAGTCGTTTGAACCCCTTCCGCTCACCCTGCGCGACCGTCGACCACCTCTCCGCGCCCGCGGCAACCCAGCCGCCAACGTCGAGGAGGAGTTCCTGCGCGCCGGCTCCACGTCCACGCGCGCATCCACGCAGGCTTCGTCCTGGCTTCACCAGGAGATCAACACATGGCTAAGAACACTGACTACGTGATCTACATCAGAACCTCACACGGCCAGACGTGGAGCCACGTCAAGGAGGGCGACGGCTGGACACGAACCGGCCCAAACGGTCGTGTCCACCGCATGAGCGCGGAGCAGTTGCTATCGCACCTCCTGCCCCCTCTGGCGGCCGACCAGCCTGGCCTCAGCGTCAGCGTAGAACGGAGGCCGGGCGAGGCGGCGCCCCGGGTGGCGCGGTGAGACGGTGCGGGCCACCATTGAACAAGTCGGCCCCTGGGCCCTCCAGGGCCGCCTCGCGCCGTTGGCGCAGGCGCGTAGGCGCTTCATCACGCTGCAAGTCGTTTAGGCTCAGTCCGCTCACTATGGCCCTGTCGAAGCGTCACCCTGAAGCATGCCGAGGAAAGCGAGCCTTGAGTTCCCCCGAAGGGGAAGGATCCGGGCACCGTAGTGAGCGAAGCCGCTTTCTACGCCAACTGGATGCTCGCGGCGCTGGCTGACCGCATCCGGGCCCCGGCCTGCACAGCTTGACCAGCAGAATCGAGCCTGCTACATTCTGGCTCAGCGCTTGAGGGCCGCACCGGGACTGAGGAAGGCCTAAAAGCCACTCCAGTGCTGCGGTCAAGAAGCCATATAAGAAGGAGGCTTGGAGTTATGCCAACCATGGAGAAGCGTAGTTTCGATTCACCCGATGAAGTTCGACCCGCAGGCTCAGGAGAAGCGCGAGTCGTAAACCTTGGAGGCGTCACTTGGGGCAAAGTGACGCTGCCGGCGGGCTGGAAGTGGTCAAAGGACGTCAAGCCCATCACTAAGACGGACAGTTGCCAAGCTCCGCATATGCTATACATGGTCGCAGGCCGACTGCATGTAGTCATGGACGACAGCACACAGGAAGAGTTTGGCCCGGGCGACATCGCGCTTGTACCGCCTGGACACGACGCCTGGGTTGTCGGTAATGAGCCTGTCGTGAATATTGACGTTTCTAGCGCAGGGATCTGGGCGAAGCCTTCTTGATCTGGCGCTGCAATGAAAAGAGAGAGGCTTTCGTAGCCTCTCTCTTTTTCTCCATTGCAGGCAGCTACAACGGTCAATACGGCCTGAACTGCTGACGGGTCAAGCTTCAACGCTGACCCCGAGAGGCTGCATCAACTTGAAGGCCCTGTCTCTGCGCGAGCATCCGCCACCTCGTTTCAGGCCATCGCTGACGTGGGCGAGCGAAGCGAGCACACGGTCGGCTCCGGTGGCGAGCTAGGCCGCACCCAACCACAAAGAGACGACTATGGCTCCCAGTCGCCTAAGGATTGTAGCTGTGGAAGTGAGCAGAGATTATCGAAAGGGATCACGTGATCGAGACAGACAGGCAGAAGTCGCGCACCTCGGCGTTGAACCGTTCCGGCGCTTCGAGGTTACTGACGTGCCCGGCTCCCGGTATGGCCGCCAGCCTCGCGCCGGGTATCGCATCGTGAAGCTGGTGCGCGACGGTCATCGGTGACCGTGCGTCCGCGTCACCCCAGAGCAGCAGCGTGGGAACCCGGATGGTGGGCAGGAGCTCGCGCGTGTCTGCGTGGGCCAGCGCCGTCGCCATGAGCCTGAACCCGGCCGGGTGGAAGTCGGCCATGATTCCTGCCAGCTCTTCTCGGACTTCCTGCGTCGGGGACGCGCCGAACATCCCGGGTAGGTACCGCGGCACGAACTCGCTGGGCGGCAGCGAGGCATCTCGCAGGCAGGCCGCCAAGCGCTCCTCGGGGAGCGGGGCAGGGAGCGAGCCCTTCCAGCCGGCGTAGGTATCGGCCAGGACAAGCGACCGCACACGCGCGGGGTGGCGCCGATAGAGCTCCTGGGCGACGATTCCTCCCCACGAAAGACCGAGGATGTGCGCCCGCTGAACCCCGGTGGCGTCTAGGAGCCCTGCAAGACAGTCCGCCCAGTCGCCTATCCCAAAGCCCTCCGGTGGGTCGGGCGATTGACCCGCGCCCGGCGCATCCCACGCGATGACGGTGAACTGATCCGACAGGTTTTCGAGCTGTCGCCTCCACACACGTGAGTCGTGGGTAAACCCGTGCAACAGGACCAGCGCCGGACCGTCACCAGTCCGCTCGTAGGCGACCGAGAGACCGTTTACCTCGACGCGGAGCATCCGACGCCTCACTCGTTCCAGCGGACGGGAGCGACAAACGGTGGTAATTCGAGCAGCGGAAGGATCGCGGCCGGCGGAAAGTCGGTCCAATCTCCCGTGGGAGCGCGGTCGGCGTGCAGATGCCGGTCGAGGAACCGCTGCCAACGACGTAACGCGTCGATTGCCAGGACGATGCTTAACGACGCATTGTCAATGGCGTCTGCGAACTCGTCGAGGTCTAGCATCCGGTAGTGGCGCCCGTCCATCGGAACCATCACGTCGATGTAAAGATCGCGGAATGTGTATCTGTCCCCTTCTCGTTCGACCGTTACGAGATCCACGTACCAGGTGTCACTGCCGTCTTGCGTACGGTCTATCACAGCCCCATCCGCCTTCAAGTGCCGGACCCAACAGGGATTCGCGAAGCTCACGCCGAGGTCGAGCAGCACGAATGTCCTCTCAAGGAGGCTTCTCCCTGGCCACGGCTCGAAGGAATCAGGAAGCTTGAACTCGTACGCCGCGACTTGACCGTGCAGCACCCCTGGTAGTGGCCCGAAGAGTTGCTCGTCGCCGTGGCGCCCCCGCATCACTTCGATTGTTTCAGACATTGCGTTAGATGATCCACGGTCCGGTGCATCTCGTTCCAAACGCCTCGCTAAGCAGAGCTACCAGAATACTGGTGGTCGTAGCACACGTTCTCCGATCTACGATGCGCTCTGTCGTCATGAACAGCCAGATAGCTCCATGCAAGGGACTCCGACCTTGGCACGCCTTCTGCGGAATAGCTGCGGGACTCATCCGGCAGGAGTGGCTGAAAAAAGCGTCCTGGGTCTTCCCACCCACCCACCCAGTGACGTACTGGGGGACACCCCCAAGCCCCCGCCAAAGGGGCTCTGCCCCTCTGGACACCCCGACACAACCACGGTCGTTTCACGCCCAGTGGGAGGGCGCTTCAGCGGGATGAACGCAGGCCCTCACCTCGCACTGGGACTGGCCGGCGAGATGCGCTTCTTCGCCAGCCAGGCCGTCACGGCCGCATAGAAGCCCTCCGGGTTGTCGCCTGGGACGGTGTGGCCAGACTTCTCCACCGTGACGAGCTCACAGCCGGCCATCGTCTCGACCATCCGTTCCGCGATCTCCGGGCTGAGGACCGGGCTCTCGGCGCCGCGGACGATCAGCGTCGGTGAGGTGATGCGCTTCAGGTCAGCCCAGGCCTCAGCTTCCCGCTGCTGCGCATCGTCGGGTGTCTCTTGGACGCGGCGTCGCCTGTCCTGCTTCGGTCGCCACAGTCCGTCGGGCCATTGTCGCAGGCGGAAGCCGAGTCGCTCCCGGAGCTGTTCGAGGGGCCGGCGCGGGTTGAAGCGATGGGCCGCCTCGACCGCCGCCTCGAAGGAGTCGAACTCTTCGATGTTCGCGAAGTTCTGGGCCTGAGGTTCCTCTCTCCGCTCGCGGCCCACCTGTGGACCGATGTCCACGATGACCAGTGCACGCACCTTCTCGGGACGGCGGGCAGCGAAATAGATGGCGTTGCCGCCGCCCATCGACAGGCCGATGAGCACAAACGGGCCCAGGCCGAGCGTGTCAACGAAGCCTGAGATGTCCTGGAAGTGATGCGTCCGACCGTAGCCGGAGGGGTCAGGGGCCCAGTCGCTGTCTCCGTGGCCCCGCTGGTCCAGCGCGTAGACGTGGTGCTGGTCGCGGATGCGCGCCGAGAACTCGTCCCAGCTATGGCCGTCCTGGCCGCCGCCATGGAGCAGGAGCATCGGTGGGAGATGGGTCTCGCCCGAGCCCCAGTCCAGGTAGTGGAACTTGAGCCCGCCGATGCGGACCTCCTTGTCTTGCCATAGCTTCACGTTTGTGGCCATGCTGCCTCCCTTGAGAATGTGCTTCGGGAATATCCGAAACGTAGACCCGAGTCATTGGGAAGTCAAGAGTGCTACACCGGCTTTTCTACGACACTCGGTATCGCAGAGCGCGGTCTTGCCGGGCCGCCGAAAAAGCTCGACCAGCTGCGCGGCAGCTGGTCGAGAGACCGGACTTGCCGAGAGCTAACCGGTGATCTGGGCAGCGGTGTCAGACCACTCGAGCTCCAGCGTGGCGCCGGTGAAGAACCGAAGGAATGTGTCATACACCAGACGTCTCATGGCTTTCCCCCTAGATGACGTGATGGTGGACAGTGCGCGCTGATAGTCGTCGAGGTGCAGCGGGTCATCACCTGGCTTGCGCACCTGGGTCATTATCTTGTCTAGCGCCGCCTCGAGGGCACGCATATTGATGCGGTTTCGGACGTACCCGCATGCCGCTGCTAGACTCTGAAAGAAAGTACCACCCCCGGATAGGACGTACCGCTTGCTGGGATCATGGGCATATACTCGCATGATTTCTGGATGAAGCTCAGCGGTCAATCGTGTCAGCGTGCGGGCCACGTCATTGATGTCGCCGATGTTGTCTAGATACGCTTGGCTCTGATTTAGCAGGCGCTCGGCCTCGCTGGCAGGAGTCAATTGGGGATTATTTGTGATGAATGCCTGGGTCGCCAAAATCAGATCACTGGCTGGGAAGCGGTCCCTTGCCTGGCGCATTCCTGGCATACTCGCTATATCGTGCCAAACTGGGATGCCCGCGTTCTCCAGCTCTCGGATTAGCGGCCCACGCATGATCTCCAGTTGGACATCTAGGCTCATGCGACGCTGGGCGGT
Organism: Dehalococcoidia bacterium; assembly: GCA_035292365.1. GTDB lineage: Bacteria > Chloroflexota > Dehalococcoidia > DATDQG01 > DATDQG01 > DATDQG01. Next base: position 5,137 of record DATDQG010000048.1, read on the forward strand.
ATTGAACGTCACCATGTAGTGGAGCAGGCCCTCCAGGTCGATGTTCCAGAAGACCTCGTACCGCATGGTGCGACGCAGCAGCTCCTCCACCGCCTGCCTAGGCTCGCCAGCCTTTTCGACAGTGTCCTCGATGTAGCTCCAAGCCTCCTGGGACAGAAGACCGTCGCGGACCAATTGCTCACGTCGCCACACCAGAAGCACCGCTAGTCCATAGCAGTAGCCTCGCTGCAGCCCATCTATGATCGAGTAGTACAGGTCTGCTACGTCTAGCGACTCGGCCCGACCGCCCTGTATGGTCCTGCTCAGGGCAGCCACCTTCGACTCCGGCATAGCCGCTCCGCTGATGAAGTCGCGAATGAGGCGGCGATAGATCGGATCGCTCGAGTGATCGAACGGAGGTCGCTGTAAGAAGTTGTCCTGAATGGAAACGCGCTGCAGGTAAATCCCCAACGGCTCCTCTACATGCGCAATCCAACCGCCTGTTTTGGCGTCGTGGATGGCAGCGGAGATGGGGACCACGGTAGCGGGAGGAGGCAGCATGCTGCCGAAACCGTCGGCAATAAGATCGTCTCGGAGCCCCAAGATGGCACCACGTACTTTGTCCACTCTCTCTGTCCGCGTTGGTGGTGGTGATACCCGCGGCCTGCGCCCTCGAACCACTGTTTCCTCCTGAACGGACGACTGATCAACTGCGCTGACTAAGGACATTGTACCCTCCGGCGGCGAATTTTGGGCGAACCCAGACCGCCAATGAGAGGATAACTATAATTGGCTCTGTTGTCAAGAGCCTATTATATATTAGTAGGGCTCAATATCCAGGAGCCAATTGCTATCACAAGCTGCATCGAGGCCAGCCTCTCTCCCCTGTAGCCTGGCCTACCCGATCCGCCGCCAGATTACCTCGACCCTCGATCCGTCCGGCCGCGGCAGGAATCGGCGCAGCGTGTCGCCTTCGAGCTTGAACTCGACTGCGGCGTCGACGCCCTGGAGCTGTGGATTATGGGCCACGACCGGACGGCGGATCATAGTCGAACCTGAGATGGTGTAGGTGCCGGCCTGTACACTCAGCCCGGCGTAAAGCTGGGCCACTTCCGCATCGCTCATCTGGGGCGAGGGCCCCGCGGGCCGCGGGCGGTCCTTGCTCGTCTCTACAAGGGCGTAGTGGGTGTCCGTCTGCAGGAGGAGCCCGTTCCGCCGCTCCGAGAGCATCTCCCAGGCGCCGGCCATCGGCGATGTCCCAGGGGCGCTTGCCCTACGGTAGGCTGCTTCCTCGCCACGCGTCGCATCGGCACGCACGTCCTGGAATACGGCCCTATCGCCGTCGATGCTGGCCGCCATGCGCAGGCTGACTCCCTCCGCCCATGGATTCCGCGATATCGTGGGCGTCAAGTCCAAAATCCAACCCCCCTCCGAAGGCGAGATCGCTGCCTTCCCCCCTCCAGCGTCAAGCGACCGAAACAGCGCTGCCGCTTCCGCCTCGGCTGGTGGCTGGCTGGTCGCGGGTTTGCGGTCCTTAGCGCCGTCGATGATGGAATAGTGGTGCTTGTTAATCAGTACGAGTCCGTGTCGTCCCTCCGCGAGTGGTTCCCAAGCACCTTCCCATGGCTCCGGCATCGCATGCTCCTTTCGCACATTGCCCGCACCGTGAAATCATAAGGCGGGGGGTGGCGCCAAGTTATCCTGACGCCCACTAACTGTCAAACGCACTACCTGGGGACGCAGCGTTCATAGCAAGGTATAATCCTGGGGCAACCAGCCCCCGATGATGAACTCGGCCCGTTAGCCATGAAAGGAGCAACGGCATGGCCATCACTCTCGCGGACGCGGACAAGATCATGGCGGCAGCCCGCGCGAGCGCGCAGGAGACAGGGCTCAGGGTCAGCATCTGCGTCGTGGACGGGAGAGGCGACGTGGTGGCGCTGGCCCGCATGGACGGCGCCCGCTTCTACACGGCGGACGTCGCGCGCGGCAAGGCGATGGTCTCCGCCATGTTCGGGCGGCCCAGCGCCGCCTTCGCCGAGCGGGCCAGCAGCCCGGTCTTCACGAGCCTGAACCAGATGCAGCAGGGACGCCTGGTCTTCGGCCAGGGCGCCGTGCCCATCACGAGAGGCGAGGAAGTCATCGGCGCCGTCGGCGTCAGCGGCGGCTCCTCGCAGCAGGACGAGGACATGGCCAACGCCGGCATCGCGGCGTTGTAGGGGCGGACGGCCGTCATCCTTAGGTCCCGCGTCGGCATAAGGCCTGAGCCTGCGTGTTATAATGGTTCAAATAACCTGCTTGTGACTCCGCCCGCCCACGAGCGACTCGGGGCGAGGCACCAGGAGCGAGAGCCATGGCGATAGCTCAGCACAACATCATCCCCATCAGCCTCCGCGACGCCTGCGACGTCCAGGTCACCGACGACCTGATCACGCTGTTCCGTCAGGCGCGGAACCAGGGCTACGAGTGGCAGCCGATCCCGGAGCGCTATCAGGGCCTCTCGCCCGAGGAGCTGGACCGACGGATCAGGGAGACGCGCGCCGCCCTCGGCACGAAGATCGTCATCCTGGGCCATCACTACCAGCGCGAGGACATCATCAAGTACGCCGACGAGCGCGGCGACTCGTTCAAGCTCGCTCAGTACGCCGCCTCGCGACCCGAGGCCGAGTACATCGTCTTCTGCGGCGTCCACTTCATGGCAGAGAGCGCCGACATCCTGTCAGGGCCTCATCAAAAGGTCGTCCTGCCGAACCTCGCCGCCGGCTGTCACATGGCCGACATGGCGAACCCCGACGACGTCTTCGACGCTTGGGAATCGATCCAGGAGGTCTTGGGCGACACCGTGGCCCCGATCACCTACATGAACTCCACCGCGTCGCTCAAGGCGTTCTGCGGCGCGCGCGGCGGCGCGGTCTGCACGTCGTCCAACGCCAAGGCGGTCGTCTCCTGGGGCCTTGAGCAGAAGGAGCGCCTCCTCTTCTTCCCCGACGAGCACCTCGGTCGGAACGTCGCCTACGACCTCGGGTTCACTGAGGACGACATCGCCGTCTGGGCTTGGCGCGGCGACGCGCCCCTGGGCGGGCTGACGCCGGCGCAGCTCTACCGCAGCCGCTTCATCCTCTGGAAGGGCTACTGTCCCACCCACGACCGGTTTTCGGTGGAGCAGGTGCTCGAGGCCAAGGCGCGCTTCCCCGGCATCAACATCCTCGTGCACCCCGAGGTGCGCCACGAGGTCGCGGAGATGGCGGACTACGTGGGCTCCACTGAGTTCATCGCAAAGACCATCGCCGCCGCGCCGACGGGCTCGCAGTGGGCCGTCGCCACCGAGATCAACCTCGTCAGCCGCCTTGCCAAGGAGAACCCCGACAAGCTCGTGTTCTGCCTCGACCCGGTGGTCTGCCCCTGCTCCACCATGTACCGCATCCACCCGGCGTACCTCCTCTGGGCGCTGGACGGCATCGCGGAGGGCAACCCCGTCAACGTCGTCAAGGTCGAGCCCGAGATCGCGCACTGGGCCAAGGTCGCACTGGACCGCATGCTGGCGATCGTGTAGGGCGAACGAGGCGGTCAATGCGCAGCAAGAGGACAATGCACAAGCTTGCCAGCCACATACGACCGAATATCTGGGTGGGCTACAACCCCGAGAACGTGAGGGTGGCGCTGGCCAAGGTCGCCGGCAGCTGGGCCGACCTGGAAGTTGACAAGCTCATCGAGAGCATACATCGTGCTCGTGAGGAAGGATCGAGACCGGCTGACAGGCCGTAATGGCGTATATTCTGGACGCCGATTGGGCTATTCAGGCGCTTGCAGGTAGACAACAGGAAATCGACACGCTCACCGGTCATGCCCAAGAGGGCATCGCCATTAGCTGGGTCACGGTTGGTGAGATTTACGAGGGCGCTTTCGGGTCGCCAGACCCACAAACACATCTACAGGCGTTCCGCGAGTTTCTGGCCCCTTTGGTGATTCTCAACTTGAACGACCCCATCATGGAGCAGTTTGCTACTCTCCGCACTGACCTTCGGAGGCGTGGCGAGCTTATTCCCGACTTTGACATTATCTTGGGCGCAACAGCGCTGTACTACGATCTGACGGTGCTGACGCACGACATCCGGCATTTCTCTCGCATTCCCGACCTCAAGCTCTAT
>DATDQG010000049.1:0-2432 GCA_035292365.1 Dehalococcoidia bacterium
TCGCCCGGGCCATCCTGGCGGACCCGCGCATCCTGATCCTGGACGAGGCGACGGCCAACATCGACAGCTACTCGGAGATGCTGATCCAGCGGGCGCTGAAGGAGCTGCTGCGGGGCCGCACCTCGTTCGTCATCGCCCACCGGCTCTCGACGATCCGCGATGCGGACCGGATCGTGGTGCTGGAGAAGGGGCGGATCGTGGAGATGGGCAAGCACGAGGAGCTGCTGGCCCTGGGCGGCCTCTACGCCGACATCCACGCCAAGAGCTACCTCGCTGTCGGCGAGGACCAAAACGCCCGGGCTGTGGAGACCGTGGGCGAGGACTCCGCTCGACCACGCCGCCGGCGCACCTAGTCCTCCCACCTTCGGCACTACGGATCTCGCACGACCGCGTTTGTGAGCGGCGCCCAAAAGCGCTATCCTACGCATCGACGCGCCCCCGCCTACGGCAGGGCCCTTATTTCACGCCATCCGAAGGAGGCACCATGCCCGATTGGCAGGAGCTGGCCGAGCGTTACCTGATGCACACCGCCCACCGCACTCCCGTCACGATCGTCCGCGGCCAAGGTTGCCGCGTCTTCGACGACCGCAACAGGGAGTACGTCGACATGGTGGGTGGCTGGGCAGTCACCAGCCTCGGCCATAGCCATCCTGCAGTCGTCGAGGCCATCACCAAACAGGCGGGCATCCTGATGGAGACCTCCAACCAGTTCTACACGGTGCCGCAGGTCGAGCTGGCGAAGCTCCTCGTCGAGAACTCCTGCGGCGATCGCGTCTTCTTCTGCAACTCCGGCGCCGAGGCCGTGGAAGGCGCCATCAAGCTGGCGCGTAAGTGGGGCAAGTTGCACCGCGGCGGCGCCTTCGAGATCATCAGCGCAGCCAACTCCTTCCATGGGCGCACCCTCGCCGCCATCGCCGCCAGCGGCCAGCCGCGATATCAGGAACCCTTCACCCCGATGCCGGAGGGCTTCGTGCACGTGCCCTACGACAACCCCGCCGCCATCATGGAGGCGACGACAGACCGCACGTGCGCCGTCCTCCTGGAGCCGATCCAGGGCGAGGGTGGCGTCATCGTTCCCGACAGCGACTTTCTACAACAGGTGCGCCGCTGGTGCGACCAGCAGAACCTCCTGTTGATGCTGGACGAGGTCCAGACCGGCGTCGGCCGCACCGGCACTCTCTGGGCCTACGAGCAGGCCGGCATCGAGCCCGATGTCCTTGCCGTCGCAAAGGGGCTGGGCAACGGCTTCCCGATCGGCGCCATCATCGCGAAGGAGAGCGCCGCGGTCTTCGAGCCGGGCGACCATGGCTCCACTTTCGGCGGGAACCCGCTCGCCTGCGCCGCCGCGCTCGCCGTGCTCAGCTTCATTCTCGAGAACGACGTCCTCAGCAACGTGCGCACATGCGGCGAGCAATTGCGCAAAGGCCTCGTCGAGATGACGCGGACGTATTTCTTCGTCAACGATGCCCGTGGCAAGGGCCTGCTCCAGGCCCTCGACTTCCAGCTTGACCTGTCCGACACGATCATCCAGGCGGCCATCGAAGAGGGGCTTTTGCTGAACGCGCCGCGCCCCAACATCATCCGCTTCATGCCGGCCCTCACGATCACCCCTCGCCAGGTCACCTTCGCTCTCGACACCCTCGAGCGCATCATGGTCTGGCTCGACAACGTCTCCACCAGCACGGACTAGGGCATGCTGTTTTTGGCGCCAGTGTCATCCCTCGCGAGCATTACTGTCGTCCCGAGCAAATGCTAATGTTAATGTCATCCTGAGCGGAGCGAAGGACCTAGCATGCCTCAGTACTACGTCTATATGCTGACCAATGGCTCAGGAACCCTCTACACGGGTGTGACAAACGACCTCCAGCGACGAGTCTTTGAGCACAAGAACAAGTTGGTGGAAGGATTCACACATAAGTACAACGTAACTCGTCTGGTTTACTACGAGGTCACCGAGGATGTCCAGTCGGCAATTGGGCGAGAAAAGCAGATCAAGGGCTGGGTCCGAGCGAAGAAAATCGCCCTGATCGACTCACTCAACCCAAACTGGAATGACCTCAGTGCGCAGTGGTTTGAAGAGCAAGATTCTTCGGTCGCCTCAGACGACCTCAGAGCGGCATCAAGATGGGCGTCTATGCCTTAGAATACGCCCTTTTATGCTCGACAACCGTGACACCAAGATGCTAGGTCCTTCGCTTCGCTCAGGATGACATTGCACATGAAAGATTCTTCGGTCGCCTCAGGCGACCTCAGAATGACATTAAGAGTCGGCCCCTGGGACCATGCCTGACCGCGTCGTCCTCGCCTATAGCGGCGGCCTCGACACCTCCGTCTGCCTCTACTGGCTACGTGAGGAGTATGGCTACGAGGTCCACACGCTCACCCTCGACCTAGGGGCGCAGCCGGACCTCGAGGCGGCCCGCCAGCGCGCG